>NZ_KB905908.1:0-57045 GCF_000381105.1 Thioalkalivibrio sp. ALE12 | reverse complement strand
CTGACTCGCCAGCGCGCCCCGAGTGACTTCTTTGCTCGTGCAAAGAAGTAACCAAGAAACACGCCCGACTGCCGCGACCCCGGCCCGCTGCGCGGTCCGGGGCTTCCCTCGCTTCGAGGGTTTTCGCGGGCGGCGCTGAACTCGCTGCGCCTGCGGCTCCGCTCAGACATCCAGCGCCTTGTCTCCCGCGAAAACCCTCTCCGCTCGGCGCGACGACAACGGGGAGGCAGGTCCAAACAACGGCCGTCCCGACGGTCGTGCCAGTGGAGGATGGCTAGGTCTTCGCACATCTTGGGCACGCTCGGCCGTTGGCCGTTGCGTGCCGCGCCCGCGCAGCGGGCGCCGGGGGCCTTCGGACGGCGTTGCCTATGGTTAGGCGTAAAGGTGGGGATACGTTCGGTTTTGACCTTCCCCTCCCGTATGGAGCCCCTCGCGGAGGGCGTGGTGGGCCGGGAGAAGGCGCTGGATGTCTGAGCGGAGCCGAAGGCGCGGCGAGTTCAGCGCCGCCGGCCCAGCACGTCCGGAGCGAGGTTCCCGGGCGGAATCCGGGTGCCCTTCTTTGGGTCCTTTCTTGGGCAAGCAAGAAAGGACCTCGCGGCGCGCTGGCGAGTCAGCGCACGGCAGGTTGCGGACCGAAGGCACCGTAAACACCCGAGGCCGAGCCAGGGCCAGCCACAACAAGGCAGGCGAAACACCGGGTGACGAACGGGGGCCAGCCATCAACGCCCAAGAGTTAGGGATCGCCAGGCTGGAGCGGAGAGGCGGATGACGTCGCAAGCGGGCATCTCGTTGGACGCCGCGCGCGGCGCTCGCGTACACTTGAAGGCGTATCCGTACCCGTCCCGCGAGCACCGAACCGTTGCCCATAGCAGGGCCCTTTCCCTGTTGAAACGGTGCGGGCGAGGCCGGGTCAAAGACCCGAATCGATCGCAGTACCGCCGCCGGCGAACCGCCTGGCGGCCCCGACCCAGACCATCCGGAGGTCCCCTGTGTCCGCGCCCGCTCTGCTCGTCCTGGAAGATGGCACTGTGTTTCATGGTCAGGCGATTGGCGCCCAGGGCCAGACGGTCGGCGAGGTGGTGTTCAACACCGCGATGACCGGTTATCAGGAGATCCTCACGGATCCCTCCTACCACCGGCAGATGGTCACGCTGACTTATCCGCATATCGGCAACACCGGGACCAATCCGGAGGATGACGAGTCCGCCCGCGCCCATGCGGCCGGGCTGATCATCCGTGACCTGCCGCCGCTGGTGTCGAACTGGCGCTCGCGCGAATCCTTGCCGGATTACCTGCTGCGCCACGGCATCGTGGCGATCAGCGGGATCGATACCCGCAAACTGACCCGCATTCTGCGCGAGAAGGGCGCGCTGAACGGCTGCATCCAGGCCGGTGAGGTGGACGAGCAAGCGGCCCTGGCCGCCGCGCGCGAGTTTCCCGGCATCAAGGGCATGGACCTGGCGCGCGAGGTCACCACGCGCAGCCGCTACGAATGGCTGGAGGGCACCTGGCAGCTCGGCGAAGAGCCGGCCCGGGTGGACCCGGAGCAGGCTGAATTTCATGTGGTGGCCTACGACTTCGGCATGAAGCAGAACATCCTGCGCAAGCTGGCGGACCGGGGTTGTCGCGTGACCGTGGTGCCGGCCGAGACTCCGGTGGCCGAGGTCATGGAGCTGAAACCCGACGGGGTGTTCCTGTCCAACGGCCCAGGCGACCCCGAGCCCTGCACCTACGCGATCGATGCGATCCGCGACATCTGCGAGCGCAAGCTGCCGCTGTTCGGTATCTGCCTCGGGCACCAACTGCTGGGCATTGCCAGCGGCGGCAAGAGCGTGAAGATGAAGTTCGGCCATCACGGGGCGAACCACCCGATCCGCCACGAGGAAAGCGGGCGGGTGATGATCTCGTCGCAGAATCACGGCTTTGCGATCGACGAGGACAACCTGCCCGATACGCTGACGCCGACCTACCGGTCGCTGTTCGACGGCACGCTGCAGGGGATCGCCCGCACCGACTGCCCGGCCTTCAGCCTGCAGGGACACCCCGAAGCCAGCCCGGGCCCCCACGACGTGTCCCCGGCGTTCGACGACTTCGTCGAGATGATGCGCGCCGCGCGTCGCTAAAGCTCCTCCTCCCGAATTTCCGATATCGACAGCCTGCGAGAGCCGTCACATGCCCAAGCGTACCGACATCCAGAGCATCCTGATCCTCGGGGCCGGCCCGATCGTGATCGGCCAGGCCTGCGAGTTCGACTACTCCGGCGCCCAGGCCTGCAAGGCCCTGCGCGAGGAGGGCTACCGGGTGATCCTGGTGAACTCCAACCCGGCGACGATCATGACCGACCCGGAGATGGCGGATGCCACCTACATCGAGCCGGTGGAGTGGGAGACGGTCGCCAAGATCATCGAGAAGGAGCGCCCGGATGCGGTGCTGCCGACCATGGGCGGTCAGACCGCGCTGAACTGCGCGCTGGACCTGTCGAAGGAAGGCGTGCTCGAGAAGTTCGGGGTGGAGATGATCGGCGCCAACGAGGCGGCGATCGACATGGCCGAGGACCGCGATCACTTCAAGGCGGCGATGGCCGATATCGGTCTGGACACTCCGACCGCGATGCTCGCGCACTCCTGGGAGGAGGCGCAGGAGGTCCAGCCGAAGATCGGCTTTCCGGTGATCATCCGGCCGTCGTTCACCCTCGGCGGCTCGGGCGGCGGTATCGCCTACAACCGCGAGGAGTTCGAGTACATCGTCAAGAATGGGCTCGACCTCTCGCCGGTCAACCAGGTGCTGCTGGAGGAGTCCGCGCTGGGCTGGAAGGAGTTCGAGATGGAGGTGGTCCGCGACAAGGCGGACAACTGCATCATCATCTGCTCCATCGAGAACCTGGACCCGATGGGGATCCACACCGGGGACTCGATCACCGTGGCCCCGGCGCAGACCCTGACCGACAAGGAATACCAGATCATGCGCGACGCCTCGCTGGCGGTGCTGCGCAAGATCGGCGTGGAAACCGGTGGCTCCAACGTGCAGTTCGCGATCAACCCCGAGAACGGGCGCATGATCGTGATCGAGATGAACCCGCGGGTGTCGCGTTCCTCCGCGCTGGCTTCCAAGGCGACCGGCTTCCCGATCGCCAAGGTCGCGGCCAAGCTGGCGGTGGGCTACACCCTCGACGAGCTGAAAAACGAGATCACCGGCGGGCTGACCCCGGCCTCGTTCGAGCCGTCCATCGACTACGTGGTCACCAAGATCCCGCGCTTCACCTTCGAGAAATTCCCGCAGGCCGAGGCGCGGCTGACCACGCAGATGAAGGCGGTGGGCGAGGCGATGGCCATCGGCCGCACCTTCCAGGAGTCGTTCCAGAAGGCGCTGCGTTCGATGGAGACCGGCATGGACGGTCTCGACGAGCGCATTGACCTGGATGCCGACGACGTGGTCGATCAGCTGCGCACCCGGCTCGCCAACCCCAGCCCGGAGCAGGTGCTGTACGTGGCCGACGCCTTCCGCGCCGGCTTCTCGATCCAGGACATCTTCGACCTGACCGCGATCGACCCCTGGTTCCTGGCCCAGATCCAGGAACTGGTGGACGTCGAGAAGGGCCTGCGCGACCGCATCCTGGGCGACATCAAGGCCGAGGAGATGTACCGCCTGAAGCAGCGCGGCTTCTCCGACCTGCGCCTGGCGACGATCCTCAACGAGACGGAAAAGGCCGTGCGCAAGCACCGCCACGGCCTAGGCGTGCGCCCGGTGTACAAGCGGGTGGATACCTGCGCGGCCGAGTTCGCGACCACCACCGCCTATATGTACTCATCGTACGAAGAGGAGAACGAGGCGGAACCGACCGACAAACAGAAGATCATGGTCCTGGGCGGCGGGCCGAACCGTATTGGCCAGGGCATCGAGTTCGACTACTGCTGTGTGCACGCGGCGCTGGCGATGCGCGAGGACGGCTACGAGACCATCATGGTCAACTGCAACCCGGAGACCGTCTCCACCGACTATGACACCTCGGATCGGCTGTACTTCGAGCCGCTGACCCTGGAGGACGTGCTGGAGGTCGTGGCGACCGAGAACCCGGCCGGCGTGATCGTGCAGTACGGCGGGCAGACCCCGCTGAAGCTGGCGCGGGATCTCGAGGCGGCCGGGGTACCGATTATCGGCACCAGCCCGGACTCGATCGACCTGGCCGAGGACCGCGAACGCTTCCAGGCCCTGCTGAACAAGCTGGGACTCAAGCAGCCGCCGAACCGCACCGCGCGCAGCGAGGAAGAGGCGGAGAAGCTGGCCGACGAGATCGGCTACCCGCTGGTGGTGCGCCCGTCCTACGTGCTCGGTGGCCGCGCGATGGAGATCGTGCGCGACCGCGAGGACCTGCGCAGCTACATGCAGAACGCGGTGTCCGTCTCCAACGATGCCCCGGTGCTGCTGGACCGCTTCCTGGATGACGCGATCGAGGTTGATGTCGATGCCATCTCGGATGGCGAGAACGTGATCATCGGCGGGATCATGGAACACATTGAGCAGGCCGGCGTGCACTCGGGCGACTCCGCCTGTTCGCTGCCGCCGTTCTCGCTGTCGATGGCGCTACAGGACGAGATGGTCGAGCAGGTGCGCAAGATGGCGCTGGGGCTCAAGGTCGTCGGCCTGATGAACACCCAGTTCGCGATCAAGGGCGACGATATCTACGTGCTGGAGGTCAATCCGCGCGCCTCGCGCACCGTGCCGTATGTCTCCAAGAGCGTCGGCCGGCCGCTGGCCAAGATTGCCGCCCGCTGCATGGCCGGGCAGACCCTGCCCGAGCAGGGCGTGGGCGATGCGGTCTACCCCGATTACTACTCGGTAAAGGAATCGGTGTTCCCGTTCGCCAAGTTCCAGGGCGTGGACCCGATCCTGGGGCCGGAGATGAAGTCCACCGGCGAGGTGATGGGGGTCGGTCGCAGCTTCGCCGAGGCCTTCGCCAAGAGCCAGCTGGGGGCGGGCGTGCTGCTGCCGTCCACCGGCAAGGCCTTCGTGTCCGTGCGCGAGATCGACAAGCCGCTGGTGGGTGAAGTCGCGCGCCGCCTGGTCGAGCTGGGTTTCGAGGTTCTGGCCACCCGGGGCACGGCGAACGTGCTGGAGGAGGCCGGGATCGCGGTGACCCGCGTGAACAAGGTCACCGAGGGTCGTCCGCATATCGTGGACATGATCAAGAACGACGAGATCAGCTTCATCATCAACACCGTGGAGGGCAAGCAGTCGACCTCCGACTCCTACACCATCCGCCGCGAGGCGCTGATGCACAAGGTGGGCTATACCACCACCATTGCTGGGGCCAAGGCCACCGTGCAGGCCCTGGATCATCTGGGGGCGAACGACGTCTTCCGGCTGCAGGACCTCCACCAGGAAAATCTCGGAGGGAAAAGCGCATGAACAAGACGCCCTTGACCGTGACTGGCGCGGAAAAGATGAAGGAAGAGCTGAAGAAGCTGAAGGGCGAGGACCGCCCGCGCGTGGTCAACGCGATCTCCGAGGCGCGCGAGCATGGTGACCTCAAGGAGAACGCCGAGTATCACGCCGCGCGCGAGCAGCAGAGCTTCATCGAGGGCCGCATCCGCGAGCTGGAGGCGAAGCTCTCCAATGCCCAAATCATCGACGTCACGGCCCTGCCGCAGACCGGCAAGGTCGTGTTCGGCACCACGGTGGTGCTGGAGGCGACCGAGGACGGGCGCCAGGTGACCTACAAGATCGTGGGCGAGGACGAGGCCGACATCAAGAACAACATGATCTCGGTGTCTTCCCCAATCGCGCGGGCGCTGATCGGTAAGGAAGAGGGCGATGTGGTCACCGTGCAGGCCCCGGGCGGGGAGACGGAGTACGAGATCCTGGAGGTCCGCTACGTCAACTGACGCCGCCGTATCCGGCTGTCAGGCCGGGTCCAGCGAGACCTTCGGGTCCTCCGGGTTGCGCCGGAACAGGGTGGCGACATGACCGATGCGCTGAATCCGCTCGGCGCCGGTGCGCTCGCACAGTTCCTCGACGGCCCCGTTGCGGGCCTCGCGATCCCCGATATTCACCTTGATCTTGACCAGTTCGTGGTGGGTGAGCGCCAGTTCCAGTTCCGCCAGCACCGCGTCGGTCAGCCCGTTGCGGCCAATGGTCACGACGGGTTTGCGGGGATGGGCGAGGCTGCGCAGGTGGCGGCGTTGCGCGTCGGTCAGATTCACGGGAGGCCGTTTTTCGGTGTTGGAAAGCCAAAATTGTAGCACGCCGAGTGCCGGCGCAAGGATCGGGCATGCCCAAGCGTAGCCGCTCCAGCCAGCGCTGGCTGAAGGAACATTTCGATGACCCCTACGTCCAGCGGGCCCAGCAGGAGGGCTACCGCGGGCGCGCGGTCTACAAGCTGCAGGAGCTCGACGAGCGCGACCGGCTGCTGAAGCCCGGGATGCGCGTGGTGGACCTGGGTGCGGCGCCGGGCGGCTGGACCCAGTACGCCGCGCAGAAAATCGGGCGCAAAGGGGTCCTGGTCGCGACCGATATCCTGCCCATGGATCCCGTGCCGGGCGCGGAGATCGTGACCGGCGACTTCCGCGAGGACGCCGTGCTGGATGCGATCCTGAGCGCGCTCGGGGACGAGCCGGCCGACCTTGTGCTTTCCGATATGGCCCCCAACCTGACCGGTACGGATGCCGTGGATCAGCCGCGTTCCATCCATCTGTGTGAACTGGCGCTGGAGTTGGCCACCCAGATTCTGAACCCCCGGGGGGCTTTTCTGGTCAAGCTGTTTCAGGGCGAAGGTTCCGATGCCTACCTGGCCGAGGTGCGCCGCCGGTTTCGCTCGGTCAAGGTGCGCAAACCGAAGGCCTCGCGGCCTCGGTCACGGGAAGTGTATGTATTGGCACGCGAGCCCCGGGATGTGTAAAGCTGCCTGCAACTGACGATTGATGTTTTTCGAGGTGTCGTTTTGAACGGTCTGGCCAAGAACCTGATCATCTGGGCGGTGATTGCCGTCGTCCTGATGTCTGTCTTCAACAACTTCGGCCCACAGCAGCAGACGCAGGATGTGCGGAGCATTACCTACTCCGAGTTCATCCGCGATGTGCAGGGCGGTCGCGTGGATAACGTGACCATCAAGGGCGAGAAGATCGAGGGCACCACGCTGGAAGGCCAGCGATTCACCACGGTGAATCCGAACGACCCGGGCCTGATTGGCGACCTGCTGCAGAACAATGTGGAGGTCAATGCCCACGAGGAGGCCGAGCGTTCCCTGCTGATGAGCATCCTGATCAGCTGGTTCCCGATCCTGCTGCTGATCGCCGTGTGGATCTACTTCATGCGCCAGATGCAGGGCGGTGGCGCCGGCGGCAAGGGCGCGATGTCCTTCGGCAAGTCCAAGGCCAAGCTGATGTCGGAGGACCAGGTCAAGGTCGGCTTCGGTGACGTGGCCGGCTGCGACGAGGCCAAGGAAGAGGTCACCGAACTGGTGGACTTCCTGCGCGACCCGTCCAAGTTCCAGAAACTCGGCGGCCAGATCCCGCGCGGGGTGCTGATGGTGGGCTCTCCGGGTACCGGCAAGACGCTGCTGGCCAAGGCCATCGCCGGCGAGGCCAAGGTGCCGTTCTTCAGCATCTCCGGTTCCGACTTCGTCGAGATGTTCGTCGGCGTGGGCGCCTCGCGCGTGCGAGACATGTTCTCCGAGGCCAAGAAGCACGCTCCCTGCATTATCTTCATCGACGAGATCGATGCGGTCGGTCGCCAGCGCGGCGCCGGCATGGGCGGTGGTCACGACGAGCGCGAGCAGACGCTGAACCAGCTGCTGGTCGAGATGGACGGCTTCGAGGGCACCGAGGGGGTCATCGTGATCGCCGCGACCAACCGCCCGGACGTGCTGGACCCGGCGCTGCTGCGCCCGGGCCGCTTCGACCGCCAGGTGGTGGTGCCGCCGCCGGACGTGCGCGGCCGCGAGCAGATCCTCAAGGTCCACATGAAGAAGACCCCGATCGCGGAGGATGTGCGCCCGGACCTGATTGCCCGCGGTACGCCGGGCTTCTCCGGGGCGGATCTGGCCAACCTGGTCAACGAGGCGGCGTTGTTCGCGGCCCGGGCCAACAAGCGCCTGGTGGATATGTCCGACTTCGAGCGCGCCAAGGACAAGATCATGATGGGTGCCGAGCGCAAGTCCATGGTGATGTCCGAGGACGAGAAGAAGCTGACCGCCTATCACGAGGCCGGGCATGCGATCGTCGGCCTGACGGTGCCGGAGCATGACCCGGTGTACAAGGTCAGCATCATCCCGCGCGGGCGCGCCCTCGGGGTGACCATGTTCCTGCCGGAGGAAGACCGCTACAGCCACTCGAAGACGCGTCTGGAAAGCCAGCTGGCGAGCCTGTTCGGCGGGCGGCTGGCGGAAGAGATCATCTTCGGCAACGACAAGGTGACCACCGGGGCCTCCAACGACATCGAGCGTGCCACCCAGATCGCGCGCAATATGGTCACCAAGTGGGGCCTGTCGGACAAGCTGGGCCCGCTGGACTACGGCGAGGAAGAGGGGCATCCCTTCCTGGGCGGGCAGATGGGCAAGTCCAAGCCGATGTCCGACGAGACCGCGCGCGAGATCGACGCCGAGGTGCGCCAGATCATCGACACGAATTACCAGCACGCGAAGCAGATCCTGGTGGATAACATCGACAAGCTGCATGCGATGGCCCAGGCACTAGTGAAGTACGAGACCATCGACGACAAGCAGATCGAGGACATCATGGCCGGGCGCGAACCCCGCGAACCCGCCGACTGGGACAGCGGCGGCGGCCCCGGCGGTACCGCGCAGGCCGGCGAGGAGTCCGACGCCAGTGGCTCGGGTGACGGCTCCGAAGGTCGTGATGACGACGACAACAAGGGTGTTGTAGGCGGGCCCGCGCCGCAGTCCTGAGCGGGCCCCCCCGCCGACGCGTCGAACCCAGGCCGCCAGGCCCTTTCCTGGCGGCCTTTTTCGTTGGTAGCAAAGGAGAATGATCGTGCCGACCGATGCACCCGTGCTGCAATGCGGAGCGCGCCGCCTGGACCTGGGGCGGCCACGCATCATGGGTATCCTCAATGTGACCCCGGACTCGTTCTCCGATGGCGGGCAATATGCCCGGGTCGAAGAGGCCCTGGCGCGCGCCCGCGCCATGGTCGCGGAGGGGGCGGATCTCCTCGATGTGGGGGGTGAGTCCACGCGTCCCGGCGCGGAGCCGGTACCACTGGAGGAGGAGCGCCGCCGGGTGCTGCCGGTGATCGAGGCGCTGCACGCGGAAATCGGTGTGCCGCTGTCCGTGGATACGATGAAGCCGGCGTTGATGCGCGAGGCGGTCGCGGCCGGCGCCGGGTTGCTCAACGACGTCAACGGCTTCCGAGCCGAGGGGGCCCTGGAGGCGGCGGTCGAGGCGGCGCGCGAGGATGGCGTGGCGCTTTGCGCGATGCATATGCAGGGCGAGCCGCAGTCGATGCAGCGTGCGCCGCATTATGACGACGTGGTGACCGAGATCGCGGCCTTTCTGGACCAGCGGGTGCGCGAATTGCGGGCCGCCGGCGTGCCGCGAGGCCAGATCCTGCTAGACCCGGGGTTTGGCTTTGGCAAGACCCTGGCGCACAACGTCGCGCTGTTTCGTGGCCTGCCGCATCTGGCCGGGGCCGGCCTGCCGTTGCTGGTCGGCGTTTCGCGCAAATCGATGATCGGCCAGTTGCTGGGGGATCGCCCGGTCGCCGAGCGGGACCCGGGGAGTGCCGTGGCGGCGATGCTGGCGGCGCAGGCCGGGGCGCGTGTCCTGCGTGTGCACAACGTCTCGGCGACCCGCGACGCGCTGGCGCTATACTCGGAGTTGCGGCCGGATGGCGGCGAAGAGCAGGACAATCGAGGGAACTGATGGGCAAGTATTTCGGGACGGACGGGATTCGCGGGCGCACCGGCGAGTGGCCCATGACGCCGGAGTTTGCGCTGCGGTTGGGGTATGCCGTGGGCGAGGTGCTGGGCGAGAACGGCCAGCGCCAGGGCCCGGTGCTGGTGGGCAAGGACACGCGGGTGTCCGGCTACATGTTCGAGTCGGCGCTGGAGGCCGGGCTGTCGGCCGCCGGGCTGGATGTCGCGCTGCTGGGGCCGATGCCCACGCCCGCGATCGCCTACCTGACCCATACCTTCCGTGCGACCGCGGGCATCGTGATCAGTGCCTCGCACAACCCGTTCCACGACAACGGGTTCAAGTTCTTCACGCCCGAGGGCGACAAGCTGCCGGATGCGACCGAGGCCGCGATCGAGGCGCGCCTGGATCAGCCGGCGCAGCCGATCGACGCGGCGCGACTGGGCAAGGCCGTGCGCATCAGCGATGCGGCCGGGCGCTATGTGGAGTTCTGCAAGAGCGCCATCCCGGCGCGCTCCGAGTTGCGCGGCATGAAGGTGGTGATCGACTGCGCCCATGGGGCCACCTACAACGTCTCCCCGCATGTATTCGAGGAGCTGGGCGCCCGTGTCGAGATCCTTGGCGCGAGTCCTGACGGCTACAACATCAACGAGGGCGTGGGCGCCCTGTACCCCGAGAAGGTGGCGGCGCAGGTGCGCGCCAGCGGGGCGGACCTCGGGATTGCCCTGGACGGCGATGGTGACCGCGTGATCCTGGCCGATGCCGATGGCACGGTCGTGGACGGCGATCAGATCCTCGGCATCCTGGCGCTGGCGCGGCAGCAGAGCGGGGGCTTCGATGGTGGGGTGGTCGGGACGCTGATGACCAACCTCGGCCTGGAGCAGGCCCTGAATGGCGCCGGCATCCCGTTCGTGCGCGCGAAGGTCGGGGATCGCTACGTGCTGGAGGAGCTCCGGCGTCGCGACTGGACCCTGGGTGGCGAGGGGTCGGGCCACATCGTCTGCCTCGAGCACACCACGACCGGTGATGGCACGGTCGCGGCGCTGCAGGTCGCCCACCTGATGCATCGCACCGGCCAGCCGCTGTCGGCGCTGGCCGGTGCGATCCCCAAGCTCCCGCAGTGCCTGATCAATGTGCCCGTCAGCGGTGCCGCTTCGGGCTGCCTGGAGGCCGAGCCGGTACGCGCGGAGGTTGCCGCGGTCGAGGGTCAGCTGGGCCAGCGCGGTCGGGTGCTGCTGCGTCCCTCGGGTACCGAACCGCTGGTGCGGGTGATGGTCGAGGGCGAGGACGCGAACGAGACCCGCTCGGCCGCTGAGCGCATCGCCGACAGTATCCGCGCGGCGATCTGACGCCCTCGGCGCCCGCGGGCGGCTCTCCCGGTATCACCCCGCGCCGGGCGCCGCCGGCGTGGCGCGTGCCGGCTTGGTTGATTTGCTCCCGGTGCGCCGGTAACATCCCGCCGCTCTAATCATCATGATCGGACCCCGTCTATCCATGGGGTGCGTCCGACCGCAGGAGGAAGATCCGCATGCGCACGCCGCTGGTCGCCGGAAACTGGAAGATGAACGGTTCGCGGGACGCGAACCGCGCGCTCCTGAGCGCCCTGAAGGGCAGCCTGGGCGATATCCGGGGCGTGGACGTGGCGGTGTGTCCGCCCGCGGTCTACCTCGCCGAAATCGCCGACGACCTCTCGGGCGGCCCCATCGCGGTGGGTGCCCAGGATTGCTCGGACGAGGAGAAGGGCGCCTACACCGGCGAACTGGCCGGCGCCATGCTGGCCGAGGTCGGCTGCCGTTACGTGATCGTCGGGCACTCCGAGCGCCGTGAGCGGCAGAACGAGGACAGTGCCTGGGTGGCCGCGAAATTCGTTGCGGCCCAGGCGGCCGGCCTGATTCCGATCCTGTGTGTCGGCGAGCAGAAGGACGACCGCGAGGGTGGCCGTACCGAGAGCGTCGTGGCCGAGCAGCTGGATGCGGTGCTGGACGCGGCCGGGGTCGAGGCCTTCGCCAGTGCCGTGGTGGCCTACGAGCCGGTCTGGGCGATCGGCACCGGGCTGACCGCCACGCCGGAACAGGCCCAGGAGGTGCATGCCTTCATCCGTAATCGCGTCGCCGGCCGCGACCCGCGCATCGCCGCGGAGCTGCGCATTCTCTACGGCGGCAGCATGAAGGCCGACAATGCATCCGGGCTGCTGGCGCTGGAGGATATCGACGGCGGTCTGATCGGCGGCGCCTCGCTGGATGCCGACGGGTTCACCGCCATCGTCCGTGCCGCGGGCGAGCGAGTCGCAGCATGATTTACGGCCTGCTCCTGGTTGTCCAGGTCGCGGTCTCGATCGGCCTGATCGCGCTGATCCTGATGCAGCACGGCAAAGGGGCCGATGCCGGCGCCGCCTTCGGCAGCGGGGCTTCGGCAACGGTGTTCGGGGCGGCTGGCTCGGCCAACTTTCTGAGCCGTTCGACCGCGTTTCTGGCGGTGGTGTTCTTCCTGAACAGTCTGACGCTGGCCTATCTGGCCGCCTCCAGCCCGGAGGCCGAGAGCCTGCTGGACCAGATGGAGGCCATGGAAGTGGAAGGTGACGGTCAGCCGGATCTTCCGCGCGAGGTGGTCCCGGGGCAGGAGCCCGCGGGCGATACCCCGCAATCCGGCCGGCCGGCCGACGTGCCCGACTGATCCTGGGTACCTGTACCAAACGGCAGATGTGGTGGAATTGGTAGACACGCTATCTTGAGGGGGTAGTGGCGCAAGCCGTGTGGGTTCGAGTCCCACCATCTGCACCAAATTCTGGATGGCCCGGGTTGCTCTCTGTTCCTGAGTGCCCGGGCCAAATAACAATAAAATCAGCGTCTTATAAAATTACGAATACTTGACACCGTTTTTGGGCATCACCTAGACTCCGTGCCCGGTGTGCGGTCCTGTCTCGTCTCCACGAGGGCGGTCCGTACCCGCGCTTTCAACCAGCAACGCTGAACGGCTCGCCGGCGCGCCCGATCCACGCGACGCCTCGCGAACCTGCCCGCCAGAGGCGGCGTACGGGAGAGAGAAATGCTGGAAGGTTATCTACCCATCCTGCTGTTCATCGCAGTGGGCATCGTGATCGGGATCGTACCGCTGATCGTCGGTATGGCGGTGGGTCCGCGCAAGCCGGACGCCGCCAAGAACTCGCCCTACGAGTGCGGCTTCGAGGCCTTCGAGGACTCGCGGCTCAAGTTTGATGTGCGCTTCTACCTGGTGGCGATCCTGTTCATCATCTTCGATCTGGAGATCGCCTTCCTGTTCCCGTGGGCAGTGTCGCTAGACACCATTGGCCTGTTCGGGCTTCTTGCGATGGCGCTGTTTCTCGTCATTCTGGTGGTCGGTTTCATTTACGAGTGGAAGAAGGGGGCGCTGGAATGGGAATAGAAGGCGTTCTTGAAAAGGGCTTCGTCACGACCTCGGCGGACAAGCTCATCAACTGGGCCCGTACCGGCTCCCTGTGGCCGATGACCTTCGGCCTGGCGTGCTGCGCGGTGGAGATGATGCACGCCGGTGCGGCGCGCTATGACCTCGACCGCTTCGGGATTATCTTCCGGCCCAGTCCGCGCCAGTCGGACGTGATGATCGTCGCCGGCACCCTGGTCAACAAGATGGCCCCGGCCCTGCGCAAGGTCTACGACCAGATGCCCGAGCCACGCTGGGTGATCTCCATGGGCTCCTGTGCCAACGGGGGCGGGTACTACCACTACTCCTACGCCGTCGTGCGCGGCTGCGACCGCATCGTGCCGGTGGATGTCTACGTGCCGGGTTGCCCGCCGACGGCCGAGGCGCTGCTCTACGGCATCATCCAGCTGCAGAACAAGATCCGGCGCACGAACACCATCGCGCGCTGACGCACCCGGGGTTTCCGATGGCTGAACAAGACAACTGGATCGACGCCCTGCGGGCGGAACTGGGCGATGCCCTGGAAAGCCTGCACGAGGCGAACGACGAGATCACCGTCGATATCACGCCCGGGTCCTGGCGCGAGGCGGGCGAGAAGCTCCGTGATGCGCTGGGTTTCGAGATCCTGATCGACCTGTGCGGGGTGGATTACCTCGAATACGGCCAGGACGAGTGGGGTACCGATTCCGCTACTAATACGGGCTTCTCCCGGGGAGTCGAGGCCGCGACCTCGGGGCGCTTCACCTTCGATGACGCGCCGGAAGATTCCAACTGGGACGGGCCGCGCTTTACCGTGGTGGCCCACCTCCTGTCGGTGGCGCACAACCGCCGCGTCCGCATGCGGGCCTGGCTGGACGATGAGGAATTTCCCGAGATCGAGTCGCTGGTGGAGGTCTGGGCCTCGGCCAACTGGTTCGAGCGCGAGGCCTTCGATCTGTTCGGCATCCTGTTCTCCGGGCACCCGGACCTGCGCCGCATCCTCACCGACTACGGCTTTGTCGGCCACCCGTTCCGCAAGGACTTCCCGCTGATCGGCCACGTCGAGATGCGTTACGACGCCGAACAGGCGCGCGTGGTGTACCAGCCAGTGACCATCGAGCCCCGCGTGCTGGTGCCCAAGGTGATCCGCGACGACCATCGCTACAGCGAGGGCGAGAAGCCGGGCGAAGGAGCCGAGAATGCCTGAGATTCGCAACTTCACCCTGAACTTCGGGCCGCAGCATCCGTCCGCCCACGGCGTGCTGCGTCTGGTGCTGGAGATGGACGGCGAGGTCGTGCAGCGCGCCGACCCGCATATCGGCCTGCTGCACCGCGGCACCGAGAAGCTCGCCGAGAGCAAGCCCTACAACCAGTCCATCGGCTACATGGACCGTCTCGACTACGTGTCGATGATGGCCAACGAGCACGGCTACGTGCTGGCGATGGAGAGGCTGCTGGGCATCGAGGCCCCGCTGCGGGCGCAGTACATCCGGGTAATGTTCGACGAGATCACCCGCATCCTGAATCACCTGATGTGGCTGGGTGCGCATGCGCTGGATATCGGCGCGATGGCGGTGTTCCTGTATGCCTTCCGCGAGCGCGAGGACCTGATGGACTGCTACGAGGCGGTCTCGGGTGCGCGCATGCACGCGACCTATTACCGTCCGGGCGGCGTCGCGCGCGACCTGCCGGGCACGATGCCGAAGTATCAGCCGTCGTCCTGGAAGTCCCAGGAGGTCGTGGACGACCTGAACCGGATTCGCCAGGGCTCGCTGCTGGACTTCATCGAGGCCTTTACCGAGCGCTTCCCGGGCTGCGTGGACGAATACGAGACCCTGCTGACTGACAACCGGATCTGGAAGCAGCGCACCGTGGGCATCGGCGTGGTCGATCCCGACCGTGCCAAGCAGCTGGGCTTTACCGGTCCGATGCTGCGCGGCTCCGGCATCGAGTGGGACCTGCGCAAGAAGCAGCCCTACGAGGTCTATGACCGCCTCGATTTCGATATCCCGGTGGGCGTTAACGGCGACTGCTACGACCGCTATCTGGTGCGCATCGAGGAGATGCGCCAGTCCAACCGCATCATCCGTCAGTGCGTGGACTGGCTGCGCCAGAACCCGGGCCCGGTGCTGCTGGAGGATCACAAGATCACCCCGCCGAAGCGCGAGGAGATGAAGGCCGACATGGAGGCCCTGATCCACCACTTCAAGCTGTTCACCGAGGGCATGTGCCTGCCGGAAGGCGAGGCCTACGCCGCGGTGGAGCATCCGAAGGGCGAGTTCGGGGTGTATCTGGTCTCCGATGGTTCCAACAAGCCCTATCGCCTGAAGGTTCGCCCGCCGGGCTTTGTGCACCTGTCCGCGCTGGACGAGATGGCGCGCGGCCACATGCTGGCCGATGTGGTCGCCATTATCGGGACCCAGGACATCGTATTCGGGGAGATCGACCGCTGATGGCTGCCGAACAGAAAACCGTCGCCTTCCACAAGCCCGCCGGCAAGAAGGTGGAGCTCAGCGACCACGAGCGCGAAGAGATCGACGCCTGGCTGGCGCGCTATCCCGAAGACCAGAAGCGCTCCGCGGTGCTGGGCGCCCTGCGCGCGGTGCAGCACGAGGATGGCTATCTCTCCACCGCCAAAATGGACGCCGTCGCCGAGTACCTCGGCCTGCCGGCGATCGCGGTGTACGAGGTGGGCTCGTTCTATTCGATGTACGAGCTGGAGCCGGTCGGCAAGCACACGATCATGGTGTGCAACAACATCTCCTGCATGCTGCGCGGCTCGGAACAGATCATCGAGCACCTGGAGAACCGTCTCGGCATCAAGCTCGGCGAGAGCACGCCGGACGGCAAGTTCTACCTGAAGATGGAAGAGGAGTGCCTGGCGGCCTGCTGTGGCGCCCCGATGATGCAGGTGGATCACGTCTACTACGAGAATCTCACGCCCGAGAAGGTCGACGAGATCCTCGACGGTCTGGAGAAGTAGCATGGCCAACCAGATCTGCTTTGCGACCCGCTACCTGGACGATCCGGCCTCGCTCGAGACCTACAAGAGCGTCGGCGGCTACCAGGCGCTGGAGAAGGTCTACAAGGGCAAGATGGCCCCCGAGGACGTGATCGAGGAGGTCAAGACCTCCAACCTGCGCGGCCGCGGTGGCGCGGGCTTCCCGACCGGGCTCAAATGGTCCTTCATGCCGCGCAACACCCCGGGCCAGAAGTACATCGTCTGCAATTCGGACGAATCCGAGCCGGGCACCTGCAAGGACCGCGAGATCCTGATGTACAACCCGCATGCCCTGATCGAGGGCATGGCGATCGCCGGCTACGCGATTGGCGCGACCGTGGGCTACAACTACATGCGCGGCGAGTTCATGGACGAGGTGAACACGCGCTTCACCGCGGCCCTGAAAGAGGCCTACGAGGCCGGTTATCTCGGCAAGGATATCTTCGGGTCCGGGGTCGACTTCGATCTCCACCCGTCGCTGGGCGCGGGCGCCTACATCTGTGGCGAGGAGACGGCCCTGCTGGAGTCGCTGGAGGGCAAGAAGGGCCAGCCGCGCTTCAAGCCGCCGTTCCCGGCCAACTTCGGTCTGTACGGCAAGCCGACCACGATCAACAACACCGAGTCGCTGGCGTCCATCCCGTCCATCATTCGGAATGGTGGCCAGTGGTTCGCGGATCTCGGCGTGCCCAAGTCGGGTGGCGAGAAGCTGTTCTCCGTCTCCGGGCATGTGAACAAGCCGGGCAACTACGAGATCCCGCTGGGCACGCCGTTCAAGGATCTCCTCGAGATGGCCGGCGGGGTGCTGAACGGCCGCAAGCTGAAGGCGGTGATCCCGGGCGGCTCCTCGGTGCCGGTGGTCCCGGGCGACGTGATGCTGCAGGCCAACATGGACTTCGACTCCATCGCCCATGCCGGCTCCATGCTGGGTTCCGGCGCGGTGATCGTGATGGACGAGACCGCCGACATGGTCAAGGCCCTGCAGCGCATCTCGCGTTTCTACTTCTCCGAGTCCTGCGGCCAGTGCACGCCCTGCCGCGAGGGGACCGGCTGGCTCTACCGCATGCTGACCCGCATCGTGGAAGGCCAGGGCCGTCCCGAGGACCTGGAACGCCTGGACGACGTGGCGAGCAAGATCGAGGGGCACACCATCTGCGCCCTGGGCGACGCCGCGGCCATGCCGGTGCGCAGCTTCGTCAAGCACTTCCGCCACGAATTCGAATACTACATCCAGCACGGCCGGAGCCCGGTGGCAGACGCCGCCTGACGCTCTACCGCGCCATCGCATCAGGAATCGAGCATGAGTCAGGATCAGAAACAGGATCTGGTCAGCATCGAGATTGACGGCCGTACGGTGGAGGCGCCAAAGGGCGCCATGCTCATCGACGTCGCCGATGATGCCGATATCCGCATCCCGCGCTTCTGCTATCACAAGAAGCTGTCGGTGGCGGCCAACTGCCGCATGTGCCTGGTGGAGGTGGAGAAGGCGCCGAAGCCGCTGCCGGCCTGTGCGACGCCCGTGATGGACGGGATGAAGGTGTACACCCAGTCCCCGCTGGCGCTGCGCGCGCAGAAGGGGACCATGGAGTTCCTGCTGATCAACCACCCGCTGGATTGCCCGATCTGCGATCAGGGCGGCGAGTGCGAGCTGCAGGACGTGGCCATGGGCTACGGCGAGAGCGTGTCCACCTACACCGAGGCCAAGCGCGTGGTGAAGGACAAGGACATCGGTCCGCTGATCGAGACCGAGATGACCCGCTGCATCCACTGCACCCGTTGTGTGCGCTTCGGCGAGGAGATCGCCGGGGTGCGCGAGCTGGGGGCGACCGGGCGCGGCGAGCACATGCGCATCGGCACCTACGTCGAGAAGACCGTCGCCCACGAGCTGTCGGGCAACGTGATCGACCTGTGCCCGGTGGGCGCGCTGACCGCCAAGCCGTCGCGCTATGGCGCGCGTGCCTGGGAATATGCCCAGGCCGCCACCATTGCCCCGCACGATGCCGTGGGCTCCAACCTGTTTTTGCATACCGATGACGGCCGCGCGATGCGCGTGGTCCCGCGCGAGAACGAGGCCGTCAACGAGACCTGGATCTCCGACCGCGACCGTTTCAGCTACACGGGCCTGTACGCCGAGGATCGCCTGACCCGTCCGCGCATCAAGGTCGATGGCCAGTGGCAGGAGGTCTCCTGGGAGACCGCGCTGAGCTATGCGGTCGAGGGCCTCAAAGAGGTCGCTCCGGAGCGCATCGGCGCCCTGTTGTCGCCTTCGCTCTCGCTGGAGGAGCACTATCTCGCGCAGAAGGTGCTGCGCGGCATGGGTGTGACCGATATCGATCACCGCGTGAACCAGCGCGATTTCCGCGACGAGGCCGCAGCGCCGCTGTTCCCCTATCTGGGTGCCGCGATCGGCGATCTGGAAAACGCCGATGGCGTCCTGCTGGTCGGCAGCAACCCGCGTCGCGAGCAGCCGCTGATTGCGCACCGCCTGCGCAAGGCCGCCTCGCGTGGTGCCCGGGTCAGCCTGATCAACGACATGCTGCTGGATCTGACCTATCCGGTGCAGGCCCAGCTGGTCGGTGACGCGCACGACCAGGTGCTGGCGCTGGCCGGGGTCGCCGGACAGATCGCCGCGGCCGGCAAGGCGCTGCCGAAGAAGCTGGAAAAGGTCGTCAAGGCGGCCGAGACCGACGACCCCGCCACGCGCGAGGCCTTCGAACGCGCCGCGCGGGCCCTGCTGGACGCGAAGCAGGGTCACGTCCTGCTCGGGGCTGCCGCGATGCAGGGGCCGGCCTTCTCCACGTTGCGGGCCCTGGCCGGCTGGATCGCCAAGCATACCGGGGCGAGCCTGGGCTACCTCCCGCAGGGCGCCAATGCCGGGGGCGCATGGCTCGCGGGTGTACTGCCGCATCGCGGTCCGGCCGGCCGCGAGCTGGAGACTGCCGGCGCCGATGCCGCCGCGATGCTGGAACAGGGCCGCGACGCCTTCGTGATCGCCGGGCTCGAGCCGGGGCGTGACGGCGCCGACCCGGTCGCCTTCCGCGCGGCCCTGCAACAGGCCGGGCTGGTCGTCGCACTCACCAGTTTCGCGAACGAGGACCTCGAGGCGGTCGCCGATGTTCTGCTGCCGATCGCCACCAGCTTCGAGCACTCCGGAACCTTCGTGAACGCCGAGGGTCGCTGGCAGAGCTTCCGCGCCGCCGCGCGCACGCCGGATGACGCGCGCCCCGGGTGGAAGGTGTGGCGTGTGCTGGGCAACCTGCTGGAGCAGGCCGGCTTCGATTATCTCGACTCGCCTGCGGTGCGGGACGAGCTGAAGGGGCAGCTGGCCGATGCCAGCTTCGACACGGGCGTCAACCTGAACAAGGTGCATGTGGAACTGCCCGAGGCCGGCAGCGGCGAGGGCCTTCTGCGCGTGCAGGCGGCCGCTCTCTACAGCGGCGATCCGCTGCTTCGCCGCGCCGAGCCGTTGCAGACCAGCCCCGAGGGGCAACTGGCGGAGAGCGTGCTGGTGCACCCCGACTCCGCCGGCGGGCATGCCCACGGCAGTCGCGTGCGGCTGCGTCAGGGCAAGGCCGAGACGGAACTGACCCTGCTGCTGGACGATTCGGTACCGCCGGGCCTGGCCGTGACCTTCGCGGGCTCCGCGGCGATGGGGGCCCTCGGCCTGCCGAACACCACGGTCGCGCTGGCGCGGGCCTGAGGGACTTAAGACATGTTCGACTGGATGATGAACCTCTTCTACAGCCTGCCGACCGTGATGCAGATCCTGATCGGCATTCAGCTGATCGTGATCCCGCTGATGCTGGCCGTGGCCTACACCACCTTTGCCGAGCGCAAGGTGATTGGCTACGCCCACGTGCGGGTGGGCCCGAACCGGGTCGGCCCGCGGGGCTGGCTGCAGCCGATCGCGGATGCGCTGAAGCTGCTGACCAAGGAGGTCATCCTCCCGACCAACGCCAACCGCTTTCTGTTCCTGAGCGCGCCGGTACTGACGATCGCCCCGGCCCTGGCCGCCTGGGCGGTGGTGCCGTTCTTCGAGGGCGGGGCGCTGGCGGATGTGAATGCCGGACTCCTGTACCTGCTGGCGCTGACCTCGCTGGGTGTGTACGGCATCATCATCGCCGGCTGGGCCTCGAACTCGAAATACGCGCTGCTGGGTTCGCTGCGTTCGGCCGCGCAGCTGGTGTCCTACGAGATCGCGATGGGCTTTGCCCTGGTCGGGGTGCTGATGGCCGCCGGCACCCTGAACGTGGGCGGGATTATCGAGGCGCAGTCGGGGAGCATGTACCACTGGTTCCTGCTCCCGCTGCTGCCGATGTTCTTCGTGTATTTCATCTCCGGGATCGCGGAGACCAACCGCGCCCCGTTCGACGTCGCGGAAGGCGAGTCCGAGATCGTCGCGGGTTTCCATGTGGAATACTCGGGCATGGCGTTCGCGGTGTTCTTCCTCGCGGAATATGCCAACATGATCCTGATCTCGGCGCTGACCGCGATCCTGTTCCTCGGCGGCTGGCTGTCGCCGTTCCAGGGGATCCTGCCGGCGGCCGCCTTCGATCTGCCGGTGATCGGTTCGTTGCTGGATCACGGGATCCACTGGTTCCTGTTCAAGACCGCGATCTTCCTGTTCGCCTTCCTGTGGTTCCGCGCCACCTTCCCGCGCTATCGCTATGACCAGATCATGCGCCTGGGCTGGAAGGTCCTGATCCCGGTGACCATCGTCTGGTTGTTCGTCGAGGGCGTGCTGGTCGCCTTCAACGTCGGCCCGTGGTTCGCGTGAGGAGTTCGAGATGAAAGCCGTGCGCCGTTTCTTCAAGAGTTTCCTGTTCTTCGAGCTGCTGCTGGGGCTGCGCCTGACCGGGCGCTACCTGCTGAGTCGCAAGTTCACCGTGCAGTACCCGGACGAGAAGACTCCGATGTCGCCGCGATTCCGGGGCCTGCATGCCCTGCGCCGCTACCCCAATGGGGAAGAGCGCTGCATCGCCTGCAAGCTGTGCGAGGCGGTCTGCCCGGCGCTGGCGATCACCATCGACTCCGAGGAGCGCGCCGACGGCACGCGCCGCACCACGCGCTATGACATCGACCTGTTCAAGTGCATCTTCTGCGGCTTCTGCGAGGAGGCCTGCCCGGTGGATTCCATCGTCGAGACGCACATCTTCGAGTACCACTTCGAGAACCGGGGCGAGCAGATCATGACCAAGGACAAGCTCCTGGCCATTGGTGATCGCTTCGAAAAAGAGATCGCGCAGGCGCGCGCGGTCGATGCCCCCTACCGGTAACGCAGGGAACGCCTCATGACCTTCGAGCTCGTCCTTTTCTATCTGTTCGGCGCGATCCTGCTGGGCGGCGCGCTGGCCATGATCAGTGTGCGCAACCCGGTACATGCCGCGCTGTTCCTGGTGCTGTGTTTCGTGGCGGCCGCTGCGCTGTGGTTGCTGG
Organism: Thioalkalivibrio sp. ALE12; assembly: GCF_000381105.1. Lineage (NCBI taxonomy): Bacteria > Pseudomonadati > Pseudomonadota > Gammaproteobacteria > Chromatiales > Ectothiorhodospiraceae > Thioalkalivibrio > Thioalkalivibrio sp. ALE12. The sequence goes on along the minus strand of NZ_KB905908.1, from coordinate 35,346 downwards.
CGGAGGCCGAGTTCCTCGGTATCGTGCTGGTGCTGGTGTACGTCGGCGCGGTGATGGTGCTGTTCCTGTTCGTGGTGATGATGCTGGACATCAACCTGGCCAAGCTGCGCGAGGGCTTCACCGAGTACCTGCCGGTGGGCATCGTGGTCGCGCTGGCCATGGCCACCGTGCTGGTGCTGGTGATTACCCGCTACATCACCATGGACGTCCCGGAACGCGCCGGGCCCGAGTACGCCAATACCGAGGCCCTGGGCGCGATCCTGTACACCGAATACGTGTATCCGTTCGAGATTGCCGCGGTGATCCTGCTGGTCGCGATCATCGCCGCGATCTCGCTGACCATGCGCAAGCGCCCGGACAACAAGTCCATCGATCCGGGCAAGCAGATGGCCGTCTCCCGCGAGGGTCGCGTGCGCATGGTCACCATGGCGTCGGAGAAGAAGAAGGCCCCGCGCCGGGGTGGGCAGGGGTCCGGGGCCGACGCGCCGGGCGGCAAGGACGAATCCAAGTAGGCAAACCGAGTGCAATCCCAATCGGGGATCCCGGCCGCGCGCGGCGGGACCCGGACACCGGGGGCGGACGCCGCCCCCGAAAGAACTCAGGGCTAGAACATGATTACGCTAGAGCACTACCTGGTGCTGGCCGCGCTTTTGTTTTCCATCAGCGTGGCCGGGATCTTCCTGAATCGGAAAAACGTGATCGTGCTGTTGATGTGCATCGAGCTGATGATGCTCGCGGTCAACATCAACTTCATTGCCTTCTCGTTCTTCCTGCAGGACCTCGCGGGCCAGGTGTTCGTGTTCTTCATCCTGACCGTCGCCGCGGCCGAGGCGGCCATCGGCCTCGCCATCCTGGTGTTGCTGTTCCGTAACCGCGGAACCATCAACGTCCAGGACATGGACGCAATGAAGGGATAACGGGCCATGGATACGATCTATCTGCTTATCGTTCTGGCGCCGCTGTTCGGCGCGATCGCCGCCGGACTTTTCGGCCGCCAGATCGGGCGTACCGGCGCGCACAGCGTCACCATCCTGGGGGTGGCGATCTCGTTCATCCTGTCCGTGGTGGTGTTCTGGGCCCACGTGTTCGGGGATGCCGGGGTCTACAACGAGACCGTCTACACCTGGATGGTCTCCGACGGCATCCAGTTCGAGGTCGGGTTCCTGGTCGACAACCTGACCGCGATGATGATGCTGGTGGTCACCTTCGTGTCGCTGATGGTGCACATCTACACCATCGGCTACATGCAGGACGATCCGGGTTACCAGCGCTTCTTCGCCTACATCTCGCTGTTCACCTTCTCCATGCTGATGCTGGTGATGGCGAACAACTTCATGCAGCTGTTCTTCGGCTGGGAGGCCGTGGGTCTGGTCTCCTACCTGCTGATCGGCTTCTGGTACAAGCGTCCGACCGCGATCTACGCCAACATGAAGGCGTTCATCGTGAACCGGGTGGGGGACTTCGGGTTCCTGATCGGGATCGCCGCGCTGGTGTTCTACGCCGGCAGCCTGAACTACACCGAGGTGTTTGCCGAAGCCGAGTCGATGCGGGATGCGACCATCACCATCTGGCCGGGCTGGACCTTCGGCCTGCTGGATCTGGCGCTGATCTTCCTGTTCATCGGTGCGATGGGCAAATCCGCCCAGGTGCCGCTGCACGTCTGGCTACCGGACTCCATGGAGGGTCCGACCCCGATCTCCGCGCTGATCCACGCGGCGACCATGGTGACCGCGGGCATCTTCATGGTGGCGCGCATGTCGCCGCTGTACGAGTTCTCCGTCCCGGCGCTGTCGTTCATCCTGATCATCGGGGCGATCACCGCGTTCTTCATGGGCCTGATCGGGCTTGTCCAGAACGACATCAAGCGGGTGGTGGCGTATTCGACGCTGTCGCAGCTGGGCTACATGACCGTGGCGCTGGGCGCCTCGGCCTACGCCGCCGGGTTGTTCCACCTGATGACGCACGCCTTCTTCAAGGCGCTGCTGTTCCTGGCCGCGGGCTCGGTGATCATCGCGATGCACCACCTGCAGGACATGCGCGCGATGGGCGGCCTGCGCCGCCACATGCCGATCACCTATGTGACCGCCCTGATCGGCTCGCTGGCGCTGATCGGGTTCCCGTTCTTCTCCGGGTTCTTCTCCAAGGACGCGATCATCGAGGCGGTCGGCTACTCGCAGATCCCGGGGGCGACGTTTGCCTACTGGCTGGTGCTGGCCGGGGTGTTCGTGACCGCGCTGTACACCTTCCGCATGTTCTTCATGGTGTTCCATGGCGAAGAGCGCTATGACCAGGCGCACAAGTACATGCCTGACCATGGCGATGACCACGACGACGAGCATGCCGACGATCATCACCACGGCCCGCTGCAGCCGAAGGAATCGCCGTGGGTAGTGACTGTTCCGCTGGTGCTGCTGGCGATCCCGTCGGTGGTGGCCGGCTACTTCATCGGCCCGATGCTGTTCGGCGACTTCTTCGCCGACAGCCTGTTCGTGCTGCCGGAGCAGGACGTGCTGGCGACCAAGGGCGAGACCTACACCGGGGTGATCGGCTTCGTCCTGCACGGCCTGATGCTGCCCGCGTTCTGGCTGGCCATGGCCGGCCTGGGTACGGCCTGGTACCTGTACATGAAGCGGCCCGAACTGCCGGGCGTGATCGCCGAACGGCTGAAGCTGGGCGTGCGCATCCTCGAGGACAAGTATGGCTTCGACCGCTTCAACGACTGGTTCTTCGCCGGCGGGACGGTGCGACTGGGCCGTGCGCTGTGGCGCTACGGTGACGCGCTGATCATCGACGGGCTGCTGGTCAACGGGACTGCGCGCTCGGTCGGCTGGATCGCCGCGCGCATTCGCCACATGCAGTCCGGCTTCCTCTACCACTATGCGTTCGTGATGATCATCGGCCTGCTGGTCCTGATGTTCGCCTACGTGATCTGAGCGGCTTCGACACCCATGCGCTCGAAGTCCATCGCTGTTTCAAGGAACGACCATGTTTGCTGACTGGCCTATCTTGAGTCTGTTGATCTGGCTGCCGATTCTCGGCGGCTTCCTGGTGCTTGCCGCCGGGCGCGACGCGCCCCATGTCGCGCGGCGGCTCGGGCTCGCGGTGGCCGTGGCGACCTTTGTGGCCAGTCTGCCGCTGTGGTTCGCGTTCGAGCGTGGCACCGCGGAGATGCAGTTCCAGGAGCTGGCCTCGTGGATTCCCGCGTTCAACGTGAACTACCACCTGGGCGTGGACGGGATCTCCATGCCGCTGATCCTGCTGACCACGCTGATCACCGTGGTGGTCGTGGTGGCGGCCTGGGAATCGGTGAAGGACCGCATCGCCTACTACATGGCCGCGATGCTGGTGATGGAAGGCCTGATGATCGGCATGTTCGCGGCGATGGACGCGGTGCTGTTCTACGTGTTCTTCGAGGCGATGCTGATCCCGATGTTCCTGGTGATCGGGATCTGGGGCGGGCCGCGGCGCGTCTATGCGACGCTGAAGTTCTTCCTCTACACCTTCCTCGGCTCGGTGTTCATGCTGGTCGCGCTGATCTGGATGTACATCCAGTCCGGCAGCTTCCTGATCCAGGACTTCCATGCCCTGCAGATTGGCATGACCGCGCAGATCCTGATCTTCCTCGCGTTCTTCATGGCGTTCGCGGTGAAGATCCCGATGTTCCCGGTACATACCTGGCTGCCGGATGCGCACGTGGAGGCGCCCACCGGCGGCTCGGTGATCCTGGCCGCGATCATGCTGAAGATCGGGGGCTACGGCTTCCTGCGCTTCTCGCTGCCGATTACCCCGGATGCCAGCGCGGTGCTGGATACGCTGATGATCGTGCTGTCGCTGATCGCGATCGTGTACATCGGCGTGGTGGCGCTGATCCAGAGCGACATGAAGAAGCTGATCGCCTATTCGTCGATCGCGCACATGGGTTTTGTGACCCTGGGCTTCTTCCTCGCCTTCTACATCTACTCCAACACCGGTGACTGGGAAGGGGCCTCGCTGGGTATTGCCGGCGGCATGGTGCAGATGATCTCGCACGGCTTCATCTCGGCGGCGATGTTCCTCGCGGTTGGCGTGCTGTACGACCGCCTGCACAGCCGGCAGATCGCCGACTACGGTGGCGTGGTGAACACCATGCCGTGGTTCGCCGCGTTCTTCGTGCTGTTCGCGATGGCCAACACCGGGTTGCCGGGCACCTCCGGCTTCGTTGGCGAGTTCATGGTCATCCTGGCCGCGTTCAAGGCGGACTTCTGGATCGCCTTCCTCGCCGCGACCACGCTGATCCTGGCCGCGGGCTACACCCTGTGGCTGGTCAAGCGCGTGATCTTCGGCGCGGTGGCCAATGACAACGTGGCCGGCCTGTCCGACATGAACCGCCGCGAGTTCTTCCTGATGGGCGTGCTGGCCTTCTTCACCCTGCTGCTGGGTGTGTGGCCGGCGCCGCTGCTGGATGTGATGAACGCGACCATCGACCACCTCGTGGCGCATATCGCGCAGTCGAAGCTCTGAAGGGACGCCTGACATGAATTTCGAGATCCCCAATTTCCTCCCCGCCGTGCCCGAGATGTTCGTGCTCGGGATGGCGTGCCTGATCCTGGTGATCGACGCGTTCCTGCCGGATTCGCGGCGCGATGTCACCTACGGCCTGGTGCAGGCGACGCTGGTCGCGGCGGCCGGCCTGACGCTGTGGCTGATGGGGCCGGAGACGGTCCTGACCTTCTCGGATACCTTCGTGAAGGACCCGATGGCCGACATCCTGAAGGTCGCGGTGTACGTGACCAGCTTCCTGGTGTTCCTGTATGCCCGTCCGTACCTGATGGAGCGCGGTATCCACAAGGGCGAGTTCTACGTGCTGGGCCTGTTTGCGGTGCTCGGCATGATGATCATGATCTCCGGGCACAACCTGCTGACCCTGTACCTGGGCCTGGAGCTGCTGTCGCTGTCGTCCTACGCGCTGGTCGCCTTCTGGCGCGACAACAGCCGGGCGACCGAGGCTGCGATGAAGTACTTCGTGCTGGGCGCGCTGGCCTCCGGCCTGCTGCTGTACGGCATGTCGATGATCTATGGCATGACCGGCTCGCTGGATATCGCCGTGATCGCCGCCGAGCTGGTGGCCGCGGACGACAGCCTGAACATCCCGCTGGTGTTCGGCCTGGTGTTCCTGGTGGTGGCCGTCGCCTTCAAGCTGGGGGCGGTGCCGTTCCATATGTGGGTGCCGGATGTCTACGACGGCGCCCCGACGGCGGTGACGCTGTTCATTGCCACCGCGCCGAAGATCGCCGCGTTCGCCTTCCTGATGCGCCTGCTGGTGGAGGGCATGGGCCCGATGCACGCGGACTGGCAGGGGATGCTGATCATCCTGGCCGTGCTGTCGCTGGCGGTGGGCAACGTGATTGCGATCGCGCAGACCAGTATCAAGCGCATGCTCGCCTACTCGACCATTGCCCATATCGGTTTCCTGTTCATGGGCATCCTGGCGGGGACCGACAGCGGCTACGCCTCGGCGATGTTCTACGTGATGGTCTACGCGATCACCGCGGCCGGTGGCTTCGGCATGATCGTGTTCCTGTCGCGCAAGGGGTATGAAGCCGACCAGATCGACGACTTCAAGGGCCTGGCCAAGCGTAACCCCTGGTTCGCCTTCATCATGCTGTTGCTGCTGTTCTCGATGGCCGGCGTGCCGCCGACCGTCGGGTTCTACGCCAAGCTGGCGGTGATCCAGGCGGCCGTGGGCGCCGACCTGGTGTGGCTGGCGATCGTTGCGGTGATCTTCTCCATCATTGGCGCCTTCTACTACCTCCGCGTGGTCAAGATGATGTTCTTCGATGACCCGCAGGAGGGCGCCGAGGAGCCGGTGCAGCCGTCCGGCGCGCTGGCCACCGCGCTCAGCATCAACGGGCTGGCGGTACTGCTGCTGGGAATTTTCCCGGGGCTTCTGCTGTCTCTCACCCACTACGCAATCATTGGGTAAGTCGTGACACAGTGGATTCCGTTCGAGGCCCTCGTCTGGGGGTTTGTGGTAGTCGCGTTCATCAGCGCGAACCTGCCGTGGCTGAGTGAACGCATCGCGTTGATGGTGCTGCCGAAAAATGGGACCAAGGGGCCCTGGACCCGGATCTTCGAGTGGTTCGGGCTCTATATCCTCGCCGGGCTGATCGGCAAGGGGCTGGAGTTCCAGGCAACCGGTGGCATCCATTCGCAGGGCTGGGAGTTCTATGTGATCACCCTGTCGCTGTTCGCGATGTTCGCGCTGCCGGGGTACATCTGGCGCTACGACCTGCGCCCGCATCTGCGCACCGGCGAGCGCCGCACCCGGTAAATAATCATCGGAAACCCTTGCGGCGCCGGACGGCGCTTTGGTATAGTTCTGCGTCTCGGATGCGGGGTGGAGCAGTCTGGCAGCTCGTCGGGCTCATAACCCGAAGGTCGCAGGTTCAAATCCTGCCCCCGCTACCAATTGTCAGAGAGGCCCCGTATGGGGCCTTTTTGTTAAGGATCGATGGTCCGGCCGCAACTGCTCGCGGCCGGGTTGGGTCCTTAAGGCCGCGCTCCCGCGCGCCTCGCAGCGGACGTTTCGCTGCAGCCATCGTTAGAGGTGTACGAGGGGCGTTCGGCGCCCTTTTTTTGTTTCCGGGTCCCGCCATCGGGACGGAGTCGATCGAGACGCCCTTGTCGCAGAAGGCTGAACAACTGAACACGCTGCTCACCCCGGTGGTCGAGGGGGAGGGAATGCAGCTTTGGGGGCTGGAGTATCACGCCGGTTCCAAGCCGCCCGTCGTGCGGATCTTTATCGACGGCGAGAACGGCGTCACCGTGGATGACTGCGCGCGGGTCAGCGAGCAGGTGGGCGCGGTACTGGAAGTCGAGCAGGTCCTGAAGGGCAACTACACCCTGGAAGTTTCCAGCCCGGGCGTTGAACGCCCCCTGTTTACCCCCGAGCAGTTCCGGCGCTACATCGGACACCCGGTGAAGGTGCGCCTGTCATGGCCGGAGCACGATCGCCGCAATTTCCGTGGCGTGCTGCTGTCGGTGGACGAACCCATGATCGAGGTGGAAGTGGACGGCATGGCCTACGAGCTGCCGCTGGCCGCGATCCACAACGCGCGCGTCCTGGAGCAGCTGTAACGCGGCTGCTGCGTGGGACGCTGCTACGCTTTTGTTGAATCGGCAGGTGACTGCCGAGTGCGGAGAGGCAAGACATGAACAAGGAGATCCTGCTGGTCGCCGATGCCGTGGCGAACGAGAAGGGAGTGGAGAAGGACATCATCTTCGACGCCCTGGAATCGGCCCTGGCGATGGCGACCCGCAAGTACCACGGCGGCAAGATGGACGTGCGTGTAAGCATCGACCGCGAGGAGGGCGACTACGAGGCCTTTCGCCGCTGGACCGTGGTGGACGACGAGGACCCGGAGTTCGAGTCCCCGGAGTACCAGATCCTGCTGTCCTATGCCCAGCAGAAGAACCCCGACGCGCAGGTTGGCGACGTGATCGAGGAGCCGGTCGAGGCCGTCGACTTCGGGCGTATCGCCGCCCAGACCGCCAAGCAGGTCATCGTGCAGAAGGTGCGCGAGGCCGAACGCGCCAAGGTGGTCGAGGAGTACCAGGATCGCGTAGGCACGCTGGTCATGGGTATCGTCAAGCGCACCGATCGCAACGGGACCTACGTGGATCTTGGCAGCAACGCCGAGGCGCTGATCCCGCGCGAGCACATGATCCCCCGCGAGACGGTGCGCACCAATGACCGGCTGCGCGGCTTCCTCAAGGAGATCCGTCCCGAGGCGCGCGGCCCGCAGCTGATCCTCAGCCGTACCGCGCCGGAGTTCCTGATCGAGCTGTTCAAGCTCGAGGTGCCGGAGGTCGGGCAGAACATCATCGACATCATGGGCGCGGCGCGCGATCCGGGCATGCGCGCGAAGATCGCGGTGCGCTCGAACGATCCGCGCCTGGATCCGGTCGGGGCCTGTGTCGGCATGCGCGGCTCGCGTGTGCAGTCGGTCTCCAATGAACTGGCGGGCGAGCGCATCGACATCATCGTCTGGGACGAGAACCCGGCCCAGTTCGTGATCAATGCGATGTCGCCGGCCGAGGTCCTGTCGATCGTGGTCGACGAGGACAAGCAGTCGATGGACATCGCGGTCGAGGAGGACAAGCTGTCGCTCGCGATCGGTCGCGGCGGACAGAACATCCGCCTGGCCTCCCAGCTTACCGGCTGGGAGCTGAACGTGATGACCGAGGAACAGGCGGCCGAGAAGAGCGAGGCCGAGGCACAACAGCTGGTCACCTTCTTCATGGAGGCCCTGGATGTCGACGAGGAAGTCGCCGGCATTCTGGTCCAGGAAGGCTTTACCACCCTGGACGAGGTGGCCTACGTGGACGAGGCCGAGCTGCTCGCGATCGAGGAATTCGACGAGGACATGGTCGAGGAGCTGCGCAACCGCGCGAGCGATGCGCTTCTGACCAAGGCCATTGCGGCCGAGGAAGGCCGTGAGGGCTATCAGCCCGCCGAGGATCTCCTGAACATGGAGGGCATGACCGCGGCGCTGGCGAACAAGCTGGCGTCACATGGCGTGTGCACCATGGAGGACCTGGCGGAGCAGGCATCCGACGATGTGGTCGAGATGACCGGTCTGGATACGGAAGAGGCGTCGGCGCTGATCATGACCGCGCGCGCCCCGTGGTTCGAGACCGGGGATTAAGCCCCGGTCGCCGTTATCGCGAACCCGTATCCGGGCTGTCGGCAGGCCTGAAAAGAATCTGGAATGGAGGTAGGCGCCATGGCGCAAATGACAGTGCAGCAATTCGCGGAATCGGTGGGGACACCGGTTGACCGCCTCATGGTTCAGCTCAAGGAGGCGGGTGTCGAGGTCGATGGTCCCGAGGCGGCGATCACCGATGCCGAAAAGCGCAAGCTGCTCGATCACCTCCGCCAGTCGCACGGCGAAGGCGGCGAGTCGGGGCGCGTGACCCTGAAACGCCGCACCCAGGCGCAGACCCTCAAGGTCAGCTCCGGTCAGGGCCGCTCCAAGACGGTCAACGTCGAGGTACGCAAGAAGCGCACGCTGAAGCGCAAGCCCGCCGAGGCACAGCCTGAGGCGCCGGTGGAAGAGGCCCCGGTGGTCGAGGAACAGGCCCCGGCGCCGGAGGCCCCCGAAGAGACCCGCGCCGGGACCCCGGTGGAGGAGCCGGTCGCCGAGTCGCCGGTCGAGGAGACCCCGGCGGCCGAGGAAGCCCCGGTCGAGGAGCCCGAGGCGCCCGCCGAGCCGGAGCCCGAACCCGAACCCGTCGAGGCGGCGCCCGCCGAGGAGGCCGCGCCGGAACCGGAGCCGGAGCCGGCCAAGCCGAAGCGTCCGCTGAGCCGCACCGAGCAGCTGGCGCTGCAGGTCGAGGCCGAGCGCGAGGCCCAGCGCAAGGCGGCCGAGGCACGCAAGCAGGAGGCGGCTGAACGCGAGGAACGCCAGAAGCGCCGGCAGAAGGAACTGGAGGCCCAGGAGGCCAAGCGCGAGAAGGAAGAACAGGCCCGTCTGGAACGCGAGGCGGCGGCCAGGGCGGCTGCGCCCACGGCGCCGGAAGGCGATGCGAAGGCCGGCAAGGGTGCTCGCAAGGGTGGGCGCAAGGACGATCGCAAGGAGCTGCATGTGGCCGGCGATCGTCGCGGGCGCCGCAAGAAGGGCGAGAGCCGCAAGGCCCAGTCCGCGGCCGCCCAGGCGGTGACCAGCAAGCATGGCTTTGCCAAGCCGACCGCGCCGGTGGTGCGGGATGTCGAGGTGCCGGAGACCATTACCGTGGCGGACCTGGCGCAGGCGATGGCGATCAAGGCGCCGCAGCTGATCAAGGCGCTGATGGGCATGGGTGTGATGGCCACCATCAACCAGTCCATCGACCAGGACACCGCGATGCTGGTGGTCGAGGAGATGGGGCACAACCCCATCGCGGCCAAGGAGACCTCGGTCGAGGACGAGATCGATACCGGTCTGGAGCAGACCGCCGAGGCCAAGCCGCGCCCGCCGGTGGTCACCGTGATGGGTCACGTGGACCACGGCAAGACCTCGCTGCTGGACTACATCCGCAAGGAGAAGGTCGCCTCCGGCGAAGCCGGTGGCATCACCCAGCACATCGGCGCCTACCATGTGAAGAACAACCACGACGGCGTGACCTTCCTGGATACGCCCGGCCATGCCGCGTTTACCGCGATGCGGGCCCGGGGCGCCCAGTCCACGGATATCGTGATCCTGGTGGTGGCCGCGGATGACGGCGTGATGCCGCAGACCATAGAGGCTATCCAGCATGCGAAGGCGGCGGGTGTGCCCGTTGTGGTCGCGGTCAACAAGGTCGACAAGCCGGAGGCCGAACCGGAGCGGGTCATGAACGAGCTGGCCCAGCACGAGGTAATCCCGGAGGCCTGGGGCGGCGATACCCAGTTCATCCAAGTCTCTGCCCATACCGGACAGGGGATCGACGAACTGCTGGAGGCCCTGGGCCTGCAGGCCGAGGTGATGGAACTGAAGGCCCCGGACGAGGGCCCGGCGCGTGGCGTGGTCATCGAATCGCGCCTGGAGAAGGGCCGAGGCCCGGTGGCCACCATCCTGGTCCAGTCCGGCAAGCTCAAGCACGGCGACATCCTGCTCTCGGGCAAGGAGTACGGCCGTGTGCGGGCGATGTTCGACGATACCGGCACGGCGGTGAAGGAAGTCGGTCCGTCCATGCCCGTGGAGGTCCTCGGCCTGTCCGGTGTGCCGGAGGCGGGTGACGAGGTCCTGGTGGTCGCGGACGACAAGACTGCCCGTGAGGTGGCTGAACATCGCGACACCAAGCAGCGCGAGCGCAAGCTGGCCGCGCAGCAGGCGGCCAAGCTGGAGAACATCTTCAACCAGATGCAGGAAGGCGAGATCGCCACCGTGAACATCCTGATCAAGGCGGATGTGCAGGGCTCGGCCGAGGCGCTGCGCGAATCGCTGGTCAAGCTGTCCACCGACGAGGTGCGCGTGAAGGTGGTCTCCGCCGGGGTTGGCGGGATCTCCGAGTCCGACCTGAACCTGGCGATGGCCTCCGAGGCGATCGTGATTGCGTTCAACGTGCGTGCCGATGCGGGCGCCAAGCGCCTGGCCGCGGAGAACGACATCGACGTGCGCTACTACTCGGTGATCTACGAGGCGATCGACGACGTGAAGCAGGCGCTGTCCGGCCTGCTGTCGGCCGAGATCCGCGAAGAGGTGATCGGTCTGGCCGAGGTCCGCGATGTGTTCAAGGCCTCCGGCTTCGGCCAGGTCGCTGGCTGTCTCGTGGTCGAGGGCTCGGTCAAGCGTGGCAACCCGATCCGCGTGCTGCGCGATAACGTGGTGGTCTACGAGGGCGAGCTGGAAAGCCTGCGTCGCTTCAAGGACGACGTGAACGAGGTCAAGGCCGGCACCGAGTGCGGGATCGCGGTGAAGAACTACAACGACGTGAAGGCGGGCGACCAGATCGAGGTCTTCCAGCGCGTCGAGGTGGCACGGACCCTCTGATGCCCGGAAACCGCGACTTTCATCGCTCGGACCGGGTCGGCGAGCAGATCCAGCGCGAGCTGGCCGAGCTCATCCGCATGGAGGTCAAGGATCCGCGCGTTGGCATGATCACCCTGGCGGGGGTAGAGGTATCCCGCGACCTGGCTCATGCCCGGGTGTATTTCACCCAGCTGGGCGGAGCCGAGAAGGGCGCGGAGGCGCAGCAGGGGCTGAACAATGCCGCCGGGTTCCTGCGCCGGGCCCTAGGGCAGCGCATGCGCCTGCGCTCGGTGCCGCAGCTGCGCTTCACCTACGACGACACCCCGGAGCGCGGGGCGCACCTGTCGTCGCTGATCGACCAGGCACTGGCCGAGGATCGTGCGCACCACGCGGACGATCCCGATGCCGGGGACGGTAGCGGCGAGTCCTCACAGGGGGATGCCGAGGACGCCCGTGACCCGGGCGAAGGGCCGGAACGCGGGGCCTGAGCCCCGGCGTTTCCGGTCGGGCGATCCATCCATGGCGGGCAAGCGGCGCGAGGTCGACGGCATCCTGTTGCTGGACAAGCCTCGGGGGCGCAGTTCCAACCAGGCGCTGGGTCGCGTCAAGTATCTGCTGCAGGCGAAGAAGGCCGGTCACACCGGGGCACTGGACCCGCGGGCGACCGGCCTTCTGCCGTTGTGCTTCGGTCAGGCGACCAAGGTCTCCGGCTGGCTGCTGGATGCGGACAAGCGCTACACCGCCGAGGCACAGCTGGGAGTGGAGACCGACAGCGCCGACCTCGATGGCGAGGTGATCCGCGAGTCCCGGGTGCCGGCGATTGATTCGACCACCCTGCGCGAGCTGGAGCAGCGTTTCAGCGGCGATCAGGCCCAGGTCCCGCCGATGGTCTCGGCGCTCAAGCACCAGGGCCAGCGGCTGTACGAGCTGGCGCGTCGCGGGGTGGAGGTCGAGCGGCCGCCGCGCCCGGTCCGTATTCATTCCCTGCGTATCGAGCAGACCGCCCCGGACCGGCTGCGCCTGGAGGTGCACTGCTCCAAGGGCACCTACATCCGGTCGCTGGTCGCCGATATCGGGCACGCGCTGGGGTGCGGTGCGGCGGTGGATACCCTGCACCGGGTCGGGCATGGCCGTTTCGATGCCGAGTCCATGGTGTCGCTGGAGACGGTCGAGGCCGCGTTCGAGGCCGGCGGGGCCGCGGCCATCGAAGCCCTGCTGCAACCCGCCGAGGCGGCGCTCGCGCACTGGCCGGCGGTCACCCTGGATGCGGCCGCCAGTGCCGCCATGCGCCACGGCAATCCCGCGGCGGCGACGGCGGTGATCGCCGAGGCCCCGGGCGCGTCCGATGCCCCGCGCGAATCCGAAACCGGCTGGGCCCTGGTCCGGGTGTTCGATGCCGCAGGGGCCTTCCTGGCGGTGGGGGTGCGCGACGACGCGGGGCAGGTGCGGGCGCGGCGGCTGTTCGTTCCCGCGGCCTGACGGCGGCCCGGCAAGCGGGTGGTTGTATTCTGTTCATGCCGGCGTGGGCCGTGGTACCATTGCGCGCCTATCGCCAGCGCCACTGGTCGATTAACGGTCAAGTAATCTCAGGAGTCAGGTTTTCATGTCGCTCACTACCGAAGAAAAATCGGCCATCGTCGAGAAGCACAAGCGCGATGCCAACGACACCGGTTCGCCGGAGGTCCAGGTCGCGCTGCTGACGGCCCGCATCCAGCATCTGATGGGGCACTTCGACAAGCACAAGCAGGATCATCACTCGCGCCGCGGCCTGCTGAAGATGGTCAGCCAGCGTCGCAAGCTGCTGACCTACCTCAAGCGCCACGACCAGGACCGCTATCAGGCCCTGGTTCAGGAGCTTGGGCTGCGCCGCTAAGGCCGGCACGACAGGCCCGCGCCACTGGTGCGGGCCTGTTCGCTTTCGGGGCCGCGCAATGGCCCGCGAAGGCCAGAATTCAGGCATCAACGTTGGATGAACACGGGAAACGGGAAATAACGTGGCATACAAGAAGTCGTTCCAGTACGGAAACCATACGGTCACCTTCGAAACCGGTGACATCGCTCGCCAGGCCAGTGGCGCCGTCCTCGTCAACATGGCCGAGACCGTGGTCCTGGTCACCGTGGTCGCCCGCAAGGAGGCCGAAGCGGGACGCGACTTCTTTCCCCTGACCGTGAACTACCAGGAACGCACCTACGCCGCGGGCAAGATCCCCGGCGGGTTCTTCAAGCGCGAAGGGCGTCCGAGCGAGAAGGAGACCCTGACCTCGCGCCTGATCGATCGCCCGATCCGCCCGCTGTTCCCGGAAGGCTTCAAGAACGAGACCCAGGTGGTCGCGACGGTGATGTCGATCAACCCCGAGGTGGATCCCGACATCCCCGCGATGCTCGGCACGTCCGCGGCGCTGGCGCTGTCCGGGGTCCCGTTCGCGGGTCCGATCGGGGCCGCGCGGGTTGGCTACCGCGCCGGCGAGTACCTGCTGAACCCGACCTACAGCGCGCTGGAGGAGTCCGACCTCGATCTGGTCGTGGCCGGCACCGAGAATGCCGTGCTGATGGTTGAATCCGAGGCCAACCAACTCTCCGAAGAGGCGATGCTGGGGGCGGTCATGTTCGGCCACGAGCAGATGCAGGCCGCGATCCAGGCGATCCGCGAGCTGGCGGCCGAGGCCGGCAAGCCGGCCTGGGAGTGGGAGGCCCCGGCCACCAGCGATTCGCTGGAGGATCAGGTGAAGGCCGTAGTGGGCGATGCCCTGGTCGAGGCCTACCAGATTGCCGAGAAACAGGCGCGTACCCAGCGCATCGGCGAGCTGCGTACCCAGGCCGTCGAGGCCCTCGCCAGCGACGCCGAGTCCGGCCCATCGGCGGATGCCATCAAGACCGCCTTCCACGATCTCGAGTACCGTCTGGTGCGCGATCGCATCCTCGACGGCAATCCGCGCATCGACGGCCGCGACAACAAGACGGTCCGCCCGATCCGCATCGACACCGGCGTGCTGCCACGTGCCCACGGCTCCGCGGTGTTCACGCGCGGCGAGACCCAGGCCATGGTAGTCGCGACGCTGGGGACCGACCGTGACGCCCAGGTGATCGACGCGATCGAGGGCGAGCGCCGCGACCGCTTCATGCTGCACTACAACTTCCCGCCCTACTGCACCGGCGAGACCGGATTCGTGGGCTCGCCCAAGCGCCGCGAGATCGGGCACGGGCGTCTGGCCAAGCGCGGCGTCGCCGCGGCCATGCCGAACGACGAGGACTTCCCGTACGTGGTCCGCGTGGTCTCCGAGATCACCGAATCCAACGGCTCCAGCTCCATGGCCTCGGTGTGCGGTACGTCGCTCGCGTTGATGGATGCCGGGGTGCCGCTGAAGGCGCCGGTCGCGGGGATCGCGATGGGCCTCATCAAGGAAGGGGACCGCTTTGCGGTGCTGTCCGACATCCTCGGAGACGAGGACCACCTGGGCGACATGGACTTCAAGGTCGCCGGGACGTCGGACGGCGTCACCGCCCTGCAGATGGATATCAAGATCGACGGCATTACCCGCGAGATCATGGAGCAGGCGCTGGCGCAGGCGCGCGAGGGCCGCATGCACATCCTCGGCTGCATGAACGAGGTGCTGCCGCGTCATCGCGACGAGATGTCCTCCCACGCGCCGCGCTTCATCACCATGAAGATCAACCCGGACAAAATCCGCGATGTGATCGGCAAGGGCGGGGCCACCATCCGGGCCCTGACCGAGGAGACCGGCGCGAGCATCGACATCCAGGACGACGGGACGGTCAAGGTTGCCTCCACCGACCAGGCGGCGGGTCTCGAGGCCAAGCGCCGCATCGAGGAGCTGACCGCGGATATCGAGGTGGGCCGGCAGTACACCGGCAAGGTCGCCAAGATCATGGATTTCGGCGCGTTCGTCTCCATCCTGCCGGGCCGCGACGGCCTGGTGCACATCTCGCAGATCTCCGACGAGCGAGTCGAGAACGTGGGCGATTTCCTCGCCGAGGGGGATTCCGTGACGGTTCGCGTACTCGAAGTGGACAAGCAGGGGCGCATTCGTCTGAGCATGAAGGCAGTCGAACCCGAGTCCTGATCGGGCTCGTTTCGTTCACGGGCACCGGGTTGCGGTGCCCGGCCATTCAGATTCGGGACGCTTCGGCATGGATCTCGTCAGCATTCGCAAGAGCTACCGGCGCTACGCCCGTCATTACGACGCGACGTTCGGGCGGGTGTTCGCGACCGGGCGCGCAAGTGCGCAGGAAACCCTGGCACCGCTCTCCGGCAAGCGCATCCTCGAGGTCGGGGTGGGTACGGGCATCTCGCTGCCGGACTACCCGGACGACTGCGAGGTCGTCGGGATCGATGTCTCCCGGGAGATGCTGGAGGTCGCACGGGGCCGCCTGAACGGGGGACTCCCGGCCGTATCCGGGCTTTGCGAAATGGACGCGGAGCAACTCGGCTTTGCCGACAACAGCTTCGATGCGGTGGTGGCGATGTACGTGGCCACGGTGGTGCCGAACCCCGACGCCCTGTTCGCCGAGATGTGGCGGGTCTGTCGCCCCGGCGGTCGCCTGCTGGTGGTGAATCACTTCGCCTCGCAGCAATGGCTGTTGCGCGGCTTCGAGCGCTGCCTGCGCCCGCTGTCCAAGGCCGTCGGATTTCGCCCCGATATGGAGTTCGAGGACTTTGTCCGCGTCACCGGGCAGGAACCCTGCATGGTCGCCCCGGCCAGCCTGTTCGGCTACTGGAAACAGGTCGAATTCCGCAAGCCTGCCTGAGCGGCGCCGCTCGCCGGGCTCCGCTACAAGCACTGCCTTGGAATGCCCCCTAGGGGCCGCCCCGGGAGATCGCCACGTCGCTACGCTCCTCGCGATGACGGGGCGCGTGATGATTCCGGGGTGTGTCAGAGGCGTGTGAAGAGCGGCAGCTCGTGGCGGCGCGCATTGGCCGCGATGAAGCGGCCTCGCCCGTCCTGTTCGCGGTCCAGGCGCGCCTGCTCGGTGGACGCCTCGCCGACGATCGTGGCCAGGAAGACCTCCAGTTCGCCCCCGTCCACCCGCAGGCGCCCAAACGGTGACCCGTCCGCGGCGGCGTGCCAGAACAGCCGCGGCTGCCAGTTGCAGCCCTGGATCTTCGGGTGCTGGAAGAGCGCGATCAGGCGGTGTTCGAGTGCGTCGGGCATGGGAACCTCGGTCGGGCTGTAGCGGACGAAAGCCTCAGAGAGACGTCTGAGTGGCCCTGGCCGTCGCGCCAGTGGTCGGAAAAGGCGTTACTGTAGAGGAACCCGCCCACCGCGTCAGAGGATCCGACGAATGGCCATCGACTGGAAGCGCTATGACCCCGCCCCGTTCTATGACGAACTGATCAATAAGCCCGGCAAGCCGCGCGGGCCGGGCAAGGCGCTGGCGGAATACCTGGCCTCGCTGGACGAGGGCGAGATCCACAGCCGCAAGCAGGCCGCGGACAGCGCGATCCTCGAGATGGGGATCAGCTTTACGGTGTATACCGAGGGCGAGAATATCGACCGCGCCTGGCCGTTCGACATCATCCCCCGGGTGATCGCGCGCAAGGAGTGGGACCAGGTGTCCGCCGGCCTGGAGCAGCGCCTGAACGCGCTGAATCTCTTTATCGACGACATCTACAACGAGCAGCGCATTTTTCAGGACAAGGTGATCCCGCGCTACGTTCTGAACCAGTCGAAGAATTTCCGCGAGCAGTGCATCGGCATCAAGCCGCCGCAGGGCGTCTGGGCGCATATCTGCGGTACCGACCTGGTGCGCGACGGATCGGGGCAGTTCTACGTACTGGAGGACAACCTGCGCGTCCCGTCCGGGGTGTCCTACATGCTGGAGAACCGCCAGGTCACCAAGCGCGTGTTCCCGGAGATGTTCGAGAGCTCCAGCATCCTGCCGGTGGATGAATACCCGACTCAGCTGTTCGACATGCTGGCGTCGATCTCGCCGCGCCCGCAGGACTATCCCGAGATCGCGGTGCTGACGCCCGGCATCTACAATTCCGCGTACTTCGAGCACTCCTTCCTGGCCCAGCGCATGGGCGCCGAGCTCGTGGAGGGCGCGGACCTGGTCGTCGGGGACGACGACTGCGTCTACATGCGCACCATCGACGGTCTTGAGCGCGTGGACGTGATCTACCGCCGCATCGACGACGAATTCCTCGACCCGGAGGTGTTCAACCCCGATTCGATGCTGGGCGTGCCCGGACTGATGCGCGCCTGGCGCAAGGGGAACGTGGGCCTGGCCAACGCCCCCGGTGCCGGCGTGGCCGACGACAAGGTGATGTACGCCTATGTCCCCGAGATCATCCGTTACTACCTGGACCAGGAACCGATCATCCCCAATGTGCCGACCTATCTCTGCGTGAACGAGAAGGATCGCGCCTATGTGCTGGACCACCTCGACGAGCTGGTGGTGAAGCCGGCCAACGAGTCCGGCGGCTACGGCATGCTGGTGGGCCCGCACGCGACCAAGAAGCAGCGGGCCGAGTTTGCCCAGCTGATCAAGAAGGACCCGCGCAACTATATCGCCCAGCCGACGCTGGATCTTTCCGTCGCCCCGACCCTGTGCGGCGACGAGATCGAGCCGCGCCATCTGGACCTGCGCCCGTTCATCCTGCAGGGGGTGCGCACCGACGTGACCGCCGGCGGACTGACCCGCGTGGCGATGCGCAAGGGCTCGCTGGTGGTGAACTCCTCGCAGGGCGGGGGCAGCAAGGACACCTGGATCGTGGACGAGGAGAACTGAGATGCTCTCGAGAGTCGCCGAACGCGTTTACTGGATGGCGCGCTATGTCGAGCGCGCCGAGAATACGGCACGCATGGTCACGGCCTTCAATCTGTTGGCGCTGGACATGCCGAAATCGGTGCAGGTGTCGTGGAAGGGCCTGGTAGAGGTCACCGGCAACGAGGACCTGTTCGATAACCACTATCAGCGGGACGATGAACGCAATTGCGTGAAATTCCTGCTGGCGGATGCCGACAACCCGAGTTCGGTGCTCAACTCCCTGCGGGCGGCGCGCGAGAATGTGCGTACCACCCGCGACCTGGTTCCCTCCGAGGCCTGGGAGGTGATGAACGAGCTGTACCTGTTCGCCCGTGACCATATCGATCAGGGCATCGGCAAGCGCGGCCGGTTCGAGTTTCTCTCCGAGGTGGTTCAGCGCTGCCAGACCCTGACAGGGCTGCTGGCCGGCACCATGAGTCATGATGCGGCCTATGACTTCATCCGCCTGGGGCGCAATCTGGAGCGCGCCGACATGTCCACCCGGCATGTCGACGTGGGCGCCCTCAAACTCCTGAAAAAGGACGGCGAGGATCCCGAGCCCTACGAGGGGCTGCTATGGACCAGCATCCTGCGTTCGGGGAGTGGCTTTCAGATGTACCGCCAGCATGTGAAGCGGCGGATCAACGGTGTGGACGTGGTGCGGTTCCTGCTGCAGGACACCGCCTTCCCGCGTTCGGTGACCCACGCCCTGACTCAGGTGCAGGATGCGCTGGAGAAGCTGCCGCGCAACGAACTGCCGCTGCGCCTGGTGATCCAGGCGCGCCGCCACGCCTCCAGTGCGCATGTGGAGGAGCTGATCGCGGAAGACGGCCTGCATGCCTTCATGGATGTGCTGCAGCGGGATATCGGGGACATCCACGGTGCGAACGTGGAGACCTGGTTCCGGATCGCGCCGGCGCAAACCCAGACGCAGGCGGCATAGGGAGGTAGTCGATGGATCGCGGGTGAAGCTGCGATCCGTTCAGCGGCGGGACTTTTTCGCTTTGCTCGAAGCGGGCGTTGCGGCCTTGCCGGAGCCGCGGCTGACGCGGGTCCCGCGCTGCTTGCGCGCGTGGGCGGACTCCCAGTCGAAGCGCGGCAGGTCGGTGAAGGCCTTCTTGATGTTGGTGTCCCAGGCCTGGGTGAGCGAGCGCAGGTAGGCGTCGTCGGTCTCCAGGCACAGGTAATGGTCGAAGGTCAGGGTGCCGCGCTCGTAGACCATCACCTCGATCGGGGGCCCCACAGTCAGGTTCGAACGAATGGTCGAGTCGATGGAGACCAGCGCGCAGCGCGCGGCATCCCCCAGCGGGGTGGCCGGTTCGATGATGCGGTCCAGGATCGGCTTGCCGTACTTGCTCTCGCCGATCTGCAAAAAGCGCGTCTGCTGCGAGGTGGTGATGTAATTGCCCTGCGGGTAGACCATGAAGATCGCCGGGGCATCGTCGCCGATCTGGCCGCCGATGATCAGGGTGGCCTCGGCCTTGATACCGGAGCGGGACAGGGCCTCGGAATGCTTCTCCGCCTCTTCGCGGTTGAGCCGGCCGAGGTATTCGGCGGCATCCGACATGCGCTCCACCGTCGCCAGGCTTTCCTCGGCGCCTTCCTCCATGTCGCGCTTGAGCTGCTGCACCACCGACTGCGTGGTGGCCAGGTTGCCGGCCGCGAGGACCACGAATACCCGCTGCCCCTCGATCTCGAAGGTGTGCATCTTGCTGTAGGTGCTCACCTGGTCCACGCCCGCATTGGTGCGGGAGTCGGAGGCGAAGACGAGGCCGTCGTCCAGGTCGATGGCGACACAGTAGGTCATGGGGGCGCGGGTTTCCGGGCAAGGCAGTGACGGCATACTAGGGCTGGGGTCGGGGGGCGTCAACGCAGTGTCGCGTTGAGTGCCGTCGGCGGATGCACCGAACCGGTGCCCCCGCCGCGTGGTCTGCAGGCCTACTGAATGCGTGTTCTTGCGAGGAGATGCCGATGTTTCGTTCCGGCCTGTGGCTGTTGCTGACCCTGCTGTTCCTGCCCACGTTGGCGAGTGCCGATGCGCTCGAGCCCGATGCCCTGATCGAGCGCATGCAGGCGGGCGGGCTGGTGATCTACTGGCGCCACGCCGCGACCGATCACAGCCGCCGCGATCAGGACCTGACCGACATGAGCCGCTGCGAACTGCAGCGCAATCTGGACGACCGCGGACGCGAGCAGGCGCGCCGGGTCGGCGCCGGCTTCGAACGTCACGCGATCCCGGTCGAGCGCATTTTGAGCTCGGCGTTCTGCCGCAATATCGACAGCGCCCGGATCGCCTTCGGCGAGGGCTCCTGGGAGGTTCGGGACGACCTGTTCAACGTGCCGCCGGTGCGCGACCGTCAGCGACAGCAGGCGCTGGTGACGGCCCTGCGGGACTATCTCGTGACGCCGCCGGAGGATGGCGACAGCAACGTGGTGATCGTGGGGCACAACATCAACCTCCAGCGCGCGGCGCGGGTGCGCATCGACGAAGGCGAGATCGCGGTGTTCGAGCCGGGCGGGGATGCGCCCCGCGTGCTCGGCATACTGACCCCGGAGGATTTCGACTAAGCGACCCCGGCCCGCCCTGGCGGGCCGGGGTCGCGTGGCCGGGCAGAATGACGCCGGAGCGTCTACGCAAAGGGGAGGGCGGAAAGATCGGGGGTGATGTGGTGAGGAACGGGATGGTGGGTGGAGTACTGGCCCTGATGCTGGCGATGGTGGCCCCGGCCGGCGCCGAGCCGCTGGCACCGAAGGCCCTGATCGAGCGCCTGCAGGCGGGCGGGCTGGTGATCTACTGGCGGCATGCGGCCACGGATCGGTCGCACGACGACTATGACCTCTCCGACATGACGGACTGCGAAGGGCAGCGCAACCTGAGCACCCGCGGGCGGGAACAGGCGCGGCAGGTGGGCAAGGGCTTCGAGCGGCACGCCATACCGGTCGAGCAGGTGCTGACCAGCGAGTTCTGCCGTAACTGGGAGACCGCGCACTACGGGTTCGGCGAGTACGAGATCCGGACCGAACTCTACAATCTGCCGATTATTCAGGATGCTGCGCGCCGCGAGGAGCTGATCGAAGGGCTGCGGCGGCACCTGAACACGCCGCCCGAAGCCCCGGGGAAGAACATTGTGATCGTGGGCCATGACCTGAACCTGCGCCACGCCGCGGAGGTGGAGATCGACGAGGCCGAGATGGCCGTGTTCGAGCCGCATACTGACGGGCCGCGTCTGCTCGGAACGCTGCAGCCCGATGACCTGATGCACTGAGCCAGGAAAACTCGGATCCATGCACACAATCGCGCGCCCGTCGCTTGGGTGTGGCGCGCGTGGTGAAGGCCGGCCCCGGGTCGGGGCCGGGGCGGGTCGGTCAGTAGAGGAAATCCGGCAGGTGCTTGCGCAGGCTGGCGGCGTCGGTGGACTTGGTCACGTTCTTGGCCACCTCGGCGGTAACGCTCTGGGCGACGGTCGGGTCCAGTACCTCGCGCAGGGCGCCCAAGAAAGTCGGCGCGGCGACGATCACGAGTCGCTTGAAGGTGCCCTCGTGATAGGCGGCCTTGAGCCGCTCGGCGACTTGGCGGGCAAAACGGTTGCGTTCGTTGGCGGCGGGATCGGTACTCTCCTGCATGGCGTGCCGCGCATCCCCGCTGGCACTGCTCCAGCTGCGCCCGGGGCGATCCGAGACGAGATCCTGGTTGTGGGCGCGGGACTCGCTGTGCGAGAGCGTCTCGCTCTCGTGCATCCCCTGACAGGCGCGGCCCTCGCAGGCAAAGATGCGGGCGCGCGCGGCATCGGCGACAACGATCCAGACAGTGTCCATGCAGATCCTCCTGTGGCGTAGACGGTGGCCCCGGGTACCCGTTGGACGGGGCGACGGGACCGCTGCGGGGCCGGCCCGGCAGGCACCGGCCCCGTCTTCGAGTGTAGATGCTCTGCAGCGGCTTGGGGTGGTATCGCAAAGCGCAGGGCCTGTTCCGTGCGGGCGCGCACGGCGTACGGCGCGGTACCCTGATGCCATGTATGCGCGAGCCAAGGTAAAGACCCCATGAGCCTCCTGACCTGGCTGGGTATCCTCGTCTGCCTCTCTCAATCGGCGATCCTGTCCGGGCTCAATCTCGGGCTGTTCTCGCGCAGCAAGCTGGAACTGGAGGTCCAGGCGCAGAAGGGGGATCCGCGCGCGGAACGCCTGCTGGCCCTGCGCGGCGATGCGAACTTTGCACTGGTGACCATCCTCTGGGGCAATGTCGCCGTCAACGTGCTCCTGGCGCTGCTGTCGGGCTCGGTGATGGGGGGCGTGGCGGCGTTCCTGTTCTCCACGGTCGTGATCACGATCTTTGCCGAGATCCTGCCGCAGTCCTATTTCTCCCGGCACGCGCTGAAGGTGGCCGGGGCGCTCTATCCGCTGCTGCGGTTCTACCAGTTCCTGATGTATCCGGTGGCGCGCCCCACGGCCTGGGTGCTGGATCGCTGGCTCGGCGGCGAGGAGATCCGGTTCTTTCCGGAGCGCGATCTGCACTATCTGATCGATCTGCATATGCAGGCGCACGGCAGCGAGATCACGCGGGTCGAGGGCCGCGGTGCCCGCAATTTCCTGGAGCTGGACGACATCCTGGTGCAGCACGAGGGGCAGGCGCTGGATCCGGACAGCGTGGTCGCCATGGAATTCGCGGACGGGCGCCCGGTCTTCCCCGCGATCGCGCCGCGGACCGATGATCCGTTCCTGGTTCGGCTCAATCGGCCGGGGCGGGGATGGATAGTGATTACCGACCCCGAAGGCGAGCCGCGCACGGTGATCCGGGTCCCGGAGTTTACCCGCGAGGCCCTGTTTGCACCGGAACGCTTTGATCCCCAGCATCACTGCCATCATCCTCTGGTGGTGCGTGATGGGGGCCGACGTCTGGGCGGGCTGGTGCCGCATTTCAAGGTGCGCCCGGCCAGCAGTGGCGACACCGTGGTCGGCGACGATGTCATCCTGCTGTGGACCGATGATCAGCGCCGCATCCTGAGCGGGACCGATATCCTCGGCCGTTTGCTGCGCGGTGTGGGGCAGCCGGCCCCGGCCGACACCCCGGGAGCGGTCTGAGCGCGAGCGCAGGAGGCCGAAACGAATGGAATTCAGGACCGTGGGCGGGGCGGGTATAACGCCCTATCTGGACGCCGTGGCACGCCTGCGTATCGCGGTGTTCCGCGAGTGGCCGTACCTCTACGACGGCAGTGCGGAGTACGAGGCGCGGTACCTGCAGGACTACGCGGACTGCCCGGACAGCACGCTGGTGCTGGCGCTGGAAGATGGCCGTGTGGTGGGCGCTTCCACCGCGTTGCCTCTGGCCGCGGCCGAGGCGGAATTCCAGGCCCCGTTTCGCGAGCAGGGGCTGGACCCGGCGGCGTACTACTACCTCGCGGAGTCAGTGCTGGAGCCGGAGTTTCGTGGTCAGGGAGCCGGGCACCGGTTTTTCGACGAGCGCGAGGCGGCGGCCCGCCGGTTGGGGTTTGCGCATGCCACCTTCTGTGCGGTGGTGCGCCCGCAGGATCACCCGCGGCGCCCGGCGGACTATCGGCCGCTGGACGGTTTCTGGAGGAGGCGCGGCTACACCCGGGCCGAGGGCCTGGTCTGCCAGTTTCCCTGGCCGGATATTGGCGAGACGCAGGAAACCCACAAGCCATTGCAGTTCTGGTGGCGCGGGCTGTGAAGCGGTCGCGGGGGTTTACGCCCCCGAATCGTCATCCTGTGGATCGTTGTCCCCCTTGAGCATGCCGGCCAGCCCGGCGAACGGGTTGTGCGTGGCCGTGGTTCCGCCCGTCTTGCCGCTTCCGGGGGTGGCATCGGTATAGCGCTGGTGCTCGTTGTCGTGGCAGTACAGGCACAGCAGTTCCCAGTTGCTGCCGTCCGGGGGGTTGTTGTCGTGGTTGTGGTCGCGGTGGTGCACCGTCAGCTCGCGCAGATTGGCGCGGGTGAACTCCCGCCCGCAGCGCCCGCAAACCCACGGATACATCTTCAGGGCCTGCTCGCGATAGCCGCGTTCGCGCTCCGCCTGGTCGCGCCGACTGCGGGCCACCAGGTCGTCGAGACGGTTGGAGGTCGAGTGGGTCATGGGGCGGTCTCCAGAGGTTGCTGCATCGAGCGTAGCTTTGATGCGCCGGCGCGGCCAGTCAGTCCAGGTCTCGAAGGTATTGCGTTAGCGCATCGAGGCTGCGTTCGTGGCCGGAGGGGAGGGGGGCTTGCGGGTCCTGCAGCCAGGCGGCGATGTCGGCGAAGGTGGTTCCGGCGCGGGTGTAGCGGGTCAGCATGTGGTAGCCCTCGGGGTAGAGCACGGCGCGGTGGGCACCGGACTCCTGCGCGGAAAGCCCCTCCAGCAGGCGCGCCAGGGGGCGCGGTGGCACGAGGTCGTCGCGCGCCCCGTAGAGGGTCAGGCTGGGCGCGGGCAGGTCGGGACCGGTCTCCAGCGCGCGGGTCATCAGGGTGGTCAGGCCGTCGAGGGCATCGATGCGCGCGTCGCGCAGCACGAGCGGGTCGTCGCGCATCTGTTGCAGCACGGCGGGGTCGTCGGTGGGACGGATATCCAGTTCCGCCGCCATCTCGCCGTCCAGGCGCCAGCCGGGCGCCAGGCGCGCTCCCAGCCACAGGCCGAAGCGCTGATACCAGGGCATGTCGCCCCGGCTCCAGACGGCCGGGGCGATCAGCACCGTGCCGGCTACAAGGGGTGTCCCGTCCCCGGCATCGGGCGCCTCCGACGCGGCCAGCAGGGCGACCGCGCCGCCCATGCTCTTGCCGACCAGGTAGGGCGTGCGATCGGGATAACGCGCCTGCAGCAGCCGCAGCGCGGTGCGGGCGTCCTCGGCCATGATCCGATGACCGGACCAGTAGCCGGCATTGCGCGTGCCGCCGAAGCCGCGCTGGTCGTAGGCGTAGACTGCGATGGCATGCTCGGCGAGGGCCTCGCCCAGGGCCTGCATGCTGCCGCCGTGGTCGTTGAATCCGTGCAGGGCCAGCACCACCTGATCCGGGGTCTCCGGACCCCAGCGATGCAGCGGCAGTCGATCACCATCTGCGGTGTGGATGACCTCGGGGGCGAGGATTGGTACGCGGGACTCGCCACCGGACGGGTTGGGCACCGCTCCGGCACAGCCGGCCAGCCACAGGATGGTCAGCGGCAGCAGCAGGAGACCCCGGGCGTGGCTACCGAGCATCGCCTTTGTCGTTGTCGTCGGCGGCGTCAACGGCACGCGGGGGGAACAGGAATTCCCGCGGGCGTTCGCGCAGATGATGGCCGTAGGCGCGGAAGACGCGGCCGAAGGCCCCCATGCGCACGCCCCGGGCGCGCAGCGCGACGTACAGCGCGAGGCCGAAACTGACCCACAGGTTGACGGCCCCGATCAGCAGCACGAAGACCAGGAACAGTGTGAATATCCCCAGCCCGGGTGTCTCGCTGGCGGTGATATAGCCGAGATTGGCCGAGGCGAAGGCCACGTGCTGGATATCCAGCGGCAGGCTCAGCAGGTAGCCGACATATCCGGTGACCCCGAGCAGGACGCCGAACAGGAAGTTCCCGATCAGGGCCCCGTAGTTGTAGCCGATCCAGTCAGCCAGGCGGTGGCGGGCGCCGGTGGGCAGCAGGCGGCGCAGCCAAGGGTGTTCCCGCAGCCGGCCGGGCAGGTCGAGATAGGCGCAGCGGTTGTCGAAGAAGCCGGCGATCAGGCCGGAGACGAACAGCCAGACCCCGGCGATCGCGGCGAAGAACAGCGCCAGCCCCATGACCGGGCGCAGGCCGTCCATCAGGTAGTCGGCCTCCTGGCCGGACAGGATCGGGGCCTCGAACAGGCGGGCGGAAAACAGCCCGATCAGGATCGCGGTGGGCAGGGCGATGCCCACGTTGCCCAGCACCGCGGCAAACTGCGAGCGTCCCACCCGCATCAGGAGGTCCGCCATCTTGCGCGGGTCGGCCGTCCCCCGTTCGCTCTCCTCGATGGCGGCGGCCAGGCGCGCGGCGGTCATCGCCGGCTGTTTGGTGGCGACGGTGAAGTGCAGGATGTGGATCAGCACGAAACCGAGCCCGTAGTTCAGGCTGGTCCACAGTGTGTAGGCCGCCTGGGACAGATCCAGGGCCCCGATCTGGATCTTGATCAGCGCCATAACCGCGATAATCAGCCCGGCGCCGGCCCCGGAGCGCAGCATCTGGAAGTATTCGCCGCGCGACTGGGTGATGTAGTGCTCGCCGGTGTCGCTGACATGCTGGGTAATGCTGCGCGAGACCAGCTTGATGTTGTCCTGCCACAGCGCGCGCACCCCGTGCTGGCGGGCGCTGATGGTGATGAGTTCGCGGAACACGCCGACCGAGGCGGCGCGGGTATCGCGCTCCGCATCGGGTTCCAGCAGGTCGAGCAGCTTGTGGATGCGCCGGAGGGTCTGGTCCAGGCGTTCCAGCAGGTGGGTCAGGGACAGGCTGTTGCCGTGGGTGATGGCCAGCTGGCGCAGGCGCGCGATCTGCTCGCCGCACTGCTCCAGCAGCACGCGGGCGTGGCGGTCGTCCATGCGTTCGCGGTTGGGATCCTCCAGTGCGGCACGATAGTCGCGCACGTAGGCGGAGATCTCGCGCTCCTGGGCCACAAACGCCGAGTTGCGCTCCGCGATCGACGGGTCCAGGCGCAGGAGTTCCGGTTCCAGTTCCTCGGCCGCCACCCAGATGGACAGCATCTCCAGGGCGTAGAGGATCTCCTCGCGGGCCCGGTGCAGGACCCCGGGATGCTCGCCGGACAGGCAGCCCAGTGCCTCCAGCAGGCGCCACCAGGCATCGTCCGGAAGGGCGGCGACCCATACGGCATCGTCGGTCTGGTGAAAGACGTGAAACAGCACATCTTTCAGATCCTGGCGATCCATCGGGCGCGGGTTGATGCGCTCGTAGATCAATTCGGCCGCCTCACGAAAGAATCCCTTGCGCGAGAACAGGCCGATCCCGGTGTACAGCGTCAGGTGCCGGGCGTCCTCCAGCCCGTCCTCCAGTCGCTGACGCAGCCGTTCCTGCAGGCCCGGGTGGTCCGCGAGCGCCAGGGTCAGTTGTTCGATCCGGCCGATAACCGGGGCCACATTGCGGGGATCTTCCGGGCGCAGCCAGTCGACGAGTTCGCGCAGGGTCTCGGCCAGATCGAGGTCGGCATCTTCCACGTGGGCCAGGAGGTGTTCCGCGTCCTGCTTTGTCATGACAATCCCTGTGGCGGCTGGGCTGGCGTTGCATTATACGAGGCCATACGGGGCTTGTGTCCGCGCGTTGCAGGGGCGCCGATGCGGCCCGGAGATTGAGCTTGAGGCCCGCTGCGTTCACAATACGCCCCTCAATTCTCCCGTGTACTCACTCAGGCCGGCGGTAGCAGGCGGCTTGCGTAACCTGTGCGCGGACGCCCCGCGCGGGTTCGGGCCGCGACGCGCGGGACCCATGGGGCCCAGGCCCCGGCCCAGAGCGAATCGATGATCCAGCTGCGTACCTACGTCTACATGGATTCCCTCCAGCCGCAGCTGGCGGAATACATGGCTACGGTCTCCCAGGGCTTTCTGCCCGTACCGGGGGACTCCTGCCTGTGGGTGGAGGTTTCGCCGGGGATGGCGGTGCACCGTCTGACCGACGTGGCGCTGAAGGCGACCAACGTGCACCTCGCGCAGCAGGTCGTGGAGCGCGAGTTCGGTTCCATGGTGATCCACCACCGCGACCAGAGCGAGGTGCAGGAGGCCGGTCGCGTGCTGCTCTCGCGCCTGGGCGCCAGCCAGGAGGATCGTCAGCCCTGCCGCATCCCGTGGCAGGAGACCATCCGCGGGATGACCCCGGATCACACCGTGCTGATCAACCGCCAGAACCGCCGCGGGAACATGATCCTGCCGGACCAGAGCATGTTCATCCTCGAGGCGGAGCCGGCCGGCTACATCATCTATGCCGCGAATCAGGCGTTGAAGGCGGCCAATGTGTCGCTGATCGATGTGCGCGCGGTGGGCGCCTTCGGGCGTCTGACCCTGGCCGGCCGCGAGGGCGACGTGGACGAGGCGGCGCGTGCGGCGATCCACGCGCTGCACAACCCCGCCGGGACCTGAGATGCATCGCGCGCAGCTGCTGGACCTGCTGGCCCGTCACCAGACGACCTTCATCGAGGAGGCCGGCTTCGTCCGCCGCGCGCTGGATTTCGTCAACGACCACCCGGACTGCTTCAATTGCGACCTGACGCCGGCCCACGTGACCGGCTCGGCCTGGGTGGTCAGCCCGGATCGCGAGCAGGCCCTGTTGCTGCTGCACGGCAAGCACCATCGCTGGTTCCAGCCGGGCGGGCATGCCGACGGTCAGGCGGATATCCTGCAGGTGGCGCTGCGCGAGACACACGAGGAAACCGGCCTGCCCCCCGAGCATATCCGGCTCGTCGAGGAAGACATCTTCGACCTGGATATCCACACCATCCCCGCCAGCCCGCATTTCCCGATGCACGAGCACATCGACGTGCGCTTCCTGCTGGAGATCGATGACCGCCTGCCGGTGCCCGGCAGCCACGAGTCGCACGACATCCTGTGGGTCCCGCTGCAGCATGTCTCGCGCTACAACAACAGCCGTTCCCTGTGGCGGATGGTGGAGAAGACCCGCCGCCTGCGTACCTGCCGGCACATTCACCCGCGCTGATCCCGTTTGCTGGATGGGCCGGCGATGTTTCCGCCCGCCCGACAGGGCGCTATAGTCGCCTTCCGTCTCCCTGATCCGTGCGTCCCGTGTCGATGAGCGTTCTGCCACGTCTTGGCCTGCTGCTGTGCCTGATTCTGGCTGCGCCGGTGCTGGCCGACGTCGCGGAGCCGCGTTCGATGACCGTGACGGATCCCGCCGGCGTGGAGCTGGACGTGACCGTCTACCCGGCCGAGGGTGAGCGCCTCTACCTCTGGCTGCTGCCGCAGGCGGGCGCACACGCCAACCATGCCGAGTTCGGCCGCGAGCTGGCGGCCCTGGGCATCGAGGTCTGGCAGGTGGACCTGCTGGATGCCCATTTCCTCCCCCGCACCAACGAGAGCATGCGCAGCCTGGATGGTGTCAGCGTGGCCGCGTTGCTGCGCGCCGCGCATGAAGAGACGGGCAAGGAGGTCATGCTGGTGGCCTCCGGTCGGCCGGCCATCACCGCGCTGCGCGGCCTGCGCCAGTGGCAGGAAGACGGGCCCGAGGCGGCCTACGTGCTGGGTGCGGCCCTGGCCTTCCCCAATCTGATGGTGGACACGCCAGTCGCCGGGGCGCCCGCGGAGTTTGTGGATGTCGTGCGGGCCACCAGCCTTCCGGTGTTTCTGCTGCAGCCGACCCAGGGCGTCTACCGCTGGCACCTGGACGAGATCCTGACCGACCTGCGCCGGGGTGGCAGCGCGGTATTCGTGCGGATGATCCCGGGGGTGCGCGACTTCTACTACCTGCGCCGTTCCGACCCCGAACCGGAGGAAGTGGCCATGGCGGCCCGTCTGCCCGCGCAGTTGCTGCAGGCGGGCCGGCTGCTGGCGAGTGTCCCGAGCCCGCTGGCGGCGGCGCCTATGCCGGAACTCGCGCACGAGGTCGAGGCCGGTCGGGGGCTGGTAGCGCGCGATCACCCACCGCCGGTCGCGGACTTCACCCTGACCGATCACCTGGGCGATGAGCAGTCGCTGTCCGACTACGCGGACCAGGTGGTCCTGCTGAACTTCTGGGCCAGCTGGTGCCCGCCCTGCGTCCAGGAGATCCCGTCGATGAACCGCATGGCCGAGATCCTGGGCAAGGGTTTCGCCATCGTCTCGGTTAACTATCAGGAGAGCGCCGAGCACATCTCCGCCTTCATGGACGAGGTGCAGGTGGATTTCCCGGTGCTGATGGATTTCGACGGCCGGGTTGCCGCCGACTGGCGTGTATTCGCCTTCCCCAGCTCCTTCATCCTTGGCCGCGACGGCCGCGTGCGCTATTCCGTCAACAGCGCCATCGAATGGGACGACCCCGACGTCATCAACCGCGTCCGTACCCTCATGACCGAGCCCGAATAGCCGGCCGGACGGTCGTGCGTTATTCGTCGGTGGAGCCTTCCACCGTGGTCAGGCCGAAGGCGTGCCACATTTGCATGCCGCCGCGGTACCACTTGATGCGTTCGGCCGGGTAGCCGAGGTTGGTCAGCGTGCGGATGTTGGTGGGGGACTGCCCGCACCAGGGGCCGTTGCAGAACAGCACCAGGGTCTTCGCGTGGCTGAAGTCGTAGAAGTCCCCGTCGAAGACCACGTCGAACCGGTCGCTCAGCACATTGCGTACGTCGTCCGGGTCGGCCCCGGAGGCGAAGTGCAGGCGATCCCAGGGGATGTTGATGGCACCGGGGATGGTGCCGCGGCGATATTCGCGCGGGGTGCGTGAATCGATGATCAGCAGGTCGTCGCGCTCGGTGGTCTGGCGCAGGTAATCGATGAACTCCAGTTCACCCAGCGTCTCGACCCCACGACCCAGGCTCATCGGCTGGATGCAGAAGGGCGGACAGGGGCGTGCAATCTGCGCATAGTCGAGATCGATGGTCGCGAAGGTGTCCTGGTCGCGGGTCACCATCACACGTTCGTCACCGTGGCGTACCTCGAACTCGGCCATGTCCGTGGTGATGCCCACCTCCACCTCCGCGAAGGTGGGCGAGGCCACCAGCAGTGCCAGGCTCGCGAGCAGGCCGCGTACAAGGGGCGATGCGGGCTCGGGCTTTTTCATCGGATTCTCCTCGGCATCCGCCATTCCTCAAGCGTAGTCCCGAATATTGCCGAGCACGCGCAAGGGCCCACGCCTGGCGGGTATTTCGGGCGGCGGCGTTACCCTTGCGCCTGTTCGTCGAGGAGTTCGCGGATCTGGTCGATGACGCCGGGTTCGGTCCATTCGATCGCGCCGAACAGGTAGTAGCGCAGCTGGCCCTCGCGGTCGATGACGTAGCTGGTGGGGTAGGCCATCGCGCGCCAGTCGTTCAGGGAGGCCTGGTCCGGGTCGAGGAGGATGGTGAAGTCCGTTTGCACTTCGTCCTCGATGAAGCGGCGGATGGTGGCCTCGTCCTCGCCGAGATTCACCGCGAGGATGCGAAAGCCTTCCGCGCGCAGTTCATCCTCCAGCAACTGCATGGATGGCATCTCGTGCACGCAGGGCGGGCACCAGCTTGCCCAGAAGTTCACCAGCACGACCTCGCCGCGATAGTCCTCCAGACGACGGGTGTCGCCGGCAAGGTCGGGCCGTTCCAGCGGCGGGGCGGCCACGGGCTCGTCCAGGGTATTCAGTTGCGCGTCGCCGCCGGTGGGGGTGCGCACGGCCAGGTCGGTGTCCGCATCGGCCACGGCCGGCGTCCGCTGGCGGGGCAGGCGCGACAGCATCTCCATGCCGAAGGCGATCTCGCGATGGAAGTGCTCGCTCGCCAGTTGCTCGCCGGCCGTGGCATCCGGGCGGAAGAAGAACCGGTCGCGGATGCCGGGAAGCAGGCGGGCCCCCACGGCACTACCGCCCTCCGTGAGACCCGCGCGGATGCGGCCGAGTTGCTGGCGCTGTGGGGATTGCGCCGGTTGCAGGATGTACACGGGGAGGTTGGTCAGCCCGACGATGGCCTGCAGCTCGGCACCTTCGGTGTCCACGCCGGTGTGCAGGTAGGGGCTGGCCATCAGCAGGCCGGCCATGTGGTCCGCATCCGGGTGGGCGAGCTGCCACTGGTAAAGCCCGGTGAGCAGCCAGGGCAGGGCGCGGTCGTGGCCGAACGCGAAGACGGCGCGACCGGTATCGGCGTGAGCCGACTCGATCAGGTCCGCGACCGTCGTGGTGGGCATGTCATCGAAGCTGGAGGCCGCCTCCGGCAGGAAGTGGCCGCTGAAGGGGTCCACCAGCCAGACCTCGATGCCGATGGCCTGCAGGGCCAGGGCCTGGGTGCGGTGGCCGTCGCGCAACCCGTGCTCGGACGGGAACCACAGCAGCACGGCGTCGCCGTCGGCGCGATAGCGCTCCACCGGGACTTCGGCGCCGCCGGCCTCGATGATGGCGGCTGCGTTCGCAGCGCCGGTTGGATCCCCGGCATCCTGTGCCAGGGCGATAAGCGGCGTCCCCAGAAGCGCTACCAGAGTGAGCAGAACAACGGCGAGAGAACGGGTCATGCAGGCCTTTCCGGAGGGTGTTCGGGGAGAGACGCACGAGGGCTCGATATTGATCCGCCGGTGCTGAATGCAGTCCGGTCGTCCCGTGGACATCCTTGTGAGACTCCACACCTAGAGCGACACCGGGACCCGGCGATACGGCTCGGGGGGCGGCGGTCTGTGGTCGCCGCTTTCGGGGAAGCGCTGGATCAGCTTGTCGTAGTAGCTGCGGATGTTCTGCACGTAGACGACCGGCTCCCAGCCACGGGCGTAGCCATAGCGGGTGCGCTCGTACCATTCGGGGTCGGCCAGGCGCGGGAGCCACTGCATCACGTCCAGCCAGCGATCCGGATCGTCGCCATGCGCATCCGCCAGGCGACGGGCGTCGTGCAGGTGACCGAGGCCGACGTTGTAGGCCGCCAGGGTCATCCAGGTGCGGTCCGGTTCCGGGATTCGCTCCGGGAGTCGTTCGCGCAGATCCAGCAGGTATCGCGTGCCACCGTCCACGCTCGATGCGGGATCGGTGCGGTCGTCGATGCCGAGACCCGCAGCGGTGTTCTGGGTCAGCATCATCAGCCCGCGCACGCCGGTGGGCGACACGGCGTTGGCATTCCAGTGTGACTCCTGATAGGCCACCGCCGCGATGAAGCGCCAATCCAGGCCGTATTGCTCGCCGGCGCTCTCGAACAGGTCGCGAAAGCGATCCAGGCGGTCCTCCACTCGGCGGGCGAAGGTCAGGGCGTCCACCAGGTCGTGGGTCTCCAGGTGGCCCAGGTAACGGTCGGTCATCAGCTCCAGTTCGCGGCTCTCGCGCAGGCGCTCGATATAGCGTTCCGCCGCTTCGATCAGGCTGTGGTCGAACCCGGACGGGAACAGCCAGGTGACGGTCGCACCGCGCTCGAACTCGTACGCGGTGCGCAGCTCCGGATGCAGGCGCCGCAGCCGCCCGAACTCCAGCGAGTTCATCAGGGCATAGTCGATCTCGCCTGCGGCCAGGGCCTGGCGCAGCGCCTCGGCGGTGCCCAGCGGTACCAGGTCGATCGCTGGGTCAGGTGGCTCGTCGCTCAGCGTTTCCAAGGGGTTCTCTTCCGGATCGGCGGATTCGGGGCCCTCCGCCAGGGTCGAGCTCCGTTGTCTTGAGGCCTCGACTTGGGCCAGGTGGTCCCGCAGGCGTTCCGGCAAGGGGGATTGCGCGGTGAACCCCAGACGGGTTCCGGCAGGCAGATCGTCGAGGGCGGACAGGGCCGCGTTCGCTTCGTTGCCGCGCCAGAAGGCGAGGAGCTGCTGGATCGCGAGGATCTCCGGGCCCGGTTTGACCGCGGGATCGCCGGGATCGACCAGCAAGCCGGCGGCAAGATCCACGCGCTGTTCGCGCAGACGCTGGTGGGCCTCGGCCGCTGTGTCCACGCGGGTGACCCGGATGCGCGTGCCTAGCTCCCGCGCAAAGCCGTGCAGCAAGTCGAGGTCCAGTTGGTCGTGGCCGTTGGCCATGGTCAGTTCCGAACGGCCAAGTGGAGTGTCCACCAGAACGACCTGCAACTCCTCGCGAAAGGTGAGCTGCTCCAGTGCAGAGGGTGGCTGGAACCAGACCCGCAGACCAATCATCACCAGCAGCACGATGAAGATGCCGAGCTCGATCTGACGCCAGGTCGTGCTTGGAGGTCGGAGCTGAAGGTGCGGGGCCATGGACTGGATGATACCCAATCAAGCGGCGTGGCCGCGCGGGACGCGGCGGCGCCGGGTCCGGGTGCTGGTCCTGGCCGGAATGTTTCCCTATCGCCAGTTCAGGACCAGCCCCTGAGCGCGCAGGATCTGCAGCGCGGGGTCGACACAGGTGTCGATGAAGGCGGCCCGGCGCGGATTGTCGCGTGCCAGTCGGCGGTAGTCCGGACCCGCGGGCAGGCCCGCGAGCTGGTAGATATCCGCCGTCGGGTAGTAGAAGGCGTGCACGAACTGACGGAATACCCGGCGCATCAGCGGCCGGTAGGTGGTCTTCTGCCAGGCGGGCAGGGAGTCCAGGTAGCTTTCCAGCGTGTCGCGGGCATGCGCCATGTGGCGGGCCTCGTCGATCATGTGGGTGGTGACGACGTCATGCACCGTGGGGCTTATCTGGTCGCGGCGCTGGTGGATCAGCCGGTTCATCCGATCCGGCACTTCCTCGCCGATCATCACCGCGATCCAGAAGATCGAGGACTCGAACGGGGCGAAGCGTCCGACCAGCGTGGCGAGACGTGGCTTCGGGAAGCGCTTCTCCGGCAGCTCCAGGCCGCTGCGCCGCATGAACTCGATGAACATCAGGCTGTGCCCGGCCTCTTCGCGCAGCTCGTGCAGGCGGTAGTTCAGCCGGTCCAGCCGGCCGGTCGAGTGCATGGAGATGCGCGAGATGCGCTCCATGAACAGGCCCTCCAGCCACAGTGCCCCGCTGATGAAGTAGAGGAACTCGTACTGCGACAGGCGGCGTTTCTGCTCGGCGGACAACGCCGAGTATTCCGGCGTACCAAATAGCGAGACGGCCTCTTCCGGGATCCAGAAGTCCTTCGGCGACAGCGCATCCCAGCGAATCCGCGTGAGCGGATCCTGGTATGGCGAACTGTTGCGGCTCAAGTGATCGAGCAGCTCCTGGGAGGAATTCATCGTTGGCGTGCCGGGGCCCATGCGGATGACGCCGGGAATCATACCGGCTCTGCCCGTCCGGACCAACGCCAACCCGTTGCAATCTGCGGTTGCTCCCCCATGATTAAGGAGACGCTGATTGAATCGCACGTCCGCGTTGGTGCCCCCTGTTTTCCGAGACAAGGCGCGTCGTGCAGCGGGTAGTGGTTCTACCCGCAAGCGGCGCAACGCAGGATCGGGGAACAGGGGGCACCAACCCCACAAGCCATTGAAAGCAGGGGCTCGGCCGCCCGTTGTTGATCAAAAACGGGCGCGGGAACGGCGTTGCGGTTCCCTTGTGCAGAATGACTGCAGGGCAGTCACCGCGCCTTGTTCGCACGCAAAAGCGACTCGAGCGCGGACGTGC
>NZ_KB905907.1:10345-304386 GCF_000381105.1 Thioalkalivibrio sp. ALE12 | reverse complement strand
GGTCGCGGGTAGGGTCCGGCCACCGCCCTTGGCGTCCGGTGCTCGGCCTTCGGGCCCTTGGAGATCGACGCGGCGGGCCGTGCGATGACAGGGAACCGTCCGGTCGGTCATTGCGAGGCGCCGCAGGCGCCGTGGCAATCTCCCGTTTCTCGCCCGGCGTCAGCGCACGTTCAATCCCAGCGCTGGGGTACGCGCTGGATCTCGTCGGTGTCGTAGCCCAGTTCGTCGAGGCGGGCGAGGATGGCCTGGTAGTCCTCCTCGGCCATCTCCGGTTCGCGTGCCATGATCCAGACGTAGTCGCGCTTGCTGCGGCCGATTACGGTCTGGCTGTAATCCTCGTCGAGGTAGACGATCAGGAACTCGGCCTTGAATGGCCACAGAAAGCGCATGCCCCATTCGGCGTTGTCCTCGCTCTTCACGAAGCCGGTGGGGTTGTATTCGCGGCGCGGGCCGTCGAAGCCGCCCTTGTTGAACGAGAAGGTGGTGGCAATGGTGCCGTCCTCGTTGAGGGCGTACTGCTCCAGGGCGTTATAGGCGTCGCGCTCGAGGAAGGTCGGGATGTTGGCGATCACGTACCAGTCGCCCATGTAGCGGTCGAGATCCACGTGATCCACGGTGGGCATCTTCTGCGGGGTGCTGCATCCGGTCATCAGGATCCCCAGTACCAGGCCCGCGCAAAGGGCCGCCAGTGAGCGTGTCATCGTCGTCTTCCCGGGTGGCGTCGGGAAATGGACCACGGGGGCGTGAAAAAGGTCCGGCCCGGCGACGGATTCCCCGGAGGGGCGGGCCTCAGGCGGTCTGACCGAGGCGCTGGTCCATCAGGTGGTCGAACAGGGATTCCTCGGGGATGATCTGGGCGCGTCCGCTGCGGAATTCGTGGGCCAGTCCCTGAATGCTGTGCTGGCGCTTGGCGCGGCCGGCGGCATCGGTGAACAGCAGGCGTCCGGCGTGACTGCCGCGCCAGACCAGCTTCATCCGGGTGACCTTGGTGCCCGCAGGCGAGGTGAACTGGATCCAGGTGCCGGAAACCAGGTTGTCGGCGTATTCGACGTGCTCGTCGGCGTGATCCCGCATCAGGGACGGGTCGTCGTCGGCATGACGCGGCGAGGTGCCGAACACCGAGCTCGACCGGTTGCCGGCCCGTTTCCGGGCCTGTTCCATGCGCTCGTCTGCGGCCGCCGTTTCGTCGGACGACCCGGTCGCGGGACTGGTGTCGGGCTTGGTCGGCTCGGCGGGCGTGGAGCGGCGTTTTCCGGCGGCCACCAGGTGGGCACTGACCAGGTCCTGCTTGATGCGGGCCCGTTCTTCCTTCGACAGCGGCGCCCGGTCGAGGAAGGCACGGATGCGGGCCAGGAGGGGAGCCGAGGCCTGGAAGTCCGGTTCCGCCTGCATCAGGGCCAGCAGTTCGTGCAGCAGGGCCATGCCGTCGTTGTCGGAGTCCTTGTCTCCCGCGGCTTCGGGGCCGGTGCTCTCACTCTCATCCCCGGCATCCGCCTCCGCGGTCTTTTGCGCGGTCATCAGCGGGACCCAGGCATCCATTAGCTGCTCGCGGGCCTCGTCCGGGATGTCCTGCCCCATGGAGATCACGGTGCGCTCGACCGTGGATTCGACGCTGTAGGTGATCTCCAGCGTGCGCTCTTCCTTCTGCGCCTCGGCCTGTTCGCTGGCCGCCTGGTGGGCGATCTGCTCCTCGACCTCGGCGAGGTCGTCCCGCAGTCGCGCGAGCGCCTGGTCGTAGGCATCGCTGTCGCCAAGGCCCCCGTTGCGCACGCGTTCCACATTCTCGAAGACCAGACGGCTAAGCGGCAGCTGGCGAGCCTCGTCCAGCGGCAGGTCGGGATCGATGCGCAGGGCGATGTTCAGCAGCAGCCCGGTCATTTGCCGCGCGGGGTGGCCGCGGTCGCGGAAGAAGTGCGTCTCGCGCATGGCGATCCGTACCAGCGGGAGCTGGAGATCCGACAGCGGCTCGCGCAACGCGGGATTGAGGTCGTCGCGCTTCAGGATCATGTCGAACAGCCCCTGAAGCAGGTCCATCACGAAGGGTTCCAGGGTGCTGGGCGAGGCACTGTTCAGCACGGTGGTGACCGCCTCCGCCGGCGAGCCGTAACCGGCCCCGGCCGCTGGCGCCCCCCCGGCGGCCGCGACGACCTGGCCGGCAACCGGGACCTGGTAGCCGAATTGCCCCCAGTTGCCCGCGGCGCCGGTGGCGGGCGCGGCCGCGGCCGCGCCTGCGGGTGGTGGTCCACCACCGCCGGGAGCCCCCTGCGGCACGGGACCCGTCGCCGTGGCCGCGCCCGGGTGGGCGCGTGCGCCGGTCCGTACCTCGGGCACCGTGAAGCCCGCATCGCGGAAGGCCTGCAGCAGCGCCTGCATTTCCGGCTGCAGTTCCCGGATCACGTCGCGGTCGAACCAGTGCAGCAGGAGCAGGCAGTCTTCCGGCGGCAGGGGCACGGCCTCGAGCGCTTCCAGGAAGGCCTCGCCCAGGGCATGCGGGTGCCACGGGGCGTCCTCGGGCGCGGCCGCCAGGTGGTAGTCCCGCGTGACGGTCTCCAGGGCATCGATCTCCGCCGCCATCGCCGAGCGCGCGCCCGTGACCAGCTTGCGCAGGGCCACCTCGCGCTCGGTATCGGCGGCGTCCATCAGGCTCAGTTCGTGCTCGCCTGCCGCCTCGGTGTCGTCGGCGTCCTCGGGTGTGACTGCACTGTGAAGTCGGTCACGAAAATGCTGGAGGATGGCGGCGCTGGCCATGCGGATCTGGCGCGACAGGGCGAGGTTCTGGGCCGCGCGCTGGGAGTCGATCGCGCGCTCGGAGGCCTCCATCAGGCGGTCGTCGAGTTCGCCCAGAAAGGTCTCGAGGCGCGTCTGGACGCCCTTGGAGAAGGGGCCCCAGACGCGATGCAGGGTTCGGGCCGGAATCCGGTGACGTTGCGCCATGATCGCTATGTATCTGGTCCAGGCCACAATCTAGCACCCCTGCGGCCGCGGGTGTGACCGTCCATGCCGCCTTGGTGCGCGTCGGGCGGGGAACCGCCCGCGGATACCCGGGTCAACCTTGCATCGACGCGGGGGACCTTCATTCATGCAGCAGATGATCGAGTGGGCGGAGCAGGGACGACTGCCGGATACGTTTGTGCGCGCGGGCATTCGTCGCCTGCTGGCCGAACGCTTGCGCGAAAGCGGTGCGCCGGCCGAGGAGGCGATGGAACGGCGCTATGCGCTGATCGAGGCGATGCGCAAGGCGCCCGTGGCGTTGTCGACCGAGGTGGCGAACGAGCAGCACTACGAGGTGCCCACCGAGTATTTCGAGCGCTGTCTGGGGCCGTGGCTGAAATATTCCTGTGCCTGGTGGCCCGACGGTGTGAATGACCTGCGTGCGGCCGAGGCGGGCATGCTGCAACTGACCTGCGAGCGGGCCGGTCTGGAGAACGGGCAGCAGGTGCTGGAGCTGGGTTGTGGCTGGGGGTCGCTGTCCCTGTGGATGGCGGAGCAGTATCCGCAGTCCCGCATTGTGTCGGTGTCCAATTCCGCGACCCAGCGGGCCTCCATCGAGGCGCGCCGGGATGCGCGCGGACTGGACAACCTGACGATCGTGACCGCCGACATGAATGACTTTGCCCCGGAGCAGACGGGGTTCGACCGGGTGGTCTCGGTGGAGATGTTCGAGCACATGCGCAACTGGCCGGAGCTGCTGCGGCGCATTTCGACCTGGCTGCGACCGGGCGGACAGTTCTTCATGCATGTATTCGCCCATCGCGAGTTTGCCTACTTCTTCGAGAGCGAGGGCGCCCACGACTGGATGGGGCAATACTTCTTCCGTGACGGGCTGATGCCGGCGGACGACCTGGCGCGGCACTTCCAGGACGACCTGCGGGTGGTCCGCCAGTGGCGGGTGAACGGCCAGCACTACGCGCGCACCCTGAACGCCTGGCTGAGCCGTCAGGATGCCGCGCGGAACGAGCTGATGCCGCTGTTCGAGCAGACCTACGGGAAGCAGGACGCGGCGCTGTGGTTCCAGCGCTGGCGCATGTTCTACATGGCCTGTGCCGAATTGTTCGATTATCGCGGCGGCAACGAGTGGTTCGTGTCGCACGTCCTGTTCACGCGACCCGAGGCCTGAGCCGTGGCGGGCTGGATGCTGTTCCTCGCCGGGCTGGCCGCGGCGCTGCTCCTGATGACGGGGGTCTGGGCGGCGAGTGTCGCCCGCCGCGACGCCAGCCTGGTGGATCGTTACTGGGGGCTGGGCTTCGTGCTGGTCACGCTGGTGTGGTGGGGGCTGTCCGGCTGGCCGCCGCAGGGGCTGTGGATCGTGGTCCCGGTGCTGTTGTGGGGTGTGCGCCTGTCCGCCTTCATTACCTGGCGCAACTGGGGCCATGGCGAGGACGGGCGCTACACCGACATGCGCGCCGGTCGCAGCGAAACGGCCTTCGCCGCCCGCAGCCTGGTGACCATCTTCTGGCTGCAGGGGGGGCTGGTGGCCGTGATCGGCCTGCCGATGCTGGCGGTGATACAGGCGGATGGCCTGTGGTGGCCGCTGGCTGTCGCCGGGCTTCTGGCCTGGGCCGTCGGGTTGTGGTTCGAGGCGGTGGCCGACGCCCAGATGGCGCGCTT
The DNA here is from genome assembly GCF_000381105.1 of Thioalkalivibrio sp. ALE12. NCBI lineage: Bacteria > Pseudomonadati > Pseudomonadota > Gammaproteobacteria > Chromatiales > Ectothiorhodospiraceae > Thioalkalivibrio > Thioalkalivibrio sp. ALE12. The sequence goes on along the minus strand of NZ_KB905907.1, from coordinate 299,778 downwards.
CCGCCGCGACCCGGGTAACCGCGGGCAGGTAATGGATCGCGGGCTTTGGCGCTACAGCCGCCATCCCAACTACTTCGGCGAGATCGTGGTCTGGGTCGGGTTCGGCATGCTGGCCCTGGCCGCCGGGGGCTGGTGGGCCGTCCCGTCGGCGGTGCTCATGATCCTGCTGATCCTGCGTGTGTCCGGCGTCACGTTGCTGGAACGACGCCTGCACGAATCGCGCCCCGGGTACGCGGACTACGTGCGGCGCACCAACACGCTGATCCCGGGCCCGCCACGCCCCTGAACCGCGGGTGGCAACCGGCCCGGATCCCTTGCCGTGCTTTCCCCCTCCGCGCTATAAAGCGCACGTCCCGCCGGGTGGTTTCGCCGCCGGGCGCAGCCTTCATTGATGCAGCCAACCGCGAGCGAGTCGATCGATCCGATGAGTGCGACCCCGAGTTCCGTCCAGGCCATTGAACTGAAAGGGCGCATGATGCTGGTCTCCGTGCTGCGCGTGTACCAGACCGATCCAAAGACCCTGGGCGAGGTGCTGGCGGCGCGGCGCGAGCAGGCCCCGGAGCTGATGCGCGACATGCCGATCGTGCTCGATCTGGAGGCGGTGGCCGAGAGCCCCGAGTCGGATCTGCAGGCGACGATCGAGCGCGTGCGCGCCGAGGGCTTCAAGCTGATCGGGCTGCAGGCGGGCGAGGCCGCCGAGCGGCTGCAGAGCTATGCCGAACTGTTCGATGTGCTGCCGGTACTGCAGCTGGGCGGGCGCGGCGGTGCGCCCACCGGCGAGGTGTCGTTGGAGGACGAGACCCCGGCGCCCGAGCGGGCCGCCGAGGCGCAGGAGAAGAGCGCGCCGGCCGAGGTCGCGGCCGTCCACAGCGCGACCCGTATCGTCGATCAGCCGGTGCGCTCCGGGCAGCAGATCTATGCCCGTGGTGGCGACCTGATCGTCACCGGCGCGGTTTCGCCGGGGGCCGAGTTGCTGGCCGACGGGCACATCCATGTGCTGGGGCCGTTAAGAGGGCGTGCGCTGGCCGGGGTGCGTGGCCTGGTGACGGCGCGTATCTTCTGCCGGCGTCTGGATGCCGAGCTGCTGTCCATCGCCGGGCATTACCGGATCGCCGAGGACATCACGGAAGCCGAGCGTGGCGAGAATCGGCTGGTGACACTGGACGGCGAAAGCCTCAAGATCGCGGAGATCTGAACGGCGGCCCGAAGGGCGGCCGGCCACGACATGACAGGAACCCGTCCGCCTGTCCCCGGCACCGCCGGGTACCGGCAAGACGACAAGGAGCTGCAGCCAACATGGCACGTATCGTAGTGATTACCTCGGGCAAGGGCGGGGTGGGCAAGACCACCACCTCGGCCGCGATTGCCACCGGCCTGGCCCTGCGCGGCCACAAGACCGCCGTGATCGACTTTGACGTGGGTCTGCGCAACCTCGACCTGATCATGGGGTGCGAGCGGCGCGTGGTGTACGACTTCGTCAACGTGATCAACGGCGACGCCAACCTGAAGCAGGCCCTCATTCGCGACAAGCGGGTGGAAAACCTGTACATCCTCCCGGCCTCCCAGACCCGCGACAAGGACGCCCTGACCCAGGACGGCGTGGAGCGGGTGCTGAACGAATTGTCCGAGGATTTCGAGTACATCGTCTGTGACAGCCCGGCCGGCATCGAGCGTGGCGCCCTGATGGCTGCGTACTTCGCCGACGAGGCGATCGTGGTGACCAACCCCGAGGTCTCCTCGGTGCGCGACTCCGACCGCATCCTGGGGATCCTGGCGAGCAAGACGCGCCGGGTGGAGCAGGGCGGCGAACCGATCGAGGGCAAGCTGCTGCTGACGCGCTATTCGGCCGAGCGTGCCGAGCGCGGCGAGATGCTGAGCATCGAGGACGTCGGCGAGATCCTCGCGATCGAACTGCTCGGCGTGATCCCGGAATCCCAGGCGGTGCTGAATGCCTCCAACGCCGGGCAGCCGGTGGTGCTGGACGAGGAATCCGATGCCGGGCAGGCCTACCAGGACGCCGTGGATCGGTTCCTGGGCGAGGAACGTCCGCTGCGCTTTGTCGACGTACCGAAGAAGGGCTTCTTCGGGCGCCTGTTCAAGGGGTGATCATGGGGATCTTCGATTACTTCCGCCAGCCGCGGCAGAAGAGCGCGAGTGTCGCCAAGGAACGCCTGCAGATCATCGTGGCGCGCGAGCGCGCGGCGCGTTCCGGGCCCGATTACCTCCCGGCGATGCAGCAGGAACTGCTCCAGGTGATCCGCAAGTATGTGCAGGTCGACGACGACGCGGTGCAGATGAACGTGGATCGCGAGGGGGACTGCGAGGTCCTCGAGCTGAACATCACCCTGCCGGACGACAAGGAATAGCACGATGAAAGTGCTCATCACCGGCTCGGCCGGATTCATCGGCAGCGCGCTGAGCCTGCGCCTGCTGGAGCGCGGCGACGAGGTGATCGGCGTCGACAACCTGAACGACTACTACGACGTCTCGCTCAAGGAGGCGCGCCTGGCGCGCACCCAGGACCACCCGAACTATACCGAGGTGCGCGAGGACATCGCCGACCGTGCCGCGATGGAGCGGGTATTCCGCGAGCACCGCCCGCAGCGGGTGGTGAACCTGGCGGCCCAGGCCGGGGTGCGCTACTCGCTGGAGAACCCGGCGGCCTATGTCGACACCAACCTGGTCGGTTTCGGCAACATCCTGGAGGGCTGCCGCCACAACGGCGTGGAGCACCTGGTCTACGCCAGCTCCAGCTCGGTCTACGGCGCCAACACCACCATGCCGTTCTCGGTGCACGACAACGTCGACCATCCGCTGTCGCTCTACGCCGCGAGCAAGAAGGCCAACGAGCTGATGGCGCACACCTACAGCCATCTCTACGACCTGCCGGTCACGGGCCTGCGCTTCTTCACCGTCTACGGCCCCTGGGGCCGCCCGGATATGGCGCTGTTCCTGTTCACGAAGAAGATCCTGGCGGGCGAGCCGATCGACGTCTTCAACTACGGGCACCACCGGCGCGACTTCACTTATATCGACGACATCGTCGAGGGCGTGATCCGCACCCTGGATCACGTGGCGCCGCGCAACCCCGAGTGGAGCGGGGCCGAGCCCGATTCCGCCACCAGTGCCGCGCCCTATCGGCTCTACAACATCGGCAACCACGAGCCGGTGGAGCTGATGCGCTATATCGAGGTGCTGGAGGACTGTCTGGGCCGGAAGGCCGAGAAGAACCTCCTGCCGCTGCAGCCGGGGGATGTGCCGGACACCTATGCCGATGTCGAGGCCCTGCGCGAGGATGTGGGCTATGCCCCGGCCACCCGCGTGGAAGACGGTATCGCCCGGTTCGTGGACTGGTATCGCGAGTACTACCGGGTCTGATTCCCGGGCGGGGCCCGCCGGATGGCGAGCCCCGCCCGGGCCTTCCTCCGCCGGACCTTACCTTGCCTTCGCGCACCCATGCAGCGGGTGGGTGCCAGGAACCTGTGACCTTCCGGTGAGTCCACCACAGACATGGACGCAAAGGAGGTATCGGGATGAGCCAGACAATACTGATGGTCGTCACCAGCCACGGCGAGATCGGCCCGGGCCAGGCGACCGGCGTATGGTTCGACGAGTTCGCCGAGCCCTATGATCGCTTTCGCAAGGCCGGTTTCGAGGTCAAGGTGGCGAGCCCGAAGGGCGGACCGGTGCCGCTGGATCCGAAGAGCCTGGAGGCCAGCCATCCGGGGTCGGCCGCCGTGGCGGCCCAGGAGGCCCTGGACGACACGATCGCACTCGATGCGGACATGCATCACGGGGCCTATGCCGCGATCTTCTTCCCTGGCGGGCACGGGACCATGTTCGATCTGCCGGACAACCCGCATGTGCAGCGCCTGGTCGCGGAGTTTCTGGAGAACGACAAGGTCGTGGGTGCGGTCTGCCACGGCCCGGCCTGTCTGGTCGGCGCGATGCTGGCCGACGGGAGCTCGGCGGTGAAGGGGCGCAAGGTGGCCGCCTTTACCAACAGCGAGGAGAAGGCGGTACAGCTGGACAGCGCGATGCCGTTCCTGCTGCAGGACAAGCTCCAGGAGCTGGGTGGCGAGGTCGATACCGCCGATGACTGGGCGGATCACGTGGTGGTCGACGGGAAGCTGGTGACGGGCCAGAACCCGCAGTCCAGCAAGAGTGTGGCCGACGCGATCGTACGCCTGCTGCGCGAGGCGGGCTGACCCTCCGCCAATGAGGCCGGGGCCAAGTCCCCGGCCTTTATTGGGCCGATTTTTGAATCCAGTTCAAAAGTTGGTGCGGGTTCGGTATGCTGCCGCCATGAGTACCGAGGATCGCAGGAGGCGCGAGCGCGAGGCGCGCGAGGCGCTGTTTATCGAGCGGGCCCACGAACGGATCCGCGAGGACGGGCTGCTGGGCCTGCAGATGTCGAAGCTGGCGGCGGATTGCGAGTACGCCACCGGGACCCTGTACCAGCACTTCGAGTCCCGCGAGGACCTGCTGGCGGCGGTGGCGGCGCGCACGACCCGGGAGCGGGCCGGGCGATTCCGGGCCATCCCGGGGCTGACGCTGGGCACGCGGTCGCGGATGCTGGCGATCGTTCTGACCGATATCGATTTCGCCGCGCAGAATCCGGACTACTACCGGCTTACCCAGTACCTGGTGACCGAGGTGGTGTGGGCGAATGTCTCGGTGGCCCGGCGCGAGGCGTTGCTGGAGGCGGGGCGTCCGATCAGCGAGGCGGTCCACGCGGTAGTGGCCGAGGCCCGCGAGCGTGGCGACCTGCCGCCGGCGCGGGAGATCTCCGAGGAGGAGATGGGGCTGGGGCCCTGGGCGCTGAACGTGGGGATGCAAAGCCTGGCCAATGCCCGGGGCCTGCTGGATGCCTATGACATCCATCGGCCTTATGACCACCTGATCCGCCATTTCCACGCCCTGATGACCGGCTGGCGCTGGGAGCCGCGACTGGATCCGGACGAGCCCGCGGTGGTGCGCGCCGAGACCGACCGTGTGCGGGCGTCGCTGCGCGCGGCCGGGATCGGCGAGCAGATCGCCGAGGACGGCTTGAGCGCGGCGGACTGACCCGACCGCGTATATTCATGATGCCGACGGGGGTCGCCCCGCCGGCCCGGGAGACTTCGATGAAGCGTTTCATCCTGATGCTGGTGGCGGTCGCCATCGTGCTGGGCGGTATCTTCGGCTTCAAGACCTTCGTGGATCAGCAGATCGCGGAGTACTTCGAGGACATGCCGGAGCCGGTGGTCACCATTAATGCCGCCGAGGTCGCGACCGATACCTGGACCCCGCGGGTGCGCGCGATCGGCAGCCTGGAGGCGGTCCAGGGCGCGACCCTGAGCTTCGAGGCGCAGGGCATCGTGCAGGCCATTCATTTCGAGAACGGTGCCCGCGTCGAGGCTGGCGATCCCCTGGTGGATCTCGACACCACCCTGGACGAGGCCGAGCTGGAGAATCTGCGCGCGGCCGAGCGCCTGGCGCAGCGCGAGCTGCAGCGAGCGCGCGGATTGATCGAGCGCAACGACATCTCGGACTCCGAGTTCCAGCGGCGCGTGGCGGAGGCCGAGCAGGCCGCCGCCTCGGTGAAGGCTCAGGAGGCCCGCATTCGCCAGAAGAGCCTGCGCGCGCCCTTTGCCGGGGAGCTGGGCATACGCGAGGTGAACGTCGGCCAGTTCGTGGGTCCCGGCGAACCGATCGTGGTCCTGGAGGCCCTGCAGCCGCTGTACGTGAATTTCACCCTGCCCGAGCGGCGTCTGGGCGAGGTCGCCCTGGGGCAGCAGGTCGAGGTGGAGGTGGATGCCTTCGGTGATGCCTTCACCGGCGAGGTGACGGCCATCGAGCCGCGGGTTCGCGCGGCCTCGCGCATGTTCCGCGTGCAGGCCGTACTCGCGAACGAGGAGGGGCGTCTGCGTTCCGGCCAGTTCGCCCGCGTCACGCTGGATCGCGGCGAGGCGGAGGAGGCCGTGGTGGCGCCGCAGACCGCGATCCGCTTCGCCCCCTGGGGACAGTCGGTGTTCGTGATCGAGGAGGATGACGAGGGCCAGCTGCGGGTGGAGCAGCGTCTGATCGAGACCGGCGAGCGCCGGGGTGACCTGGTGCGCGTGCTGGACGGACTGGAGCCGGGCGAGCGCATTGCCGCCAGCGGGCTGCTGAAGCTGCAGAACGACACGCCGGTGGAGATCACCGAGGACGCCCAGCCCGACGCCGAGCGCGATCCGCGCCCGGCGAATCGCTGAGCGGGGCCCGTCCATGCGCTTTACCGACATCTTTATCCAGAAGCCGGTGCTGGCCACGGTGGTCAGCCTGTTCATCCTGCTGTTCGGGGTGCGCGCGGTATTCGATCTGAACGTGCGCCAGTTTCCCGAGGTGCAGAACGCGGTGGTGACCATCAGCACCGCGTACATCGGCGCCGATGCCGATCTGGTGCAGGGGTTCATCACCACGCCGATGGAGCGCGAGGTGGCCGAGGCCGAGGGGATCGACTATCTGGTCTCCACCAGCCGCGCCGGCATCAGTATCGTCGAGGCCCACCTGGAGCTGGACTACGACCCCAACGAGGCGCTCACCCAGATCTCGGCGCAGGTCGACAAGATCCGCAGCGATTTGCCAGCCGAGGCCGAGGACCCTGTCGTGGATCTCTCGGTCGGGCAGGACGTGGCGGCCATGTACATGTCGTTCTACTCCGAACGGCTATCGAACAACCAGACCACGGACTACCTGATCCGCGAGGTGCAGCCGGAGCTGGCCACGGTCAACGGGGTGCAGCGCGCCGAGATCCTGGGCGCCCAGAGCTTCGCCATGCGTGCCTGGCTGGATGCCGATCGCATGGCCTCGTTCGGCGTGACCGGGCGCGACGTGCGCGAGGCCCTGGAGCGCAACAATGTGCTCTCCGCCGTGGGCCAGACGCGGGGCTCGATGGTCGGGCTGGACCTGACCGCGGACACCGACCTGCAGCGCCCGGAGGCGTTCGAGCAGCTGATCCTGTTCGAGGCCGACGGCGACCTGGTCCGCCTGGGCGATGTCGCCGAGGTGGAGCTGGGCTCGGAGAGCTACGACACCTCGGTGCGGTTCAATGGCCAGGCGGCGACCTTCGTGGGCATCGAGCTGGCGCCGGACGCGAACGCGCTGGACGTGATCGCCGAGGTGCGTGACGTCTTCGACGAGCGCATCCTGCCGCGCCTGCCGTCGGGGCTGGAAGGCGAGATCGTCTACGACTCGACCGACTACATCCAGAGCGCGATCGACGAGGTGCTGCTCACCATCGGGCTCGCCCTGGCCATCGTCCTGGTGGTGATCTATCTGTTCCTCGGCTCGCTGCGCAGTGTGCTGATTCCCGCGGTCGCGGTGCCGCTGTCCCTGGTGGGCACCTTCATGCTGATGCTGCTGATGGGGTTCTCGCTGAACCTGCTGACGCTGCTGGCGATGGTGCTGGCGATCGGCATCGTGGTGGATGACGCGATCATCATGCTGGAGAACATCTCGCGGCATATCGAGGAGGGGATGTCGCGCATGGATGCGGCGATCCAGGGTGCACGCGAGCTGGCCTGGCCGATTGTCGCGATGTCGACCACGCTGGTCGCGGTGTTCCTGCCCCTGGGCTTCATCGGCGGGCTGACCGGGACCCTGTTCATCGAGTTCGCCTTCACCCTGGCGGCGACCGTGGTCATCTCCGGGATCGTCGCGATCACGCTGTCGCCGATGATGTGTTCGAAGATCCTGCGCGATGGGGCCGTGGAGAAACGTGGCCGCATCGAAAGCTGGCTGGACGCGCGCTTCGAGTCCCTGCAGGGCCGCTATCGCCGGCGACTGCACGGGGCGCTGAACGACCGCTTCACGATTGCGGTGTTCGGGGCCATCGTGCTGGTGTCCTGCTACTTTCTGTTCGTGACCTCGCAGAGCGAGCTGGAGCCACCGGAGGACCAGGGCTTTGCATTCTCCATCATGGAGGGTGACGCCTACATGGGTCTGGACTGGCTGGAGCGCAACACCGCACTGACCGATCGCTTCTTTGACGAGATCCCCGAGCTCGAGAACATCTTCATCGTGAACGGGTTCGGTGGGGGTCCGGGCATCGCCGGTGCCAGCAACCAGGCCCTGGGCGGCTTCGTGCTCGCGCCCTGGGATCAGCGCGAGCGGGATACCGAGACCATCCTCGAGGAAGAGCTGCAGCCGCGTCTGGACCGGATCCCGGCGCTGGAGGTGTTCGCCATCCAGCCGCCGCAGCTGCCTACCCCGGGCGATGGCGCGCCGGTGAGCGTGGTGCTCGGGTCGACTGGTTCGTTCGAGGAGCTGGAGCAGTTTGCCGACGAGATCGTGGGTCGGGCGATGGAGACCGGGCGCTTCATCTTCATGGATACCGATCTCGACTTCGACCAGCCCCAGGTGGACCTGAAGATCGACCGCGAGCGCGCCGCCCAGCTGGGCATCGACATGGCCACGCTGAATGCCGATCTCGCAACCATGCTGTCCGGTGGCTTTGCCGGGCGTTTCGCGATGGAGAACCGCAGTTACCGCGTGATCCCGCAGGTGCAGCGCAGCGAGCGCCTGAATCCGGAGCAGCTGGAGGAATTGTTCACCCGGACCCGCGAAGGCGAACCGGTGCCGCTGTCCAGCATCGTGACGCTGGAGGAGACGGTGACCCCGCGCTCGCTGAAGCGCTTCCAGCAGCTCAACGCCGTGACGCTTTCCGGCGTCCCGCGCCCGGGCGTAACCCTGGGCGAGGCGCTGGACATCATCGACGAGATCGCCGCGGAGGTCCTGCCGCCGGACGTCAGTGTCGACTACGCCGGCCAGTCGCGCCAGCTGAAGGCCGAGGGCGGGGACCTCGTGGTCACCTTCTTCTTTGCCCTTCTGGTCATCTTCCTGGTCCTGGCGGCGCAGTTCGAGTCGTTCCGCGACCCGCTGATCATCCTGACCACGGTGCCGATGTCGATCGCCGGGGCATTGATCTTCATCAGCCTCGGCGTGACCTCGCTGAACATCTACACCCAGGTCGGCCTGCTGACGCTGATCGGCCTGATCGCCAAGCACGGCATTCTGATCGTGGAGTTCGCCAACCAGCTGCAGCGTCAGGGGCGCAGCCTGCGCGAGGCCATCGAGGAGGCCGCGTCCCTGCGTCTGCGCCCGATCCTGATGACCACCACGGCGACGGTGGTTGCTATGGTGCCGCTGCTGATGGCCGCCGGGGCTGGCGCCGCCTCGCGCTTCGCCATGGGGCTGGTGATCGCCAGCGGCATGGCGATTGGCACGCTGTTCACCCTGTTTGTGGTGCCGGCCATCTACCTCTACCTGGCCCGTGATCACCAGGCGGCCAGCCGCGCCGAGCCCGCTGCGGACGCCGCTTCCTGAAGCCGTCCGCCCCGACCCGGGCGTCGGGGTCCGGGCGGTCGGTGAAGCCGTCTGTGCAATCCGTCGCGACAAAGGCATGCACGGACTACGGTCTTGGACTACAATCGCAATCCGCATTGCGGCGCGAGCGACGGATTCCGGTCTGGCCGCGCCGCTGCGAACCGAACCCCTGCCGGTCAGCGGCCCTCCCGCTGCCCGGCTTTTATATAAACGATAGTCTATTGGTCGTATCTAGATTATTTATTTGTTATTAGTGATTGCCCTCCCTAATCTAGTCGACCGTCACGATTAACCAACGCGTAGGAGAAAGCCACATGGCCGCCAAGAAGTACTCCGCGGGTGTCAAGGATTACCGCGAAACATACTGGATGCCGGAATACATGCCGCTGGATACCGATCTGCTGGCATGTTTCAAGATCACCCCGCAGCCGGGCATCGACCGCGAAGAAGCGGCAGCCGCTGTGGCGGCCGAGTCGTCCACCGGTACCTGGACCACGGTGTGGACCGACCTCCTGACCGACATGGATTACTACAAGGGTCGGGCGTACATGATCGAGGACGTCCCGGGTGACGACGAGTCCTTCTACGCGTTCATCGCCTACCCGATCGACCTCTTCGAAGAAGGCTCGATGGTGAACGTGTTCACCTCGCTGGTCGGCAACGTGTTCGGCTTCAAGGCCATTCGTGCCCTGCGCCTGGAAGACGTGCGCTTCCCGATGGCCTACGTGAAGACCTGTGGTGGTCCGCCTTCCGGTATCCAGGTCGAGCGCGACAAGATGAACAAGTACGGTCGTCCGCTGCTGGGCTGCACCATCAAGCCGAAGCTGGGTCTGTCCGCGAAGAACTACGGCCGTGCCGTGTACGAGTGCCTGCGTGGCGGCCTCGACTTCACCAAGGATGACGAGAACATCAACTCGCAGCCGTTCATGCGCTGGCGTGATCGTTTCGAGTTCGTGCAGGAAGCGACCGAAAAGGCCGAAGCCGAAACCGGCGAGCGCAAGGGTCACTACCTGAACGTCACCGCGCCGACCCCGGAAGAGATGTACAAGCGTGCCGAGTTCGCCAAGGAGATTGGCGCGCCGATCATCATGCACGACTACATCACCGGCGGCTTCTGCGCCAACACCGGCCTGGCCAACTGGTGCCGCGACAACGGCATGCTGCTGCACATCCACCGTGCCATGCACGCGGTGCTCGACCGCCATCCCAAGCACGGTATCCACTTCCGTGTGCTGGCCAAGATCCTGCGTCTGTCCGGTGGTGACCACCTGCACACCGGTACCGTGGTCGGCAAGCTGGAAGGTGACCGCGCCGCGACTCTGGGCTGGATCGACCTGCTGCGCGAATCCTTCGTGCCGGAAGACCGCTCGCGCGGCATCTTCTTCGATCAGGACTGGGGCTCCATGCCGGGCGTGTTCGCCGTGGCCTCCGGTGGTATCCACGTCTGGCACATGCCGGCCCTGGTCTCCATCTTCGGCGACGACTCCGTGCTGCAGTTCGGTGGCGGTACGCTGGGTCACCCGTGGGGCAACGCCCCGGGTGCGACGGCCAACCGCGTTGCGCTGGAAGCCTGTGTGCAGGCGCGTAACGAAGGTCGCGAGATCGAAAAGGAAGGCAAGGAGATCCTCACCCAGGCCGCCCAGCACAGCCCCGAGCTGAAGGTGGCGATGGAAACCTGGAAGGAGATCAAGTTCGAGTTCGATACCGTCGACAAGCTGGATACCCAGCACAAGTGATCGCCCGAGTGCGGGCGGCCTGACGGGGCGCCCGCACCCTGACAGAACAAGAGCATAGGATTACCGACATGTCCGATATTCAGAACTTCAAGCCGGTACAGAAGTACGAGACCTTCTCCTACCTGCCCGAGATGAACGCCGATCAGGTGCGCAAGCAGATTGAATACTGCCTCGCCCAGGGCTGGAACCCGGCGGTGGAATATTCCGAGAAGGAAAACGCCATGTCCCATTACTGGTACATGTGGAAACTGCCGTTTTTCGGCGAACAGTCCGTGGAAGCGGTCCTTCAGGAAATCGAAGAATGCCGCCGCTCCAATCCGGGCATGATGGTTCGCTTCATCGCCTACGATAACTACGCCCAGAGCCAGGGCATGGCCTTCGTGGTCGACCGCGGTCGTTAAGAGAGGCCCCGGTGCCTGCCGGGCCCGGTTGCGGGCCCGGCAGTTCAGTTCAGCGTTATTTACCGTTGCTGCCGCCAACTGTAAGGAAGTGCCATGAGTAATCCGACATCTGCGTCTGAAGGTCTCTCGGGGCGCGAACGTGCCCTGGAACGGCGCAAGGCCATGTCTCGTAATGGCAAGGCTGCCGTGAAGTCGACCGGCCAAAACAAGGGGAACAGCCGTTCCGCCGCGGCTGCGCAACAGGCGCGCCAGGCGAAAGCGGAACCCGCCCCGGCACCCCAGGCGCGGGAGCCGGAGACGCACACCAGCGAATCGTCGTCGCCGGTCTCCTTCGAGACCCGCGACACCACCCCCGAGCGCCGCCCCGAGCCGGGCGCGCACGCGGGTGCCTCCAACGGCCGCCAGGCCGCCCTCGAGCGCCGCCAGAAGATGGCGCGCCAGGGCAAGAAGGCCGTAGGCCGCACCAACACGCGAGCGCAGGTATCCGGCGGCATGGCCCGCGCCGGCGCCGAGCGTTCGCGCCAGCTCGAAGCACTGGCCCAGTCGCAGAACGTAGAGGTCGACTGCTCGAACATGAGCGGTCGCGAGATTTGCCGCCTGCGCCGCCAGGCCCTGTCGACCGACGGCAAGAAGGCCGTGGCGCCGGAGCCCCGGCGGGAAGACCGCATCAAGGGCACCGAGCCGACCGCGTCCGAGCGCAGCGATGCGAAGAAAGACTGCGGCTGCGGTTGCAAGGGTGACAAGTCCGGGCGTGAAGAGGCCCGCGACACGGCCCCGTCCCAGGAGAACGCCGTGGTCGAGAGCGGTCTCGATCAGCTGTGCGACAAGGTCGAGTCCGGAGGCGAGGCCGCCGGTCCGCACCCGATGATCTCCGAGGTCCGTGCGATCTGCATGGCCCGCCGCGATGCCATGGCGCAGAACGGCAAACAGGCCCTGCGCCGCCGCTTCAAGAGTGGCCAGGCCCGTGGCGCGCTGCCGCAGGAAGGTGCCTGGAAGGCCGCCAAGCGCAAGGGCATGTCCACGCGCGAAGTGGCGCGCCAGCGGCGCGAGGAACTCTGCAAGCTGGGTCGTGGCTCCTCCGAGCCGGGCCGCCCCTGCGGACGTCCGCGTCCGGCGGAGGGCGACGCGCCCCCGAAGGTCGAGGAAGGCACCACGCTGGCCGGCAGCCACGTGAGCGGCACCCAGGTGGAGCGTACCTCCCATGTGACCGGCACCGAGGCGGGCAGCTGCTCGTCGATCACCGGTACCGAGTACCTGGGCCTGGAGCACTACGAGCGCTACTGCGGCGTGCGCCCGGCGGGCAATCCGCCCAAGGTCGGCACCTCGCATACCTCCCATGGCCAGTCCGTGAGTGGGACCGAGGTCGGGCGTTCGACCCGCGTAACGGGTGACGAGCGGGGTTCCTGCGAGACGATCACCGGTACCGAATACCTCAGTACCGAGCAGTACGAAGGCTTCTGCGGCACCCGTCCGCAGGCGGGTCCGGCGCGCACCAGTGTGATGGTGACGCGGCATGGTGAAGGCGTGTCGGGGACGTCGGTCGGGCGCAGCCCCAAGGTGACGGGCGACGAGTCCGGGTCCTGCCGCGATGTCACCGGTACCGAGTACCTGAACACCGCCGCCAGCGAGGTCCCTTGCAACACGGGAAAGCCGAACGGAGCGCCGATGAAGGTCGGCGTCATGCATACCCTTCGCGGTCGTGAACTGACCGGTACCGAAGTCGGGCGCTCCGTCAAGGTCACGGGTGACGAATACGGCAGCTGCAAGCCGGTTACCGGAACCGAATATCTCGGCACCGAACAGTTCCAGGGGTTTTGTGGTACCCGCCCGGAACCGGCGCCGGCCAAGGTCCAGGAGTCGCACACCATGGAAGACCAAAGCGTGACCGGGGTGGCCGTGGGCCGCAGCCCCAAGGTCACCGGCGACGAGAGCGGCTCCTGTGCCTCGCTGACCGGTACGCCGTACTACAACAAGTCCGACTTCGGGGATCTTTGTGATCGTCCGGCAGCCGGAGGCGTACCCAAGGTCGGCGTGATGCATACCCTGCGCGGTCGCGAGGTGTCCGGTACCCAGGTGGATCATTCCATCCACGTGACGGGTGACGAGTACGGCGGCTGCAAGCCGATCACCGGCACCGAGTACGCCGGCTCCGAGCATTATGACGCCTTCTGCGGCGGCCAGCGTCCGGATGCGGCGCCGGAAAAGGTGACGGTCGGCCGCACCTGGAATCAGCAGGCGGTGTCCGGCACTGCGGTGGGTCGTTCCGCCCGGGTGACGGGTGACGAATACGGTGCTTGCAAGCCGGTCAGCGGCACGGCGTACATCGGGCCCGACCAGTACGACCAGTTCTGCGAGACGCAGGATGCACGGGTCGCCGAGACCCGCGTGGCGGAGCGTCATTCGACGCCGGCCCATCCGGTCTCCGGCAGCCAGCCGGGCTACGACGAACGCGTGACCGGAACCGAGCGCGGTGCCTGTCAGGACGTCTCCGGTGCCCCGTATGTGGGTGCCAACGAGTTCGCCCAGACCTGCGCCAGCGTGGCCGGCAGTCTGCACCCGCGTCTGCGCCCGGAAGGGATGCAGGCTGCGGCTCCGGCGCAATCGGCACCGCAGGTTGCCGAGCGTCCGATGCCGAATGCCGGGTTCAGCGTGGCGACGCCGGCACGGTCGGCAGCGGAACGCCGCGAGCGTGTGACCGGCACTGCCTATGGCACGAGCGGACGCCTGACCGGCTCGATCAACAAGGCCATGGGGCTGGTGTCCGGTACCGAGGAGTTCCGCTACAACGGGGGCCAGCAGGCCGTCGCGGCGGCCCCGGTCGAGGAAGGCCAGAAGGTCGGTGCCGACCGAGTGACCGTGAACGGCAGCAGCAATGGAGTCTCCATTACCGGCGATGACTGGCAGCGCGGCGACCGGGTGACCGGCACCGAGGGCTTTTCCACGCGCCGTAACGCGACCCAGAAGGGCAATCCGCGCGGCGAAGGCCGCAGTGCCTACGTGAATCGCGAACTCGAACGCAAGGACGTGCCGCCGAGCAAGATCACGGGTTCCTCCGGGAACAGCGACGCCGGTTCCCTGGTGACGCTGTCCGGCGGGGCGCGCGGCTAAGGCCGGGCGAGGGCACAGGACGCCATGGTGCGAGGTCGTCGCAAGAACAGCAGCCCGGGCTCGCGGTTCGCGAAGTCCCGGGCGGTGGCTGCGCGCGCGGCGGCCCCGGCCCCGGCGGCACCGGTTTCCGCGGTGCCACCGGCGGCCCCTACCGGCTCGTCCGGTATGGAGGCGACCCGGGAGCTGCGGCCGGGCCATCCGCTGGCGGATGTGGCGATGAACGAGCGCCTGCATGCCTTCGAGCGGGGGTTCCGCGAGCGCTTTGCGCAGCTGGTGCCGGTCCTGAAGGAAGTGCACGCGCTGCAACACGAGCGCGACTTCGAGGAACGGGCCCAGGCGATTGTGCAGGAGCAGCTGGGTTACCGCCTGCCGGAGAAGGCGCTGGAAGATGCCTGGATCAACGACCTGGACACGCGGGAGCTGTACCTGCACGGGACGTTCGAGCTGTTTGACCAGGTGGTGAACGAGTACTGGGCGGGTCGGGATGACCTGGTCGCGGAGGCGGAAAGCGCGATCGCGTATTTCCTCGACTGCGACTTTCACGAGGTGGACATCTCGCCCTGTTCCGATGGCCGTCTGCTGGGCCTGCGGCGCTTCATCCTGCGCCTTCCGGATCTGGCGGTACGGGTGAAGAGCTATGCCGGCGCGCAGTTCGACATCGAAGAGGATGTGCGCCACTGGACTAAGCGCGAGTTGCTGCGCTTCCGCGAGGGGCGGCCGACGACGGCCGATGTCCCCAGCCGCTATCTGAAGATCGCGGCCTACCACTACAGTGGCGCGGATCCGCTGCATCAGGGTTGCGCGGCGCACGGAAACAGCGAACGCGACGCGGCCGATGGCGCGCTGCACCAGCTGCGCGCGTTTCGCCAGGCGATCGAGAACACCTACTGCTGTGGGGCCTCGGTGGACACGCTGCTGATCGGCGTGGATACGGACACGGATGCGGTGAAGATCCACATCCCGGACGCCGACACGCGGATGAGCCTGTACCGCTTCGTGGACAGCGCGCAGCTGTACCGCGAGACGCAGGGACTGGACGAACAGGCGGCGTCGCTGCGGGTGTACCAGGCGATCCAGGATGCGATCCACCAGCAGGGCTGGGGACGCGGGAACGGCGCCCCGCACGAGGGCATGCTGCGGCTGATCTCGCGGCTGCTGCTGAACAATATTTCGCAGCTCGACTATGTGGCGCGTTACCACGGGGGGCACTACGCCGACGTGGGCCACCGGGAACGGGTGATCATCGTCGGCCAGGAGATCGAGGAGATGCAGGTGCGGAACTTCGCATACTTCGCGCACCTGGAGACGATGGAAGAGGGCTCCGAAGGTACGGACGTCGGGGTGAACAAGATTTTTCGGAAGTTGAATGTCGAGCGCGGCCTGCCGGTGCCGGTGGTGATTCATTACCGCTATGACCGCAAGGTGCCGGGATCGCGGGAGCGGGTGGAGGCACGCTGCCGTCGCATCCGCGACCAGATCATGGATCGCTATCGCGACCTCGCCGAGAAGGGCCTGATTGGCTGCCACATGGTGATCCGCGACAAGCGTAGCGGAAGCCGTCTGGAACCGCTGGCCGCCTGACGCACACGGGAACGGGAATGAAGATCTGCAAGGTTGAGAAGACGCTGGTTTCGACCAACCGCATCCGCGATCTGGGGCACCGGCCGTTGCTGGTGGTCCAGGAGAAGGCCGGTGGTCCGCGCACCGTCGCGGTGGACGCGGTCGGCTGCGTACCGGGTGACTGGGTGATCGTAGTCGGTAGCTCGGCGGCACGTGAGGCGGCCGGTGACAAGTCCTATCCCAGTGACGCGACGATCGTCGGGATCATCGATTACTGGGAGGAGCAGTAGCTCCATGGAAATCATGCAGGTGCAGGACGAACTGGTGGTGACCCGTCGCGTGGACGGGCTCAAGACCATGTCGCTGCGCGTGCTGGTGGACCAGAAAGGGGCCCTGAACGTGGCGGTGGACACCGTCGGGGCGCATCCGGGCAACTGGGTGTTCACCATCAGTGGCTCGGCCGCGCGCTACGCGCTGGACGACAACAGTATTCAGACCGATCTGACGATCGGCGGCATCATCGACCACTGGGACGATGGTGGAAAGAAGACGGAAGGGTCGAAGGACGAGGCAGGACGAGACCAGACCGATGCACAGCGCTCTGCTGGTTCCCGCAAGGCGGCGTGAGCGTCATTTTTTGAAAAACTGTAACTCCAGGAGAGAAGACAATGGCAACTGAACGTTTTGGTGTGGCGCTGGGCATGATCGAGACCCGTGGTCTGGTGCCGGCGATTGAAGCCGCGGATGCGATGACCAAGGCCTCCGAAGTGCGCCTGATCGGTCGTCAGTTCGTGGGCGGTGGCTACGTGACCGTGCTGGTGCGTGGCGAAACCGGTGCCGTGAACGCCGCCGTGCGCGCCGGTGCGGATTCCTGCGAGCGTGTGGGTGACGGCCTGGTGGCCGCGCACATCATCGCCCGCGTGCATTCCGAAGTGGAAAGCATCCTGCCCGAGCAGGTTGAAAAGTAATTCATCTGTAACGCTTGATAGGAGTTGAGTAATGGCTAGCGAAAACTTTGGTGTGGCCCTCGGCATGATCGAGACCCGTGGTCTGGTGCCGGCGATCGAAGCCGCCGACGCGATGACCAAGGCCTCCGAGGTGCGCCTGATTGGTCGTCAGTTCGTGGGCGGTGGTTACGTGACCGTGCTGGTCCGTGGCGAAACCGGCGCCGTGAACGCCGCGGTGCGTGCCGGCGCGGATTCCTGCGAGCGCGTGGGTGACGGCCTGGTGGCCGCGCACATCATTGCTCGCGTCCATTCCGAGGTGGAAAACATCCTCCCGGAAAAGCCGTAACTCGCGGTAGTCGAACGCCGTCGGGTCCCGGTTGGGGGTCCCGGCGGCTTTTTTCAAGAAGAGGTAGATGATGGCTAGCGAAATTTCTGGTGTGGCCCTTGGCATGATCGAGACCCGCGGTCTGGTTCCGGCGATCGAGGCCGCGGATGCGATGACCAAGGCCTCCGAAGTGCGCCTGATCGGTCGTCAGTTTGTCGGCGGTGGCTACGTGACCGTGCTGGTCCGTGGCGAGACCGGTGCCGTGAACGCCGCCGTGCGTGCCGGTGCGGATTCCTGCGAACGCGTGGGTGACGGCCTGGTGGCCGCGCACATCATTGCGCGTGTGCATTCCGAAGTGGAAGGCATCCTGCCGACGGCCCCGACCGCCAGCGGTTCGGCCAGCTGAGGCGACATCCATGTCCGATCCACGGATCGTGGGATACCTGAACCGCGCGGTCGCACACGAGCTGTCGGCGGTTCAGCAGTACCTGGCCCAGGCGCGGCTGACCGCGATGTGGGGCATGAATGACGTGAGCGACTGCCTGCGTCGCGATGCCCAGGAAGAGCTGGATCATGCGGATCGCTTCATGACCCGCATGTTTCACTACGGGGTCGCCCCGAACGGCAGCCAGCTGGCGCCGGTCCGGCTTGGCCGCTCCATGGCCGAGCTGATGGCCCGCAACCGCGAGCTGGAGATGGAGGCGGTACGGCTGTACGACGAGGCCGCTGTCTACTGCCGGCGCGTGGGCGCGGTGGACGATGCCGCGTTGTTCGAGAGCATCCTTGAGGATGAGCTGGAACACGTGCGCGAGATCGACGCCCAGGGCAGTCCCGCGTGATGCACGCGGACGCGGCAAGACGAGCGGAGTAGGCAATGGCGGATACCGATCTGGTGGTTCCGGCCGGGTGGGAGCCCGGCAAGGGGACCTCGGCGTCCATGAGCAAGCAGTTCACGTTCGAGCGCTACGGCATCACCCGGGAGTTTCTCGACCGCGTGGCCGAGCTGTCCGAACAGGACGGGTATCATCCGAACATCAGCTTCGGAACCACGTACGTGAACATCACGATTGACGCCCGAGACGGCGAGCAACTGGGAGAGGGCGACAAGGCCTTTGCCCTGGAGGTCGATCGCCTGGCTGCTGCCACCACCGGCTGAGCCGGGGGCATACTTGACGGGCCGGGCCGTCCCGGCCCCTTCCGCAGGAGGCTGTTGCGTGGGTTCGAGGGTAATCGCGGTAGTCAATCAGAAGGGCGGTACCGGCAAGACCACCCTGACCATGAATCTGGCCGCCGGGCTGGCGCGCCGGGGTCGCACCCTGGTGGTCGATGCCGACCCGCAGGGCTCGGCCGCACAGTGGGCCCGCATGGCCTCGGATGAACGGCCGTTCCCCGCATCGGTCTTCGCGGTAGCCGGGCCCCTGGATCGGGAGCTGAAAGCGCTGCGCAAGGACTACGAGCACATCGTGGTGGACTGCCCGCCGACCCTGGAGGGCGGTGCGGTCAATGGCGCGCTTGCAGCCTCCGACGAGGTGCTGATCCCCGTGCTGCCGTCTCCGGTCGATTTGTGGGGCAGTGTGCGGATGGGCCGGGGGCTGGAAGAGGCGCGCCTCAAGAACCCCAGCCTGCGCCCGTTTATCGTGGTCAATCAGCTCGAGGTCCGCAGTGCGCTGTCGCGCGCGATGAAGCATGCACTGATGGAGATCGATATCCCCGCCCTGGAGCAGACGCTGCGCCGGCGGGCCATCTATCGGCGCTCGGCGCTCGAGGGCTGTTCCGTCTTTGATCTGGGCAAGCCCGGCGAGGCCGCGGCGGCGGAGATCGAAGCCATCATCGAGGAGGTGTCGCAATGAGCAATCTGCAAGACAAGCTGGCAGCCGGCGTGCGCAGTGCACGCGAGGATCAGGACAAGGATAAGAGCCAGGACGCGGCCGCCAAGCCCGAAGCCTCGGCCCAGAAGGACACCAGCCAGGAGCCGGCGAGCAGCCAGCCGCGGGCCGCGGCCAGCACCAAGACCGCTGCCACCAAGAAGGCGGCCACCACAACCCGCAAGGCACCGGCGCGCAAGCGCACGACCACGCGGAAGAAGCCGGCCGCCACGCCCAAGTCCGGCGCATCGGCGCAGTCCACGTCCACCAGCCGGAAGTCGGCCGCAGCGAAAAAGCCGGCGGCAAAGAAGACGCCCAAGGCGGACAACACCGGAACCGAACTGCATCCCGAGCGGATCTGGCCCGACTGAGGGCTGCGTTCCGGCGGCCGGGGCTTGCCCCGGCCTTTCTGATTGAGGAGTCGAAAAGATGCAGGACGAACTACGCGATCACCTGATCACCGAAGAGCCGTACTACCAGCCGACCGCGGACGAGGTGGAGCTGTACGAGGCGGCCTATTCGGTGCGCATGCCCATGATGCTCAAGGGACCGACCGGCTGCGGCAAGACGCGCTTTGTCGAACACATGGCGTGGAAGCTGGGCAAGCCCCTGATCACCGTGGCCTGCAACGAGGACATGACCGCGTCGGATCTGGTGGGGCGCTACCTGCTGGACGCCGACGGAACGCGCTGGCAGGACGGGCCGCTGACCCAGGCCGCACGGCATGGTGCGATCTGCTATCTCGACGAGATTGTCGAGGCGCGTCAGGACACGACCGTGGTGATCCACCCGTTGACGGACAACCGCCGCGTCCTGCCGCTGGAGAAGAAGGGCGAGATGGTGGAGGCGCACCCGGACTTTCAGGTGGTGATCTCCTATAACCCCGGGTACCAGAGCCTGATGAAGGATCTGAAGGAGTCCACCAAGCAGCGCTTCGGCGCGCTGGACTTCAACTACCCCGATCACGAGACCGAGGCGCGCATCGTGGCGCATGAGGGCGGGATCAACGAGGACATGGCCGGGAAACTGGTCAGCGTGGCCGAGCGCGCCCGCAACCTGAAGGGGCACGGTCTGGACGAGGGCATCTCGACCCGCATGCTGGTGTACGCGGCATCGCTGATTGCCAACGGGGTGGCCCCGCTGGCCGCCTGCCGTATGGCGCTGGTGCGCCCGATCACGGATGACCCGGACATGCGCGACGCCCTCGACTCCGCCGTCACGACGTTCTTCTAGACACCCGCGCGGGATACGATGAGCATCCATCTGGAGGACTACCAGGACCTCCTCGAAGACCTCGGGGGACAGGCAGCCGAGGTGCTCGAGGCCTCGTGGCAGGAGGCCTCGCGTGCGTTCAGTGCCGCGGGCCTCAAGCGCTACTACCTGGAAGGGGCTCGCAGCCTGCATTCTCTCGGGCGTGGCTCGGAGATGGTGATCGCCTTCGTCCAGGAGACGCCGGATGTGGCGCAGGAACTGGGCGAGGACGCGGTCGGCGAGCTGGTCAGCTCGGCGATCAAGATGTACTCCAAAACCAGTGCCGCGGTAATCACCCTGCTGATCTCCACCAGCCCCATCGCCGCGCGGCGACTGGGGGACCAGGGTCTGTTCTCGGGCTATCTGCGCCTGGTGGACAACCTGCTGGGGCAGGCGCCGCGCGGCGTACGCCCGATGCTGGAACACCTCGACGAACTCCTCACCCACCTCACGCTGGGGGGGCTGCGTCGCTGGGCGAGCTGGGGGGCGCAGGCCCACCGCACGGACCTGGAGGCTCAGATCGCCTACTTCGGCCTGGAGTCGCCGGAGTCCCGTTCGGTGTTCCAGAAGGAACGCCGCGGGACACTGTTCGTGGATGTCCAGCGCCGCATCAACCTCTATCTGCGCTCGCTGTGGGCGCGCGACTTCTTCATGCGCCCCACCAGTGGCGACTTCGAGTCGCGCGAGGGCTACAAGCCCTACATCGAGGGCTTCACGATCTTCCTGCCGGACGCCTTCGACGACTGGGAGGGGCTGACCGGCCTGGATCTCTATCGTGCTGCGGCGGCGCATGCGGCGGCGCACGTGGTCTTTACCCGCGAGATGCAGCCGGAGGAGGCCCCGCGCGGCGTCATCGGGGTGCTGACGGAGCTGTTAGAGGATGCACGCGTCGAGGGCCTGGCGACGCGCGGCTTCCCCGGCCTGCGCAACCTGTGGATCCCCCTGCACACCGCGACCCCGGAGGATGGGGACACCCCGCAGGCGCTGCTGGCGCGCACCGCCCGGGCCCTGCTGGATCCGGACTATCGCGACGATCATGCGTTCGTGGGCAGGGCCCGTGCGGCCTTTGCGGAACGTGCGGAGGACCTCGAGGCCCCGGGCCTGGCGCATGAGCTGGCCGAGGCCCTGGCGCCCGAGTTTCCGGAAAAGGGCTACATGAACCCGCGGCAGGTCGCGCCGGATGTGCTCTACCGCGATGACAACCGCTATATCTGGGCCTTCGGCCGCGAGGAAGACGACTTCGAGACGCTGATGGCTAGCGGTTCGAGCCAGGAGCGCGTATACGTCACCCCCATGGAGATGATCAACACCCTGGACGTCCCGGGTGCCGGGGATGATGCCCAGATGATCATGGTGCTGGCGACCGAATGGTTCCGGGACGGCGAAGACGAAAGCATCAACCAGCAGGAGGGCAAGGAGCCGATCTCGCTGCCGTACCACTACCACGAGTGGGACTACCAGATGCAGCTGGAACGCCCGCACTGGGTCACCCTGCTGGAACGGCGTCCGAAGAAGGGCGACGTGGAAGAGATCGACGCCATCAACGAGAAGCACAAGCCGCTGATCTCGCGTCTCAAGTTCCTGATCGAGGCGATGCAGCCGCAGGGCGTGCAGCGCATGCGCAAGCAGGCCGAGGGCGACGAACTGGACGTCAACGCGCTGGTCGAGGCGCAGATCGATCTGCGCATGCGCCGCCAGCCGGACGAACGGATCTACGTGCGCAACGTCCGCCAGGTGCGCGATCTCTCGGTTCTGGTGCTTCTGGACCTGTCGGAGTCGACCAACGAGACCCTCGCCGATGGCGAGACGACCGTCGTGCAGCTGGCGCGCGAGGCCACCGCGCTACTGGGGGGTGCGATCTCGAAGATCGGCGATCCCTTCGCGATTCACGGCTTCGCCTCTGACGGTCGCCACGATGTCGAGTATTACCGCTTCAAGGATTTCGATGCCCCCTACGACGACCACGCCCGGGCGCGGCTGGCCGGGATGAAGGGCCAGCTGTCGACGCGCATGGGCGCGGCGATCCGGCATGCCGGCCACCTGCTGCACCAGCAGGGCACACAGAAGAAGCTGTTGCTGATCGTCACCGACGGCGAGCCGGCGGATACCGATGTCCGCGACCCGCAGTACCTGCGCCAGGATGCCAAGCGCGCGGTGGAAGAAGTGGGCAAGAACGGTGTCTACAGCTTCTGCATCAGCCTGGATCCGCAGGCCGACGAGTACGTGGAACGCATCTTCGGCGCGCAGCACTTCATGGTGCTGGACCACATCGAGCGGCTCCCGGAAAAGCTGCCCATGCTGTACGCCGGCCTGACGCGTTAGGGCGCACGGTACTCGCATGGCCAAGACGGGGGGCAGCTCGACACCACCGAAGGAGTCCAGCCTTCCGCAGGTGATGCTGAAGTCCGAGCTGCCCGCGCATCTGATCCGGCATGCGACGCTGCGCCAGTTGCAGGTGTTCGAGGCGATCGTGCGTCTGGGCAGTTTCACCCGGGCGGCGGAAGAGCTCTATCTGACCCAGCCGACCGTCTCCATTCAGATCAAGAAGCTCTCCGGTGCGCTCGGCCTGCCGCTGTTCGAATACGTCGGACGCAAGGCCTTCCCGACCGAGGTCGGGCTGCTGCTGTACGACACCTGCCGCGAGATGCTGGGGGCGCTGACCAATCTCGAGATGAAGCTCGCGGAGATGCACGGGCTGAAGCGCGGGCGCCTGCGCCTGGCGGTCATCACCACGGCGCAGTACTTCGCGCCCACGATCCTCGGGCAGTTCGCCAAGCGCTATCCGGATATCGAGCTGTCGCTGGAGGTCAGCAACTTCGACCGGGTGCTGGATCGGCTGGCCAGCAACGATGATGACCTCTACATCATCGGGCACGTGCCGGAGCGGTTGACCGATATCGCGGTGTATCCGTTCGCGCCGAACCCCCTGGTGGTGATGGCCAGCCGCGACCACCCGCTGGCGGGGCAGCGCAACATCCCGATCGAGCGCCTGGAGCAGGAGACCTTCCTGATGCGCGAGCCGGGCTCCGGCATTCGCGAGGCAACCCTGAAGCTATTTCAGGAACACGGCATCAACCCGACCGTGCGCATGGAGCTGGGCTCCAACGAGGCGATCAAGCAGGCGGTCATCGGGGGCCTGGGGATCGCGGTGCTGTCGCTGCATACCCTCAGCGCAGAAGGGGCCGGGGGGCCGGTCGCGCTGCTGGATGTGGAGCACTTCCCGATCCACCGCCAGTGGCACATCGTCCACCCCAGGCAGAAGGTGCTCTCAGTTGTAGCCCAGACCTTCCTGGATTTTGCCATCCAGGACGAGGCGCGGGTGCGCGGTCAGGTCGAGGATCTGCTGGCCGCGTTCAAGGCGCAGGCGAGTTGACCAAGCGGCCCTCGTCCGGCGCCCTGACAGCCCCTCCAGGGTCGCTTATAATTCACGTCTTTTCCGGCCGGCAATGGCCGCATGCGGAGATCAGTCAGTGACCACGAGCAGCCGGCCGCGCATCAGCGGCACCCAGTTCATCAATGCCGACGAGTCGCCGCGCTCACGTCTGAGCCTGAGTGCCTCGCATCGCGACCAGCATCACCCGGTGACCGGTACGGGTGGCGATCCGGCGTTCGGTGCCATCGACACCCCGCCGAACGAGAGCTGCGTGGTCTGCGCCCCGGCGACCCGCCGCCTGGCCGAGGAACTGTTCGAGGGCTGGAACGACGCCCTGCAGACCGGTGACGCGCGCAAGGTCGCCGAGCGCTATGCCGAGGACGCGGTCCTGCTGCCGACGGTCTCCAACGTCCCGCGCACCACGCACGCCGAGATCCAGGACTACTTCGAGCACTTCCTCGAGAAAAAGCCCTTCGGCACGATCAACACCCGCAACGTAAAGCTTGGCTGCAACAAGCTGACCGACGCCGGCACCTATACCTTCCGCGTCACCGACGGCGGCGAGACCAAGGACGTCCCTGCGCGCTACACCTTCGTCTACGAGAACCGCGACGGCGAGTGGAAGATCGTCCACCACCACTCGTCGATGATGCCGACCGACTGAGCCGGGCCCGGCGCTGCTCCGCTCCGCATCCGGCCCGGGGCTCAGGGCTCGTCGTTGTCCTTTAATGCCCGTGCGAGCTTGATGCCGGTCGCGATCAGGCCGACGTGGCTGAAGGCCTGCGGGAAGTTGCCGAGGAAGGCCCCGCTGGCCGGGTCGATCTGTTCCGGCAGCAGGCCCAGGTGGTTGGTGCGCTCGCACAGCGAGTCGTACAGGGCCTGCGCCTCATCCAGGCGACCCTGTCCCAGCAGGTTGTCCACCAGCCAGAAGCTGCACAGCACGAACGCACCCTCGTGTCCGGGCAGCCCGTCCGGGGACTCCTCCGGCAGATAGCGGTAGAGCAGGCCGTTGCCGGCACCCAGGCGCCGGACGACGGCCTCGGTGGTGGCGATCATCTTCGGGTGATCCGCGGGGATGACACCGCGTCCCGGCAGGGCCAGCAGACTTGCGTCAATGCCGCCGCCACCCAGATGCTCGGTGAGGCTCTGGAGTGCGGGGTCCCAGGCCTGCTCCAGGATCGCTTCACGGATCTCCTGCGCCTCGGCCCGCCAGACGGCACTGTTGCCTTCCATGCCATTGGTCTCGGCCAGCGCGGCACCGCGCTCCAGCGCCACCGCGCAGAGGGCGGCGGAGTAGGTAAAGGGGCGCCCGGCCGTGCGCACTTCCCAGATCCCGTGGTCGGGGTTTTTCCACTCCGTGTTGGCGGATTCGATCAGGCGCCGCAGGCGTGCCCACAGATGATCGTCCAGCGTGCCGCCCCAGCGGACCCAGCGCCACGCGCAGTCGAGGATCTCCCCGAACACGTCGTGCTGGCGCTGCTCGACTGCGCCATTCCCCCAGCGCACCGGCCTCGAGCCGCGGTAGCCCTCCAGTTCGGGGTCGCTGCGCTCGGGTTGCGGGAGGTGGCCATCTACGTCGTACAGCACGCGTGGCCAGCCTGCGCGATCGACCGCGTCCAGGGCCCAACCGATGAACCCGGCGGCCTCGTGGGTCATGCCGATATCGCTCATCGCATAGACCGAAAACGCCGCATCTCGGATCCAGGCGTAGCGATAATCCCAGTTACGGGGGCCGCCGATCGCCTCCGGCAGGGAGGAGGTGGGGGCCGCGATCATCGCCCCGGTGGCGGTGTAGTCCATCAGCTTGAGGGTGACCGCCGAGCGGCGGACGAGCTCTTCCCGGGGGCCTTCATAATCGAAATGCCGCATCCATCGTCTCCAGACCAGCAGCGTGGCCTCGACCAGTTCCTGCGGGGTGCGGGCCTGGAACCGGTGGGTATGCGGCCCCCAACCGAGGAGCAGGTGATGCTGCTCCCCGGCCTCGAGTTCATGCAGGCTGTCCAGTGCCTCCAGCGGCAGGGAGGCGCTCAGCGCCAGTTCCAGGTCCGGCTGGCGATGCAGGGCCAGACGCAGGCCGGCACCATGCGGCGCGACGGTCGCGCCGCCGCGGGGGGTGATCTGCACCCGCAGGCGTACCCGGCCCTCCAGTACCTCGATCCGGCGCAGCAGTTCGTTGCGCCCGGCGGGGGCGTCTTCGGAGAGGTCCGCCCCTGCGCGCAGGGGCAGGCAGTCGGTGATGCGAACCCGCCCCTCCGGGCCGGTCATCTCGGTAATCAGGACGGCGGTGTCCGGGATGTAGCGTTGGTGCGAGGCGATCAGCTGTTCCGGGGCCAAGCGGAAGGCACCACCGCGCTTTTGGTCCAGCAGGGCGCAGAACAGGGGCTCGGAGTCGAAGCGGGGCACGCACATCCAGGGGATGGCGCCGTCGCGGCCGACCAGCGCGGCGGTGGTGCAATTCCCGATCAGGCCGTGGTCTTCGATGGGCAGGTAGCCGTCGATGCGTTGTACGGGGCGGTCGGACAGCGTCACTGCATCACTCCCTCGCCACGCAAGGTGGCCCAAGTGGATCGGTCAGTCCCCAGGATGACCACGGATTCGCCGGGCAGGGTCAGGCGATCCGAGTCCACCACGATACCCGCATCGGAACACAGCAGGCTGTGCAGCCCCCGGGCCCCCGGGCAGTGCAGGCGCTGCGGGGCCGGGGTCAGATTGCAGGCCAGCAGCAGCCCCGGCCGCTGTATCTCCAGCCAGCGCGCCGCTTCGTCGAAGCGCACCTCGATCGACTCCAGGCGGTCATCGGCGAAGGTCCAGTGGGTGTGGCGCAGGGCGATCAGCGCGCGATACCAGCGCAGGATCCGGGCATGGGGTGCGCGTTCCCGCTCGTCCCAGTCCAGCCGGGAGCGTACGAAGGTCTCGCGGGATTGTGGATCGGGGATGTCCCGGGGGTCGCGCAGGAAGGCCGCGAACTCGCGCCGGCGGCCTTCGCTGACCGCGCGCCCGAGGTCGGCGTCGACATGATCGGTGAAATACAGAAACGGGGCTGTGGCTGCCCATTCCTCTCCCTGGAACAGCAGGGGCACGAAGGGGCTGGTCAGTACCAGCGCGGCCCCGATCTCCAGCAGGCCGGGGGCGAGTTGCGTACCGATGCGGTCGCCGCGCGCCCGGTTGCCGATCTGGTCATGGTTTTGCAGGCAGCCGACGAAGCGCCGCCCGGGCAGGTCGGATGCCGGGCGGCCGTGGGTACGCCGGCGATAGTGGGAGTAGCGGCCGTCGTAGGCGAGGCCCCGGTTCAGCACCCGGGCGAGATCCGCGAGCTGTCCGAAGTCCGCGTAGTAGGCGTCGGATTCGCTGGTCAGCAGGGCATGCAGGGCGTGGTGGAAGTCCTCGTTCCACTGCGCATCCAGGCCGTAACCGCCGACCTCCACCGGCCGGGTCACGCGCGGGTCGTTGCGGTCGTTCTCCGCGATGACCACCAGGTGCCGCCCGAGCTCCCGCCCCAGGCGCTGCACCTCGGCGGCGAGCTGCTCGAGGAAATGGGTGGCCGAGGTATCGACGATCGCGTGCACCGCGTCGAGGCGCAGGCCGTCGAGGTGATAGTCGCGCAGCCACATCCGGGCGTTGTCGATGAAGAAGCGGCGCACGGTGTCGCTGTCGGGCCCGTCGAGGTTCACGGCGTCGCCCCACGGCGTCTGGTAGTGGTCGGTGAAATACGGGCCGAACTGCGCCAGGTAGTTGCCGTCCGGGCCGAGGTGGTTGTAGACCACGTCCAGCAGCACCGCGAGGCCCCGCTGGTGGCAGGCATCGACCAGGCGTTTGAGACCTTCGGGGCCCCCGTAGGCGTGGTGCGGGGCATACAGGTTCACACCGTCGTAGCCCCAGCCGCGCGCGCCGGGGAACTCCGCCACCGGCATCAGTTCCAGATGGGTCACGCCGAGTTCGGCCAGATGGTCCAGCCGCTCGGCCACACCGTCAAAACTGCCGGCCGGGGTGAAGGTGCCGACGTGGATCTCCTGGATCACCGCCGCGGCCAGCGGCGGCGCCTGCCAGCCGGCGTCATTCCAGACGAAGCGAGCGTGGTCCAGCCAGCGCGACGGGCCGTGCACGCCCTGTGGCTGCCAGGCGGAGCGCGGATCGGGGAACGGACCGTTGCCGTCGACGCGAAAGGCATAGTCGCTACCGTGAACCAGCTGTTCCGTGTACAGCGACCACCACCCGTCTGCCCGGTGGTCCATCGGCATGCGATTGTCCCCGCACTCCAGTTCGACCCGATTGGCCTCAGGGGCCCACACGCGCACGGTCGTCATGGCGTGGCCTCCTCGCGTGCGAGGAGGGCGACCGGAAACGCAGCCAGAATCTCCGCGACCGGGTGTTCGCCGCCTTGCAGCGTCATGCCGGACAGGCGGTTGTGCCAGGTGCCGGAGGGTACCGTCATTCGAGTGTCGCGCCAGTCGCCCCCCAGCCCGAGCACCAGACGCGGTACCAGCACCAGCACCCCATCTCCGCGCAGATAGGCGACCACGTGACTGGCGCGTTCGCCGCTGGCGCGCAGTGGGGTGTACGCGGCATCCGGGCCGAACCATTCCGGGTGGCTGCGGCGCAGCGCCAGGGCCTGGTGTACCAACCACTGCTTGGGCAGGCCCTCGTCGGCCCGCGCCTGGATCTGCGCCGGGGTCAGGTGCTGGAGTTCTTCCAGCAGCCGGGCACGCGTGGCGAAGTCCACCGGGCGGCGGTTGTCCGGATCGACCAGGCTCAGGTCCCACAGTTCGCTGCCCTGGTAGAGGTCCGGGACCCCGGGCGCGGTCAGCTTGATCAGCGTCTGCGCCAGGCTGTTGGTGCGGCCGGGGGCGACCAGCGGCCGCAGGAATGACTCCAGCGCCTCGCGAAACCCGGGGTCGCTCAGGGTCCCGGCCACGAACGCGCGCAGGGCCTGTTCGTAGCCCTCCTGTGGTTGGGTCCAGCTGGTTTGCTGCTTGGCCTCGCGTGCGGCCTTTTCCATGTAGGCGGTCATACGCTCGACGTCGATCGGCCAGGCGCCCACCAGGGTCTGGTAATAGAGATACTCGATCGCCGGGTCAGGCCATTCACCGGTGCGGTGGCGCGCGTTCTGGCGCATCCAGCCGCGCACGCCCGTGGCCCATGTCTCCGGGATTTCCGAGAGCAGCAGCAGGCGGGCGCGCACGTCCTCGCTGCGCTTGGTGTCATGCGTCGAGGTGGCCAGCATCGCCTCCGGGTGAAGCGTCCGGGCGCGGGCGCTGGCCTCGTGGAATTCGTCCACCGATATCCCGAAGCGGCCGGGATCACCGCCGACCTCGTTGAGGGCCGTCAGGCGGTGGAAGCGGTACAGCGCGGTATCCTCCACGCCCTTGGCCATCGCCGGACCGGTCAGCTGCTGGAAGCGCAGGGCCAGCTCGGTCTCGTGCTCGCCGGGGATGCGCAGCAGGAGCAGGTCACGCAGGAACTGCAGCAGTTCGTTGTCCAGTTCCGGGCGGCGCGTGCCGGCCAGCTCGATCGCGGTCTCGACACTTGCGATGTCGGCCGCCGTCACGCCGTCGTCCCGCGGGCATACGTAGGTGCGGTAGAGCGGAAAGCAGGCGGCCACCTCCAGCAGGGCGAGGTACAGCTCGTGGCGGGTGTAGTCGCGGTGGCGCCTGTGGCGTTCGCAGATGTCCACGAACAGCGAGCTCAGGCGGTTGAGTTCGCTGCCGAGCAGGTCCTTGAGCACCTGGCGCTTGGATTCGTAGACCAGTCCCGGGTAGTCGGCCTCCTCGCCGGTGAGCTCCTCGAACAGCCGCGTCAGAGGGGCCTCGCCGGCCGGGTCCGCGAACAGCCCCTGTACGCGGTTGAGGAAGTCGTAGCCGGTGGTGCCGGCGATCGGCCAGTTGCCCGGCAGCCGCTCGCCGGGCTCGAGGATCTTCTCGGCGACGATCCAGGTGTCCGGGCAGGCGCGGCGCAGCTGGCTGAAATACTGCCCGGGGTCGCGCAGGCCATCCGGATGGTCGACCCGGAGGCCGTGCACCGAGCCTTCCGCCACCCAGCGCACCGGCAGTGCATGCACGGCCTGGAAGACGTCCTCCCGCTCCTGGCGCAGCCCCGCCAGGTCATTGATGTCGAAGAACCGGCGGTAGCCGAGGTCGCGCCCGGCGGTGCGCCACCAAGCCAGCCGGTAGTTCTGCTTCTCGATCAGCGCGTCCAGGGCATCGGGGTCGGCGTTGATCCGGGCCACCTCGGCCGCGATGGCCTCGCCGGCCGCCGGGTCGTCGCGGGTGATTTCGTCCAGCAACTGGCGAATGACGCCCTGGTCGCGGTGCCGGCGTTCTGCGGAATCGGGCCCGGTGAGCCAGGGCTGCGGGAGGCGGGCACAGGATTCCGCGAGAAAGCCCAGAAAATCGATGCCCGTGGCGCGACCGGCGCGGTCGAGCAGGTCATTGAGCGAGGATGGATCCAGCGGGAAGCGGTGCTCGTAATAGGCCAGGTCGAACAGTCCGCCCTCGTATTGCAGCCGGATCTCGCCAGCCTCGAGGACGCGGCCGTAATGATCGCCCAGCACCGGGAGCAGGACCTTGTTGGGCCAGCGCTCTTCCGAAGACTCCCAGTCCACGTCGAAATGCATCGCGAACCGGCTGGATGGGCCGTTCTCCAGCACATCCCACCACCACGGGTTCTGGTCCCCGGCCACCGCCATGTGGTTGGGTACGATGTCCAGCACCAGCCCCATCCCGGCGGCCTCCAGCGCCGCACACAGGCGCTGGCGCGCCGGTTCGCCGCCGAGTTCGTTGTTGACCCGGGAGGGGTCGACCACGTCGTAGCCGTGGGTGCTGCCGCGCACCGCCTGCAGGATCGGCGAGAGATAGACGTGCGAGATGCCCAGCCGGGCCAGATAGGGGACGACCTCGGCGGCGTCGTCCAGCGTGAAGCCCGGGTGCAGCTGCAGGCGGCAGGTCGCGATGCGTTCGGGCTGCACGCGCTGCCCTTCGCGGCACTCGGCGGCGTCTGCGCTTGCTGTGCTGCCGAAGGAATTCTGCATCGCCCTCCGCCCCGACGCCCGACCGGCCCGCGAACGGGGCCCTGCTCAGCGACTGCGTCATCTGAATATGGACCAGATTCCGGGGGAAGGGAATGCACGTCCGGCCGCAAGAATCGATCGGCGCCGGGTCAGCGGGTGGAATCGGTCCCATGCCGGACCTCGCGTGGTGCCTAGGCAAACACTGATCCATGCACACGCTCGCGCTCGAGTCGCTTTTGCGTGCGAACAAGGCGCGGTGACCGCCGTGCAGTCATTCTGCACAAGGGAGCCGCAACGCGGTGCGCACGCAAAAGCGGCCGAGCCCCGGCTTTGAATGGCCTGTGGGGTTGGCACCCCAGGTTCCCCGATCCTGCGTTGCGCCGCTTGCGGGTAGAACCACTACCCGCTGCGCGACGCGCCTTGTCTCGGAAAACCTGGGGTGCCAACGCGAGCGTGTGCATGGATCAGTGTTTCCCTAGGGGAATGGGGTAAGCTTCCCTTCCGTACCCATCTCTGCAAAGGAGTTGCCGCATGCGTCTTGCGCTGGGAGTGCCTGGTGGTTTGCTGTCGTTGCTGGCCGTTTCGCTGGTTTCCGTGAATGCGCATGCGACCGAGGCCGCGACCCTGATTCTGGAGGGCGAGGAATACGTGCTGGAGATGGAGGTCTGCGATTTCTCGGGTGATGCGGATGATCGCTACCAGACGCTGGTGGCGCGCGCCGATACCGATCGCGGCCCACTGCGGGTGTTCGCCTCGCGCAACGCGGTTGCCGGCATGCTGACCCACTCGGTTTCGGCCCAGTTTGGCGATGTCCGTGCGGGGGGCGAGGTGCTGGAGGCCAATCGGACGCGCATGGGCGAGCAGTGGATCAGCGTCGCCGGTGGTGCGTCGGAGCCGCTGATCCGGATTGATGGCGGTGAACTGCATGCCGAAGGCCGGTTCGTCGATACCGGGATGACCGCCGAGCCAGTGGACGGGCGCCTGACCGCGAGCTGCGATCGCCGATAAGGTTGGCGGAGCGGCTGCGGCCGCTGCATCATTTCCCAGCTGTTGGGCGTGCATCCGCCTGACGCCCTGACGTGTCGAATTTCAGGAGGCCTCCGGGATGATCAAGGAGTCGGACTGGAAACGGTTCAGCCAGTTGAAGAAAACCGCGCTGGATCGTTACTGCGAGCGCGCCCTGGCCGATTGCCGGGCGACCATGGAACAGGAAGACCGCTCGAATCACGAACGCTTTCTGGATCTCTATCAGCAGCTGAACGAAGCGAACGAGCGGCTTGCATTCATCTTCGATGGCCATGCCCGCTCGAAGGCGCTGGATCAGTTCCTGTGCATGCGGCGCGAAGGGCTGATCGAAGATGCAGAGCTGGAAGGCTTTACGGAGGCATTCCTGGAGCAGACCCGGCCGATTAGCCCGTAGCCTCGGCGCGGGCCGGCCCGATGCAGCAGGCATTGGCGGTGACCATATGGTCAATGCTCCGGGGGCGGAAAGACGAAGGCCCGGCGGGTGCCGGGCCTTCGGGGCGGGTCAGGAGGCGAGTCGCTTGTACTTGACCCGGTGCGGCTGGTCGGCCTCGGCGCCCAGGCGCTTGTGGCGGTCTTCCTCGTATTCCTGGTAGTTGCCGTCGAAGAACACCACGTTGCCGTCCTCCTCGAACGCGAGGATGTGGGTGGCGATGCGGTCCAGGAACCAGCGGTCATGCGAGATCACGATCGCGGAGCCGGGGAAGTCCAGCAGGGCCTCTTCCAGCGCGCGCAGGGTCTCGACGTCCAGATCGTTGGTCGGTTCGTCGAGCAGCAGGAAGTTGCCGCCGCTTTGCAGCAGCTTGGCGAGATGCACGCGGTTGCGTTCCCCCCCGGACAGTTCCTTCATGCGCTTCTGCTGGTCGGTGCCCTTGAAGTTGAAGCGGCCGACGTAGGCGCGTGACGGCATCTGGAAGTTGCCGACCTGGATGATGTCCTGGCCGTTGGAGATTTCCTCCCAGACGGTCTTCTCGTCCTGCAGCGCATCGCGGCTCTGGTCCACGTAGGCCAGTTGCACGGTCTCGCCCAGCTCGATCGAGCCGTCGTCCGGCTGGTCCTGCCCGGCGATCATGCGGAACAGCGTGGTCTTGCCGACGCCGTTCGGGCCGATCACACCGATCAGTGCACCGCGCGGCACGGAGAACGACAGGCCCTGGTAGAGCACGCGGTCCCCAAAGTGCTTGGACAGGTTCTCCACCTCCAGCACCTTGTCGCCCAGGCGCGGGCCCGGCGGGATGTAGATCTCCTTGGTTTCGGAGCGCTTCTGGTAGTCGGTCGAGGCGATCTCCTCGAAGCGCTTCAGGCGCGCCTTGCTCTTGGCGCCACGGCCCTTCGGGTTGGAGCGTACCCACTCCAGTTCCGACTCCATTGCCTTTACGCGGGCGGCCTCGGCCTTTTCTTCCTGCTTCAGGCGCTTTTCCTTCTGCTCGAGCCACTGCGAGTAGTTGCCCTGGAACGGGATGCCCTGGCCGCGGTCCAGCTCGAGGATCCAGCCGGCCACGTTGTCGAGGAAGTATCGATCGTGGGTGACCGCCACCACGGTGCCCTGAAACTCCTGCAGGAAGCGCTCCAGCCAGGCCACGGACTCGGCGTCCAGGTGGTTGGTCGGCTCGTCGAGGATCAGCATGTCGGGGCTGGACAGCAGCAGGCGGCACAGCGCCACGCGGCGGCGTTCACCCCCGGACAGGGTCTTCACGTCCGCGTCCCACGGCGGCAGGCGCAGGGCGTCCGCGGCGACCTCCAGCTTGCGCTCGAGGTTGTGGCCGTCGGCGGCCTCGATCTTCGCCTCCAGCTCGCCCTGTTTGGCGGCCAGGGCGTCGAAGTCGGCGTCCGGCTCGGCGTAGGCGGCATACACCTGATCCAGCTCGGCCAGCGCCTCCTTGACCGGGGCCACGGCCTCCTCGACATTGCCGCGCACGTCCTTGCTCTCGTCGAGCTGCGGCTCCTGCGGCAGGTAGCCGATGTGGATGCCCGGCTGCGGCCGCGCCTCGCCGACGATCTCGGTGTCCACGCCGGCCATAATGCGCAGCAGGGTGGATTTACCCGCACCGTTGTAGCCCAGCACGCCAATCTTGGCGCCCGGGAAGAAGTTCAGGTTGATGTCCTTGAGGATGTACTTCTTCGGCGGGACGATCTTGCCCACGCCGTTCATCGTGAAGATGTACTGCGCCATGATGCTCCTGCGACCCATACGGTTTGAATGAGGGGCGGGCCTCTGACGCCCGCGCTGCGCCCGCACTTTACCATTCCGACGAGGGTGAAGCCCGAATGGCGCGGGATTTCGGCGGCCGTCCGCGCGTGCTGGCCGCCCGGTGCGCTCGACAGCCTCGCCGGTGCCACTGACAATGGCGCCATGATCGCGTGGTGGGAGGGCCTGTTGCTGGTGGGAGCCGGGGGTGCGCTGGGGGGGCTGGCGCGCTTCTGGCTGTCGCAGTGGATCGACAACCGCACCGGGGGCGGCCGTTTTCCGTGGGGGACGCTGGCGGTCAATGCCTTCGGTGCGCTGCTGATCGGACTGGCACTGGGCTGGACCTCGGGGCCGGCGTGGACCTCCTGGCTTTGGCTGCTGCTGGTGGTGGGGGTACTCGGCAGCTTCACCACGGTCTCTTCGTTCAGCCTGCAGGTGCTGGGGGTCGCGGAGCAGGACGACGGGCTGCGCCGGGCGCTGGTCTACGTTCTGCTGACCCTGGGCGGGGGACTGGTGCTGGTGGCCATCGGGCACGCGCTGGGCCGCCTGGCAGGGGGTGCGGCGTGACCGGGTATTCGCTGCGGCTCTCGCTGTTCGTGGCGCTGGGGGCGGCCCTTGGCAGCATGGCGCGGTATGGCGTCTCCTGGACCGGGCTGCACCTGGCCGGTACCGGTTTTCCCTGGGACACGCTGGCCGTGAACGTGGCCGGATCGTGGCTGATCGGGCTGTATGCGGTGATCAGTGCCGCCGAGGGCCGCCGCCCGGCCGACCCGGTGTTCCGTCATTTCATGCTGGCGGGTGTTTGCGGCGGCTTTACGACCTTCTCGGTGTTCAGCCTGGAGAGCTTGTGGCTGGTGCAGACCGGGGATCCCGGCCGGGCCGCGCTCTATGTCGCCGTCTCCCTGGTGTTGTGGATTACCGGGGTGTGGCTGGGCAGCCGCATGGGGCGGCGCCTGAACGCCGCGGCGGCGCGGGGTTGAACCCCATGGCGGCACTGGGCCGAGCGCCGGTTCACGACCCGCGCGTCGGGTGATTCCGGGGTCGCTGACGCGGCCCGGTCAACGGGCCGGCGGGAGGATGAGTGGTTCGATGCGGGTCCGGCTCGGACCCGCGTGTTCGATCCAGCCATGGAGCATGCGCGGGGTGGTGGTGCCGGCCGCGCAGCGCCCGTTGCGGTCGATCACGATGGCCCCGCCGTAGCCCGCGAGCCGCTCCCGCAGGCGCTGCAGGCTCGCGTTCAGGGCCTCGGCGGCGCTCAGGCCAAGATACTCGACACGGTCAGCCAGTTCCCGGGCAAACACACTGCGCAGGAAATGCTCGCCATGCCCGGTCGCGGAGATGGCGGCGGTGGCATCGTCCGCGTACACGCCCGCGCCAGGGATGGGCGAGTCGCCGACCCGGCCCGAGCGCTGGCCGGTCATCCCGCCGGTGGAGGTGGCCGCGGCCAGATGGCCGTGGCGATCGCGCGCGACCGCGCCGATAGTCCCGGGCGCGGGTTCGTTATGATCCAGTGTGACCCGGCCCTGGCACAGGGCGCGCTCCAGCTGTTCCCGCCGCTGCGGGGTGATCAGGGTCTCCTCGTCCACCTGCGGCATCCCGATCTCGCGGGCGAAGCTGGCGGCGCCGTCCGCGACCAGCAGCACATGTTCCCCGTCGTCGAGGACCGCTCGCGCCAGCCGGATCGGGTTGGCAATGCCGCGAACCGCGGCGACGGCCCCCGCAGCGAGAGCCGCGCCATCCATGATCGCGGCATCCAGTTCCACGGTCCCGTCCCGGGTCAGGGTGGCACCGGTGCCGGCGTTGAACAGCGGGTTGTCCTCGAGCCGCGCCGCGCAGTACTCCACGGTATCCAGGGCGGTATCGCCCCGCGCCAGCCGCTCGCGACCGGCCTCTAGTACCGCGTGCAGCGCGGCGTGATAGCGGCCGGCGGTCTGTGGATCCCCGGCCTCGCGGATCTGCCCGGCGCCGCCGTGAATCATCAGCGAGAAGGGTTCGGATGGCATCCGTTTTCCTCGATCTGGCCACGGATCAGCAGGATGTCGCTGTGGCTTCCCGGGATGAAGCGGCTCTGGGCAATCGCGATCGCGCCGTGGCGGTTGACCGCCATGCGTCGTTTCAACTGCCCTTGCAGGCCCCCGCTGTAGGGGGTTTCGAGCGTGCCCGGGACTGCCTCGACCGGCCCGAACTGCGCGGATTTCAGCGGCGCGTGGGCGAATGCCAGGCCCCAGGGCCGATCGGTCGGGTGGGGATAGCGCTGCCAGACCAGATACAGACACCGGTCGTCCCGGGCCAGGGTCGGGAAGCTGCCCGGCCACGGATCCGCGCCGAGCCGGGTGGGCGCAGCAAAGTCCAGGCTGTCGGCATCTGCGCGACTGACATGCAGGCGGCGGAAATGGGGCTGTCGGTAGTCCTCCAGGGCGTTGGCCGGGATCGCCCCGAAGGCCAGATGAACGATGCCGTCCGGGGCCACCACCAGCGTCGGGGCGTCAGCATGGCCGGGATGTTCCAGCGCGGTGGTCGGTTCGGAGAAGCCGGCGTCCATATCGTCCGAGCGGGCGATCCGGATGTCTGCGTACGGACTGGCACCCTCCGACCAGGCCAGCAGCACGCGACCGGATGGCGCCTGTGCCAGGGTCGGGGCGCGGGCCGGCCCCGCTCGCTCCGGGTTGACGGTCACGGGTTTGGCGAAGGACGCACCACGATCCGCGGAATAGGAGACGCGCAGCGGACCCTGGTACTCGGTCCAGGCCGCGACCACCTCGCCGGCGGTCGTCAGCAGCAGGTCCAGGCTGCCGTTGTCCCAGCGCTGGGCGGTGATGCGGCCCTTGCCGGCACCGTCGCGCGAACGGGACAGGTTCTGGTGTCCCTCGAACGAGCGGCCTCCGTCGCGGGATCGGGCGTACAGGATCTCGCCGCCGTGGTCGCCGCCGGTAAACAGGATCTCCTGCCACAGCAGGTGCACGTCGAAGGCGTCGGCGTCGTCCGGCGCCGGTTCGACCGCGACCCGCGGCAGCCAGGAAAAGGTGCCCGGCACGCCGCCGATCCGGGTCGGTCGCTCGAAGACCGCCCGGCCGTCGCGGTCGTAGCGCTGCAGGAACAGGGTCTGCTGCGCCTGGTCGGCCCAGACGACCAGCGCGTCGCCATGGTCATTGATCGCCACCGAGGCATCGTCGACATAGCGAAAATCCGAGGCGTTCATGCGCCAGGGGCCGCGGAAGGCCTCGCCGCGCGCGACCTCGACCGGCTCCTCCCAGGCGACCCGGGATTCGGGTGCGTCTCCCGCCAGGGCCGCTGGCCCCCACAGGGCAAGGGCGAGCGCGCACAGGGGGGCCAGCGAGGCCCCGGTCGGGTGCAGCGCAGGGGGCGTATGAACGCTGGCGTTGGGGGCGGGGTATCGATTTACGGGCGTGTCTGTCGCGGCCATGGGCAGCCTCCCGGGAATACCCTACTGGTGGGGGTTGAAACCGCGTCGGCGCAGCAGCGTCTTTTCGAGTTCGACCAGGGTGAACAGGATCAGGCCGAAGGCGAGGATGCGCAGCCATTCCTCCGGCCCGATGGCGGTGGTGCCAAACAGCAGTTGCAGCGGCGGGGCGTAGGTGAACAGGCCCTGCAGCACGATCAGCACGCCGACCGCGATCAGTACGGGGCGGCTGCCGAACAGGCCTTCCCGGTTTAGCGCCGGCTCCAGGATGTAGCGGCTGTTGAACAGGAAGAACAGCTGGCCCATGACCAGGGTGTTGATGGCCACGGTGCGCGCGAATTCCTCCGCCACGCCCTGCTGCTCCAGCCACAGGAAGTGGCCGAAGGTGCCGGCCACCAGCAGCGCGGAGACGAAGCCGATGCGCCAGAGCAGGAAGCCGGACAGTAGCGGCGTGTTGGGTGGCCGCGGCGGGCGCTGCATGGTGCCGGGTTCGGTGGGCTCGAAGGCCAGTGCCAGGGCCAGGGTGACCGCGGTGACCATGTTGACCCACAGCACCTGCACCGGTGTCAGCGGCAGGGTGAGGCCGAGCAGGATCGCGGCGACGATGGTGAAGGCCTGGCCGCCGTTGGTGGGCAGCAGGAACAGGATCGCCTTCTTCAGGTTATCGTAGACAGTGCGGCCTTCCTCCACCGCGTTGGCGATGGAGGCGAAGTTGTCGTCGGCCAGCACCATCTCCGAGGCCTCGCGCGCGGCCTCGGTGCCCTTCACGCCCATGGCCACGCCGACATCGGCGCGCTTGAGGGCGGGGGCATCGTTGACACCGTCGCCGGTCATTGCGACCACGTCGCCGTGGCTCTGGATCGCGCGCACCAGGCGCAGCTTGTGCTCCGGCGTGGCGCGGGCGAACACGTCCACATGGCGGACCTGCTCCGCGAGTTCCGCGTCGCTGGCGCTTTCCAGCTCGTGCCCGACCACCACACCGCCCTCGGTACTGATGCCCAGCTCGTCGGCGATCGCGCGCGCGGTCACGCCGTGATCGCCGGTGATCATCTTCACGCGGATGCCGGCCTCCTGGCAGTGGGCCACCGCCTCGATCGCCTCCTCGCGTGGCGGGTCGATGATCCCGCAGACCGCCACCAGGGTGAGCCCGCCATCCTCGATGTCGGAGAACTCCAGTTCCTGGCGGTGATCCTCCATGCGCCGGGTGGCCAGGGCGAGCAGGCGCTGGCCGCGCGCGGCGACGCCGTCCATCCATTGCTGCCAGTGCTCGGCGTCCAGGGGCGCCTCGCCATCGGCGGTACGCTGCTGGCTGCATACGGCCAGCACGCGTTCCGGCGCCCCCTTGAGAAAGACGAAAGCCCCGCCTTCATGGTCATGGTGCAGGGTGGCCATGAACTTGTAGGACGACTCGAACGGGATCACGTCATCCCGCACGAAGCGCTCGTTGATTGCCTTCGGCTCCAGTCCGCCCTTCATCGCGGCGACGATCAGGGCCCCCTCGGTCGGGTCGCCCTCCATGGTCCACCGGTCCTCCTTCAGATAGACCTCGGCATCGTTGCACAGCAGGAGGCCGCGCAGGATCTCGGCCAGCAGGGGATCGGCCTCCGGGTCCGCCTCCTGGCCGTCGCGGGTAATGCCGCCGTGCGGCTCGTAGCCGACCCCGCCCAGCTCGTACTCCGCCTCGGTGGTGATGATGCTCTTCAGCGTCATTTCGTTGCGGGTGAGGGTGCCGGTCTTGTCCGAGCAGATGGTGGTGACGGAGCCCAGGGTCTCGACCGCCGGCAGGCGGCGGATGATCGCGTGGCGCGCGGCCATGCGCTGCACCCCGATCGCCAGGGTGATGGTCATGATCGCCGGCAGGCCCTCGGGGATTGCCGCCACCGCCAGGCTGACCGCGGCGAGGAAGGTCTCCACCAGGTCGTAGTCGCGCACCCAGTAGCCGAAGGCGAAGGTCGCCGCCGCCAGGACGCCGATGGCCACCGACAGCCAGCGGCCGAACTGGGCGATCTGGCGCAGCAGCGGGGTGGTCAGGGTCTCCACCTCGCCGATCAGGGTGGAGATGCGGCCAATCTCGGTATCGGCCCCGGTGCCGACCACGACCCCGCGCCCCTGGCCAAAGGCCACCAGCGTGCCGGAATAGGCCATCGAACGGCGATCGCCGAGGTCGGATGCGGCCGCCACCGGCTCGCTCTGCTTGTCGCTGGCGACCGATTCGCCGGTCAGCGCGGCCTCGTCGATGCGCATGTTGTGCGCCCCGGTCAGGCGCAGGTCCGCCGGGACGCGGTCCCCGGCCTGCAGATACACGATGTCGCCGGGGACCAGCGTCTCTGCGGGAATACTGTGGCGCTGGCCGTCACGCAGGACCTGGGCGCGGGGCGAGAGCATCCCGCGGATCGCGTCCAGCGCCTTCTCCGCCTTGCCCTCCTGGATGAAGCCGATGATGGCGTTGATCAGCACCACCCCCAGGATGACGCCGGTATCCAGCCAGTGACCAAGGAACGCGGTACCCACCGCCGCGGCGATCAGCACGTAGATCAGCACATTGTGGAACTGCAGCAGGAAGCGCCGGACGGGGCCGGTGCGCGCGGCCTCCGGCAGGCGGTTGGGGCCGACATCCTGAAGCCGCTGTTCCGCGGCGGACGAGGCGAGTCCGTGCGCGTCCGTCTCCAGACGCCGGAGCACTTCGTCGGTCTTCAGGGCATGCCAGTCGCGTGACGGGTCGCGATCGCTCATGGGTCTCCCGGAGATGTATCACCCAGTGGATCCGGACCTGCTTATCATGCGCCGGCGCGGCCCGCGCTGTCAGGCCATGGCGCTCAGCCGGGGTGGAATTTTCCCGGCGCGAACGAGTCTATTTCCGGACGACTCAATAACAGGAGGTTCCCATGTCTCGCTGGATTGCCACGGCTGCCCTGACAGTGGCCGGATTGGTCGCGGCCTCGAACGTGATGGCGGCGGAGAAGGTTACGCTGGAACACGATGACCGAACCCTGATCGGTCATATGAAGGAAGGCATGGGGGCGAGCCCCTCCGACGGGGTAGTCCTGATGCTGCACGGCACCCTGGCGCACGGGCGCATGGAGGTGATGGCCGCGGTGCAGGATCTGCTGGCGGACCATGGCCTGAATACGCTGTCCGTCAATCTGAGCTACGGCATCGACGCGCGCGAGGGGATGTTCGAATGCGATGCCCCGGTGCGTCACGGCGTGGATGACCATCTGCAGGAGTTGAGCCTGTGGCATCAATGGCTGCAGGACGAGGGCTATGGTCCGGTCACCCTGTTTGGCCACTCGCGCGGTGGCAACCAGGTGGCCCGCTACCTGACCGAGCATGACCCGGACGGCATCCGCGCCCTGGTGCTGGTGGCCGCGTCCACCTTCGACGAGGACGAGGCTGCGAGCGAGTACGAGGAACAAAGCGGTATGCCGCTTCAGGTGCTCCTGGATCAGGCCCGCGAGCTCCAGCGCATGGGCCAGGAAGAGACCCTGATGGAGGATGTGCGTTTCCTCTACTGCGAGGAGCTGGACGTGACCCCGCGCGCTTTCCTCGGCTACTACGAGCCGACCCGCCAGAACGACACCCCGACGGTGATCCGCGGGATGCAGATCCCGACGCTGGTGATCACGGGTTCCGAGGACGACGTGGTGCCGGACCTGCCGGAGAAGGTCGAGGCGGTGAAGGACAGCGGTGACATCACCCTGATGACCGTGGACGGCGCGGGGCACTTCTTCCGTGACTTCTTCGCGGACGACGTGGCCGACTTCACCGCGGACTTCATCGATCAGAACTGAGCTCCAGCCCGCAATAGGAACGGCGCCTGAAGGCCGGCCCGGGGCAGTCCCGGGCCGGCCTTTTTCGTGCCTCGCTCGAGGGCGGCCTTATCCGGCGAGCAGCGTCAGGTAGAGCCCGAGCATCGCTGCGGAAAACAGCAGCCCGATGGTCTCCCAGCGGGTCAACATGCGCTCGGCGGCCTCCAGGCGACGGCGCGCGCCCAGGCGCAGCGCACGCATGCGGGCCGGTATCCGGGGTGGCCAGGGCCCCGGCAATGCCAGGCGGCGTCGAGTGCGGCGGGCGCCGTCCCAGGCGGCCTCGGCCAGCACGGCCAGATCCCCCTCCGGCACGCGCGGGGTCTCGCGGTCGCGAACCCCGCGCCAGGCCAGAAGGGCTAGGCCCAGCCCCAGCATGACCGGCCACAGCAGGGACGAGCCGTACAGGTCATGGACGCTCAGGGGCAGGGCCGTGGGGCCGGCCAGCAAGGTTGCGAGCGGGAGCAGGAGTGCCATCAGCGAAAGGCCGCCCCAGGCCCACCAGCGCGGTCGGTCGAGGCCGTCGGCCGCGGTCTCGAGATCCGCCCGCCAGCGCCACAGGAAGCGCAGTAGCAGCACCGTGGTGCCGGCCGCCGCGAGGGTCAGCAGCCACTCGGTATGGGCCAGCCAGCCCGACAGGGCCTCCGCCGCCAGCGGCTCCTTCAACGCGTTCTTGGCCAGCGCGCCACTGGTGAAGGGCAGGCCCGCCAGGGCCAGCGCCGGCAACAGCGTGAACAGTGCAAAGGCGGTCCGCGCCGGGCGGGTGACCGGCCACTGCCGCTGCATGCCGGCGGTCAGGAACAACGCCCCCTTGGCCAGGCCATGATGTACGGCGTACAGCGTGACTGCTGCCAGCAGCCAGCCGCGCGCCTCGGGCAGGAGCAGGGCCAGGCCGATACCCGTGGTCATCAGCCCCATCTGCGAGATGCTGGAGTAGGCGAGCAGGGTCTTCGGCCGTACCTGCAGCACCCCGACCAGTACGCCGAGGAAGGCCGCCGCCAGGCCCAGCAGGACCAGCGCCTCGCCCAGCACTGCGTGGCCGGCGGCGTCGATTGGCAGCAGGCGCATCCAGCCCAGCAGGCCGGCCTTGATCATCGCCCCGGACAGCACGGCGCTCGCGGGTACCGGAGCGGCCGGGTGGGCCAGCGGCAGCCAGAAATGCAGCGGCAGCATGCCGGCCTTGATGCCGAGCCCCAGGACCAGTAGGACCAATGCCCAGCCCTCGGGGCGCGCCGCGGCCACGGCCGCCAGGCTGGACTGCCCCGCCGCATGGACAGCCAGTACCAGACCCGCGAACAGCAACACCTCGCCCAGTACCGCGAGGATCAGATACACCCGTCCGGCCCGCCAGGCCTCCGGCTTGCCGGAATGGATCACCAGTCCGTAGGCCGACAGGCTCATCAGCGAAAAGAACAGATAGAAGGCGATCGCGTCCTGCGCCAGGATCAGGCCCAGGTTGCCGGCCAGGGCCAGCAACCAGAACACATAGAAGCGATGCCGCCGGGGATCGTCGCGCCGATCGGAGAGCGCGAACAGCCCGGCGGCCAGCCACAGGCCCGCGGTCAGGCCCAGGAAGGCCCGGCCGGTCGGGTCGACCGCCAGGTGGGTGCCCATCAGCAGGCCGGAGAGGGTCGCCTCCAGCCCGGGCGGGGCCAGGGCGGCCAGCGCCAGGCCGGGGAGCGCCGCCCAGGGCACCAGGCGGTTCAGCCGCGCCCGCCCCGGACGCAGGCCAATGAACACCGCCAGCAGCAGCGGCACGAGCGGGACGGTCAGCAGCGCGGCCCCGCTCACAGCCCGAACTCCGGCAGCGCATAGTCACGCTGGACGATCAGGCTGACCCAGCCGAGCGGGCTCAGCCCCAGCCCGGCAAACAGCCCGACCAGGAGCCCCAGCGCGGCGGTAAAGACCACCGGGAACAGCAGCATCCAGTGGGTCTCGAAGCGGGTCGGGCCGGCATGGGCCTGCAGGGGTTCATGCCACGGCTCGCGGCGCTCGCCCAGCCAGCCCCGGATCACCGGGGGCAGGAAATAGGCCGCGTTCAGCAGGCTCGACAGGACCAGCACTCCGAGGATCCAGGGCATGCCGGCCTCCAGCGCCCCCAGCCCCAGGTGCCACTTGGTCACGAAACCGGCCAGGGGCGGCAGGCCGATCATGCCCAGTGCGCCCGCGGTAAACGCCAGCATGGTCAGCGGCATGCGCCGGCCCACGCCGTCGAGCTCGCTGATGCGATGGATGCCCAGGGTCTCGGCGAAATTGCCGGCGCAGAAGAACAGTGTGATCTTGGTAATGCCCTGGTGCACCAGGTGTACCAGCCCGCCGATGACCCCCAGGGGCCCGGCCAGCGCGACGCCCAGGATGATGTAGGAGACCTGACTCACGGTGGAGAATGCCAGGCGCTGCTTCAGGTCGTCGGTGCGCAGGGCCTGAATGGAGCCATAGATGATCGTGACCGCCGCGATCACCAGCAGCCCGGCCGTCAGGCCCAGCTCGATCGCCAGTTCCGCCCCGTAGACATCGTTGACCACGCGGATGATGCCGAAGGCCCCGGCCTTGACTACCGCCACCGCGTGCAGCAGCGCGCTGACCGGCGCCGGCGCGACCATGGCGATGGGCAGCCAGGAGTGCAGCGGCACCAGCGCGGCCTTGACCCCGAAGCCGACCATCAGCAGCACGAACAGGACCTGCAGCGTGACCGCGTGAGTCTCCGCGAGGCCTTCAAGGTAGCCGCCCGGGGTGAAGCCCTCGGCCCCGGCCAGCAGCGTGAGCCAGACGATGGCCGTGAACAGTACCAGTCCGCTGGTCAGGGTGTAGCCGAGATAGAGGCGTCCGGCCCGCAGGGCCGCCGGCGTGCCGCGATGGACCACCAGGGGCCAGGTCGCGAGGGTCAGGATCTCGTAGAAGATCAGGAAGGTGATCAGGTTCCCGGACAGGGCAATCCCCACCGTCGCGCTGACGCACAGCGAGAAGAAGCCGAAGAAGCGGCTGCGTCGCGGTGAGCCCTCGAGGTAGCCGATGGCGTAGACCGTGGTTACGAACCACAGCACGGCCGAAAGGC
This sequence comes from Thioalkalivibrio sp. ALE12, assembly GCF_000381105.1. Taxonomy (NCBI): domain Bacteria; kingdom Pseudomonadati; phylum Pseudomonadota; class Gammaproteobacteria; order Chromatiales; family Ectothiorhodospiraceae; genus Thioalkalivibrio; species Thioalkalivibrio sp. ALE12. The sequence goes on along the minus strand of NZ_KB905907.1, from coordinate 255,368 downwards.
TGGCGAACAGGAGCGACAGCGCATCGGCCGCGAGCACCAGGTCGATGCCGGGCATCAGCGGCAGACTGAAGTGGTATTCGTCACCGCGCAGTACACCCGCCAGCAGCACCCCGACCAGCGCCAGCTTGGTGCCGGCGCCGCCCAGGTTCAGCGCGGTGCGCAGGCCCTGTCGGTGCTCCGGCAGGAAGAAGATCGCGATGCCGGGTCCCAGCGAGCTGAACAGGATCGCGAGCAGCAGCCAGCCACCGTCCATCACGGGGCCCCCGGGGTCAGGGCAAGGGTGTTCAGCGTCAGCACGCCGGCCAGCCCGGCCAGCGCCGCGACCGTGGCCAGAGCCAGCGGGACCCAGTCCATCCACGGCGACACTGCCTCGCCGGCGTCGCGGCGGCCGCGATGAAACGCCGGGGCCACCATGCGCAGCACGTAGGCCGCCGCCAGCAGCCCGCCGCCGGCGATCGCCAGCACCCACAGCACGCCGATCAGGCTGCCGGCGAGGACCGTGCCCAGGCCGGCCTCCAGCAGCAGGTACTTGGCGATGAAGCCACCGGTGAACGGCAGCCCCATCAGGCTGACCCCGGCTAGCCCCAGGGCGAACACCGTGCGCGGCCGGGCCCGGAGTACCGCGCCCAGCTCGGCCAGGCGGTCATGCCCGGCGGCGTGTTGCAGGGTGCCCGCGGCGAGGAATACCGAGGCCTTGGCCAGGGCATGGACCACCGCGAAGAACACCACCACCCGCCAGGCGCCCGGGTCCACCAGCATCAAGGGGAAGGCGACCAGCAGATAGCCGAACTGGGCGACCGTGGAATAGGCCACGATGGATTTGAGCCGCCCCGCGCGCAGCGCCTGCAGCGAGCCCCAGATCAGCGCCCCCACCCCGAGCAGGCCGACCAGGATGCCGAAGGCCGGGGTCGCCAGCGGGGCAAACACCCCCATCCACAGCCGCAGGATCAGGTAGAACGATCCCGTGACCACCAGCCCGGAGAGGACCGCACTGACCGGTGCCGGGGCTGACCCATGGGCCGGCGCCAGCCAGACATGCAGCGGGAACAGGGCGGCCTTGAGCATCAGGCCCGCGGTCATCAGCACCGCCGCCATGCGTTCCGTCGGGCCCGCTTCGGTACGGGCCTCCAGCAGCACCAGATCGAGTACCCCGTGTTCCCCGAACAGCAGAACCACGCCCATCAGGAAGCTGAGCGAGCCGAGGATGTTGACCAGCAGGTAGCGCACCGCGCCGGACACCGCGGCGGCCGTGCCGGTGAAGGCCACCAGGGCGACCGCCGCGAGCGACACCACCTCCAGGGTGATGTACAGGTTGAAGGCATCGCCGGAGAGAAACAGCATGTTGAGCCCGGCCCATAGCCACAGCCACAGGGGCCAGAACTGGCGACGCTCGATGCGGTCGTGCACGTAGCCGAGGCTGTAGAGGCTGGTGGCCAGGGCCACTACGGCGGTAAGCACCAGCAGGGTCATGGACAATCCGTCCAGCTGCAGCATGAGCCCCAGCGGGGCCTCCCAGCCGCCCAGGGCCACCCGCGTCGCGGCGGTCTCCGGGTCCGGCCCGGCGTGCAGGAAGGTCGCGCTCAGACCCAGCACCCAGGCCGTCACCGCGAGCGCGCCCAGCAGGCCGATCCGGTGGGCCTGGCGCGGCCAGGCCGTTGCCAGCACGGCCACTCCCAGTGACAGCGCGACCAGTCCGGCGGTCCCCGCCGGGAGCCATTCGGGGTTTGCCGGGATCACGCCGACCGGTCCTCGCTGGCGGACGATTCGGCCGGACCGCCGTCGGCGTGATGCGCCTCGCGCGAGATGTCCTCCACCGGGGCGTCGTCATCGGGCGGCCCGGGCAGCATCACTGCGTGGCCGGTCAGCCGCGTCAGGTGCACCACCAGGGCCAGGGCGAAGGCGGTTGCACTGACCGCGACCACAATCCCGGTCAGGGTCAGCGCCTGCGCCACCGGGTCCGGCGGACCCTCGCCGCGGGCGGCGACACCCAGCAGCACCATGAATACGCCCGAGCCCATGATGTTCAGGGCCAGGATGCGCAGTACCAGGTGGTGGCGGCGGATCAGCCCGTACAGGCCCAGGGCGAACAGGATCGCACCCCCGGTGGGATACAGCAGGCCCGGGACCAGGGTGTGCGCGACCGTCTCCGCCAGCCCGTTCATGTGTCGTCTCCGGCCGGGCGGCCGGCCACGAACAGGGCCACCAGGGTCAGGGCAATGGACAGCGTCGCCGCCACCTCGATCAGGATGATGAGCGGATAGGCCCACGCGTCGGCGTAGCCGAGAAAGCCGTGCCCGGCGACGAGACCATAGGTCCCCACCAGCAGGAACAGCGAGACACCCGCGGTGATCCCCAGGCGCAGCGGCGCCCCGGGGGCCATCGGCAGTTGCCGCGGCCGGGCCAGCACCAGCAGGATGCCGGCCGCCCCGAGGATCGCCCCGGCCTGGAAGGCCCCGCCGGGGGCGTGGCTCCCGGCCCACAGCACGTACACCCCGGTGACGATCGCGACCGGTACCAGCAGCCGCAGGGCGCCGGGCAGGATCGGGCCCGGGGCCGGGCGGGCCGGGATCAGGTCGTGCCGGCCCAGTGACCATGCGCCCAGCAGCGCGATCAGCACGATCGCCAGTTCCAGGAAGGTGTCGTACGCGCGGAAGTTCAGCAGCACTGCGGTGATCGGGTGATCGACCCCCGAGATGTCCATGTGCGCATCCACCACCGGCTCCAGCCCGACGGACTGCGGCTGGTGCCACAGCGCGGTCACCAGCAACCCGCCGACCACCAGGGCAAAGGTCAGCGCAGGGAGGAAGGTCCGGCGCTCCGGCGGCGGGTCATGCAGGGCGCGCAGCAGGGCATGGGGCCCGGTGGGGTCGGGCGGTGGCGTATGCGGCCGCCCGCTGCGGCGCTCGGCCATGATGCTGCGCAGGCGCTCCAGCGTGACCAGCAGCAGGGCGCCGGTGATGCCCGCGCCGATCGCCGCCTCGGCCAGCGCGATGTCCGGCGCCTCCAGCCGCACCCAGGCCAGCGCGAGCAGCAGCCCGAAGGTGATGAACAGCACGACGGCCCGGAACAGGTCGGTGCTCGCCAGGCAGCGCCAGGCGACCCCGACGATGCCGGCCAGCAGGACCAGATCGAAGAGGACCAGCAGGACGTTCATCGGTCCGACTCGAACTCCCCGTGGGTCCAGGTGCGTTGCGCGACCATGTGCGCGGCCGTGGTCCCCGCCGCCAGTACCAGCACCCAGATCAGCAGCAGCTTCAGGATGTCCGCCGGTCCGCCGGCCTGGAACATCAGTCCGAGTATCACCAGCCCGAGCCCGACGTTGTCGGCCTTGGTCAGGGCGTGCAGGCGCGAATAGACATCGGGAAAGCGCAGCAGCCCGGCGGTGCCGGCCGCGAAGAACACCAGTCCGGCGAGGATCAGGATCACGGTCAGGGCATTAGCGATCATCGTGGGGCCTCTTGGGGCCGGGGGTATCCGGCCGCTGGCGGTGGATCGGGGTATCCGGGGGTTCCGGCAGGCCGTGCTGGCGGACGAAGGCCACGGCCGCAACCACCGCCAGAAGGGCAAATACCAGCGCTACGTCCACCAGGGCGGATGCGTCCAGTGCCAGCGACAGGAGCAGCAGGATCGTGACCCCGGTGGTGCCGAACAGTTGTGCAGCCAGCATGCGGTCGCCGGAACCCGGACCGCGCAGCACGCGGACCAGTCCGAGCAGTATGGTGCCGAGCAGGAACAGGGCGGCGGCCAAATAGAAGAGGCTCATGGAGCGGCTCCGTCGTCACTGGCGCGGCGGTCACGCGGGTCGTGGAATGCCTTGCGGATTCGTTGTTCCAGGGCGATCAGTGCCGCCCGTGTATCGGCGTCACGGTCCAGCACATGCAGGGTCAGCAGGCGCCCCTCCAGGCGTACGCTGAGCGTGCCGGGCAGCAGACTGACGACCGCCATGAACAGGGTCAGGGGCGGGCCGTGGGCCAGCTCCGTGCGGTAGCTCAGGAAGTCCGGGCGGATCGGCAGGCGCGGGTGCAGGGCGCGGCGGGCGACGTCCAGCCCGCCGAGGAACGAGCTGCGCAGGAAGAACCCCAGCAGGCCCGGAAGCGCGCCGGGTCGCAACGGCAGCGGCCGCCCGGCCGGCAGCAGCAGGCTCGCGACCGCGGCCAGGATGATTGCGAGCAGGGCCAGGGGTTCCAGCAGGGCGGCGCTGCCGGCCAGGACCCACCAGAGCAGTGCGGCGGCCGCGGCGGTGGCCAGTGCCCGCCGTGCCCGCGACCGGCCGCGACCGGCAAATCTGCGGCCGGAATGGGACGGGACCGAGGCGCGCGCCATCGCGTGATCGCTGGGTGGGGTCGCTGGTGACGCCGCCGGTTATTGCAGCTGGTTGCTGGCGTCAGTGAAGCCCATCAGGGATACGTCAAACACGAACGGCTGTTCCTGGTGCAGGGCACGGAAGGCGACGGTCAGGGCCTGTCCGCCGCGCAGCGCGCTCATCTGTTCGCTGTTCAGTTCGCGCCCGGCGACGCAGCCCTGCTGCACGCAGGTCACGTAGCCCGCATCCATCTCTTCGCCCGCATCGTCCACCTGCATACGGATGCCGGGGCGCAGGTCGACGCCCAGCGGTACCAGGATCTCGATGATGTGCTGGTCGCCCTCGCGGCGTACGGTCGCCTGCAGGAACAGCCCCTGCGCCTGCTCGTCCTGGATCTCCAGCGTCTGCTGCATCCGGCAACGCTCGCCCTGTGGCGTCTCGATACAGGCGACCTCCCAGTCCTGGTGGATCGTGGTCTCCGGCTCCTGCTGCTGCATCTGTTGTTGCATCTGCGGGTCGGCCTGCTGGGCCAGCGCCAGGCCGGGCAGGAGAAGAAACAGGGCCGGGATCAGGCCCGCGCGCAGGGGGCGGATAGTCATTCGGTGTGCTCCGGAACTTGTATTCAGCCGTACAGAATGGCCAATGGCGGCCCTCGGTCGCAACCGTGGCCGGGAGAACTACAGACCGTCCTGACTGATGCATGTTCCCCGCACAGGGGCCCGATGAGCGTCTCGCAGGCCTCGCTGTCAGCGCGGTGGGTTGTGCATTGCAAACAGTTCCTCCAGGGGCTGCGGGCGGTGCAGCCCGTAGCCCTGGGCGAAGTCCACGTTCAGCTCGCGCAGGCGGGCGATGGTCGATTCGTCTTCGGCAAACTCGGCGATCGTTTTCTTGTCGAGCAGGTGACCGATGTTGTTGATGTTGCCGACCAGGGCGTCATTGACCGGGTCGGTGGCGATGTTGCGCACGAAGCTGCCGTCGATCTTCAGGTAGTCCACCGGCAGGGTCTTCAGATAGGCGAACGACGACAGCCCGGAGCCGAAGTCGTCCAGCGCGAAGCGACAGCCCATGCCGCGCAACTCGCGGATGAAGCGCATTGCCGCCTGCAGGTTGGAGATCGCCGCGGTTTCGGTGACCTCGAAGCAGAAAATCTCGCCAGGCAGCTGGTGCAGGCTCAGCTGGTTGCGGATGAATGGCAGCAGGGTCTCGTCACTCAGGGTCGCGCCGGAGAGGTTGACCGCGCAATGCTCGATGCTCGCCGGGCCGTGCAGGCGGATGTGGTCAGCCACCATGGAGAAGGTCCGGGTGATGATCCAGCGGTCGACGATGGAGATCAGGTCAAAGCGTTCGGCGGCCGGCAGGAAGACCCCGGGGGGGATCAACTCGTCGTCCTGGCTCCGCAGGCGTACGAGCACCTCGAAGGAGAGTCCCGCGGGCGGTGCGCCGGAGTCGGGCTCGGCCAGTGGGTGAATCATCTGGGCAAACAGCACCAGGCGCCCCTGTTCGACGGCGTCGGAGATCTGTGTGGCCCAGTCCATCTCGCGCCGGTGCTGCTGCAGGTCCTGGTCCTCCGGGCGGAAGATATGCGAGCGCCGTCGGCCGGCGTTCTTGGCCGCGTAGACCGCGATGTCGGCATCGGCGAGCAGCTGGTTCATGCTGCGCTCGCCGGGTTGGAACTCGATGATGCCGATGGATGCGCTGATGCGGAATACGCGGTCTTCCCAGGCGAAGCGCAGGTCGTCCAGGACCGTGTGTATGGTGTTGGCGATGCGTTCGGCGTGGGCGATGTCGCAGTGCGTCAGGATGATGCCGAACTCGTCGCCGCCAAGGCGGGCGAGCAGGTCGGTCTCGCGCACCTGGTCCAGCATCAGTTCGCCAACCTGGCGGATCATCTGATCCCCGGCGACGTGGCCGGCGACATCGTTCACCACCTTGAACTGGTCCAGGTCGATGTACAGCAGGGTATGGTTTTCGTGCCCCTTCTGGCTTTCCGGTTGGCGCGCCAGCTGCTCCAGGCGCTGCTCGAAGGCGTGGCGGTTCGGCAGTCCGGTCAGCGCATCGTGGGTGGCCTGCCAGCTGAGCTGGTTGGCGAGTTCGCGGGCTTCGGTCACATCGTGGAACACCAGTACGACACCGACGATTTCGCCGTCCCGGTCGCGGATCGGTGCGGCCGAGTCCTCGATCGCGAATTCCTGCCCGTCCCGGCGCAGCAGCACGGTGTGGTTGGCCAGCCCGACGATACGACCTTCCTTGAGGCAGCGTTCGACGGGGTTGATCGCTGGCTTGCGCGTGACCTCGTTGAGGATGTTGAAGACCCGCGTCAGCGGTTCGCCGGCGGCGGCGTCGGTGGTCCAGCCGGTCAGGTATTCCGCGATCGGGTTCAGGAACGTGACCCGGCCCCGGGTATCGGTGGTGATCACGCCGTCGCCGATGGAGGCCAGGGTGACCTGGGCATACTCCTTCTCGCGGAAGAGCGCCGCCTCGGCCCGTTTGGTCGCGGTGATGTCCTGCACGATGCCGTACATGCGCCGAGGCTCGCCGTTCTCGTCGCGCAGCACGTCGCCACTCCCGAGCAGCCAGCGTTCGTCGCCGTCCGGCGTGAGTACGCGGTGCTCGATGCTGTATGCGGTACCCTGCTCGAGGGTCTGTTCTACCGCGGCCTGGACCCGCGCGCGGTCGTCGGGATGGATCCGCTCCAGGTAATGCTCGAAGGTGACCTCGGTGGTGTCCTCCGGCAGGTTGAAGAGCTGGTAGGTCGGACGGGTCCAGACCAGGTCGCCGCTGGCGATATCCCATTCCCAGGTGCCGACCCCGGAGAAGGCCTGGGCCAGATACAGCCGCTGCTCGCTCTCGCGCAGGCGCGCCTGTTCCTGCACCAGGCCATCCGCCATGCGGTTGAAGGCGCGTGCCAGGCGGCCGATCTCGTCGCGCCCGGTGACCCCGGCACGCTGGTGGTGCTCGCCCCCGGCGATCTGCGCCGCGGTCCGGCTCAGGCGGCTCAGGCGGCGCCCCAGAGCCTGGTAGATCAGCCACCACAGCGCGGCGAGTGCCGCGATCAGGACCGGCGCGAGCAGCAGCGCCGAGTTCAGGGCCGCGTTGCGTGCCTGCCGAAAGGGGAGCGACAGATCCCAGGCGAGGATGACCGCGCCCGAGGGGCTGCGCCCCAGGTCCACCACGGGGCCGGTGAACTGCAGCGGCGCCGCCGCGATCAGGGTGTTCTCGGCCGCGACATGGCGCACCTTGGCCGCGCGGCGTTCGCGGGCGTCGGCCAGCAGCGTGCGCAGCGGGTCGGCGAGCGCGGCCATGGGTTCGGTGTCCAGGGTCTCCGCGAGCGGACGTTCGCGCTCGCCGCGGTTCAGGGCGGCAACGTAGTGCTGGCGTTCATCGACCACCCCGGCCAGGCGAACCCGGATATCGACATTGAGCGCCGCGATCTCGTCCTGAATGGCCTGCGTGCCGTTGTTTGCCAGGCGGTTCTGGACAATGCGCTGCATGCGGCTGATCTCGGTCGCCAGTTCGCGTTCGGCGTTCGCGAGAATGCTGCGCTGCTGGTTGTGGATCAGGGTCAGGGTGTAGAGGGTGCCGAGAATGAGTGCCACCACCAGCAGGAAAAGCGGCAGCGTGGTGTTGATCGGATAGCGGAACAGGCCCTGCCACATCAGCCGTCTTCCGATGGCGGGCAGCCCGCCGCCTGCAGGACGCGGTCATCGAACAGACGATCGAGGTTCACCTCGCGCTCCAGCAGTCCCTGCTGCTGCATCAGGGTGGCCAGGTGCTCGCTGCTGGCGCGCAGGGCCTCGCCGCCGTCGGCCAGGGCTGTGCAGTTTTCCGCTCGCGAGGGGAAGCGGACCCCGGCCAGCGCACCCTCCAGTTCCTCCGCGCTGAGGTCGCTGTACCGGGCCATGGTGGCCCTGGCCGGTTCCGGCTCGGCATTCAGATACTCGAGCGTGCCAAACCAGGCATCCACCAGCTGCCGGAGATGTCGCGGGTGGTCGTCGAGCGCTTGGCGCTGAACTACCAGTACATCGACGATTTCGCCCGGGATCCGGGTGCTGTCGAACAACTCCTCGGCACCGGCATTCAGCAGCCGGGTGCGGGTCGGTTCGAAGGTCGCCAGGGCGTCGACCTCCCCGTCGCGGAAGGCCTCCTCGTGGCGCCCGGCATCCACACGCACGATATCGACTCTCTCGCGGTCGAGGCCGCCGTGTTCCAGGCCGCGAGCGAGCAGGTAGGCGGTGGCGGCGTCATTCTCGACCCCGATGCGGCGGCCCTCCAGGTCGGCCATGCGGGTGATGCCGGGCTGCGCCAGGATGGTGTCGCCGCCATGCGAGTAGTCCAGCAGCAGGATGACGCGGATATCGTGGCCGTCGGCGCGCAGCAGCAGCGCCTCGTCGAGGGTCAGGGCGGCGGCATCGACATTGCCGTTGCGAAAGGCGCGCAGTGACTCCACGTTCGAGCCGAAGCGGGCGAGGCGGATCTCGTCGGTGGGAAACCGGCCCTCGGAGGCGGCCAGGTGGAGGGGCTGGTAGCCGATCCACTCGATGGTGGCCACCCGCAGCGGGGTCTCCTGGGAGCCACCACAGCCGAGCAGCAACAGCGGCAGCAGCAGAACGACCACGGCGAGACCACAGCGCCAGCGGGTGCGTGCGCTCGCTTGACGCTGGCGGGCAGGGATCGCCGCTCCGGGTGCGATCATCGCTCGCCCCTCCCTGGATGAAGTCGATGGCTCACGGACAACAGTATCCGGGGGGACGATTCCCTGGTCAACGCAGGGTCTTATTCCCGGTTCGTGTAGCGGTCGGTGAAGGCGCAGCGGCCCTCGGGTAGCCAGTCCGGGAAGTCGTAGTAGCGGGCGAGCACCGGTTCCAGGATCTGGTCGTGGTAGGCGGCGTAGTCGAAGCCGCGGCCTTCGGCGAGGGTCCAGGCGACGCCGCGGATGGTCACTTCGCGTACGCGCACCTCGTCGAAGAAGGGCTCCACCTGCGCCGGGTCCAGCACGCCGCGGGTGGGGACGTAGAGCAGGTTGGCCCCGTCCAGGGCGCGGAAGTCGGTCAGCAGGTCGTCCTGGCGGCCGTAGTGGGACCCGGGGCCGAACACGCCGACCTCGCGCCCGGCGTAGTAGGCGAGCACCGCCGAGCGCGAGTAGCTGCGGGTGAAGACGTGCCAGTCGGCGTCGTATTCGTTGACCACCGCGGCCACCGATTCCGGCGCTAGGTAGAACACCGCGTCGGCGTAGCGATCCTGGCCCTTCAGCCATTCCACCGGCATCAGCGCGATCGTCAGGATCGCGATCGCGTGCAGCACGGCGAGGGCCCCGGAGAGCCAGGCGCTGATGGTCAGTGCACGCACATTCAGGAACAGCGCCGGCAGCAGCAGGAAGGGGGCGAAGGCGGCCAGCCAGTGCAGCCCGATGCTCTTGAACGGGGCGAGCAGGGCAAACAGGAGCAGCGGGATCAGTCCGGCGGACAGGAACACGCCCAGTTGGTGCGCGCGGATGCCGGCGGCCAGCGCCCGCCACTGACGCGCGTAGAACCACAGCAGCCAGGGCGTGAACAGGTAGAGCAGCAGGATCGCGTAGGTCAGCCAGTTGCCGGGGTCGAAGCCGCCGTCGCCGTGCCGGTTCACGATGTTGAACATCACGTTGTACCAGCAGTTGCCCCAGTTCCAGTACAGATTGAGCGCCACCGCCGGCACCACGCCGAGGATGATCAGCAGGAGGCCGCGCCAGTGCTGCCGCGCGAACAGCAGGATATGCAGCCCCAGTGCAATCCCCAGCAGGACCGCGAAGTACTTGGACAGGAACGCCAGCCCCAGGGCCAGGCCGGCGAGCAGGAACCAGTGCGCCGCGCCGGTGCGTAGGGCCTGCCAGGCAAGGGCTGTGGCCAGCAGGCTGAACAGGATCAGCGGGGTGTCCGTCGCGGTGATCACCGCGATGAAGAACAGCGGCATGAACAGCGCCAGCAGCGACACAAGGCGCGCGCGGACTGGATCGGTATGCCTCCACCAGAGGAAGATCGCGAGCGCCGGTGCCATGGAGACGAAAATACCCAGGGCACGGATGGCCAGCGGGTGCTCCGACAGGGGCAGGATGGCGCCCAGCCACCAGCCGATCATCGGCGGGTGGTCGTAGTAGCCGAGATCCGGGTTCTGTCCCCAGATCAGGAAATAGGCCTCGTCGCCGGTGATCGGCAGGGCCCAGGCCATGCCGATCTTGACCAGCAGCACGGCCAGCATAATCGCGCCGTAGTGACGCGCGAGCCAGGGCCAGGTTGTGGTTGTCGGGTTCACTCGGGGGCCCCCTCTACCGACGGCCCGTGGACACGCCGGAAGCGGCCCCGGCGCAGGCGGTAACCGCTGCCGGCCATCGCCAGCAGCGGCTGGTCAGCTGCGCTGTCGCCGTAGGCCGCGACCAGATCGACCGGTTCGTCCGGGGGCAGGGTGGCCAGCCAGGCGGCGACCGCCGCCGGCTTGGCGGCGCCCCGGCAGTTGGTGCCGTCCAGGCGCCCGGTGACGCGACCGGCGTCATCCACCGCGAGGCGCGAGCTGACCACGCCGGTGAGCCCGTAGCGCTCGGCCCACGGTTGCAGCCAGACATCCAGCGAGGCGGAGACCAGTACGCAGTCATGGCCTGCGTCGCGATGGGCCCGCAGGGCGCGCATCCCGGCCGGGCGCAGCAGGCGGTCCAGGCCGCGGTCGGCGAATTCACGGCCCCTGGCCTGCAGGTGGGCGAGGGTCTCGCCGGCGAGCATATGGGTCAGCACCGCCTCCTTGGCATCCTGATTGGACAGGCGCTTCAGCGCCAGGCCGGTCAGCGCCGGGAGGCAGTCCGGCAGGCGGCGGAGGAAGGCCGGTGTCCCCAGCGCGTGGCGCAGGAAGGGGAACAGGCTGTCGCGCCGGGTCAGGGTGCCGTCGAAGTCGAACAGCACGATCTGCCGCGTGTCATTCCGGTTCATCGTTATGGCTTCAGGGTTATAGCTTCAGGCGCTTGAACAGGTATTCGGGGATCAGGCGGATGATAGTCATGATCACCCACCACTTGGCGGGCAGGTAGGCGACGTCGCGGCCACGGCGCATGGCGCGGACGATGCCGCGGGCCACCGTTTCCGGTTCGGCCCACAGGGCGCCGGCGCGGTTGAGGCCCTCGGTCATCGGGGTGCGCACGAAGCCGGGCTTGAGCGTGACCACGTCCACGCCGCTGAAGAACAACCGGTTGCGCAGCCCCTGCAGGTAGATCGCGAGCATGCCCTTGGCGGTGCCGTAGGCGTAGTTGCTCTGGCGTCCGCGATCCCCGGCCACCGAGCCGATGGCGGCGATCACGCCGCGGCCCCGGGCTTCGAAGTCCGGGGCGATGCGGCCCAGCAGGGCGATGGCACTGGTGCCGTTGACGTGGATCGCCTGCAGGGTCGCGTCCACCGAGGCGTTGCACGCGGCCTGGTACGGCAGGGTGCCCCAGGCGAGCAGTACGCTGTCCACCTCGCCCAGGGCCTCCTGCGCCTGCTGCCACAGCGCCGCGTGCCCGTCGATATCGGCCAGATCGGCGCGGGCACCGAGGATGCGGGTGCCCTCCGGGTCGTCGGCGCGCACCCGCAGGTCGGCCAGCAGGGCCTCCAGGGCGTCGCCGTCGCGGGCCACGCAGAACAGCCGGGCGCCGGTGTCTACCAGCTCCCGCGCCACCGCGGAGGCAATGGCCGAGGTGGCACCAAAGAGGACAACGTTTTTCATCGGGTTCATGCAGTCACCCTGCGCCAGAAGCCGGAGGAGAATTCGGGGTCCACATACTCGGCGAAGGCCTCCCAGCCGGGGAACCCCTGGCGGAAGACATCGGCCGGCATGCGCGCGTCCTTCGCAGGGTACAGGGCACCGCCGGCCTCCTGCACGATCGCGTCCAGGCGCGCGAACAGCCGTTCGGTGTCGTGGCCCTTTTCCGGGAAGTCCAGCGCGAGGGTGGCACCCGGGCGGGGAAAGGACAGCATGCCCGGCGCGGGCCGGTCGCCGAAGGTCTTGAGCACCGCGAGAAACGAGCCCTGGCCGCTGGCGGCGATGGCATCCAGCAGGGCCTGCACGCCGTCCCGTGCGGCATGGGGGGGCAGGACGCACTGATACTGGTAGAAGCCTTGATGCCCGTAGATGCGGTTCCAGTGGCGGATCGCATCCAGCGGGAACAGCCAGGGCTGGTGGTGCACGGCACGGGGTGTCGCGTGCACCGGCTGGCGGTAGTAGATGTGGTTGAAGGCGCGCAGCGTCAGGCGGTTGACCAGCGAGACGGGCGGGTCCAGCGGGATGCTGCGCCGGCGTTCGCGGTAGTCCCCGCGCACAGGCGCGGTGGCCGCGTGGCGTGCCGCGCCGTAGATGCCACGCCCGACGCGGCCGTTCGGGCCCGGGTTCAGGCAGTCGATCCAGGCGACGGTGTAGGGCCACTCGCGCTCGGCCTGCGCATTCAGCTCCCAGAACGCATCCAGCGAGTCGAAGCGCTGCGACCAGGCGCGCATCCAGCCGGAGCGCACCGGCATAAGCTGTAGGGTCACGGTCTCGATCAGTCCGGTCAGGCCCAGCCCCCCCACGGTTGCGGCGAACCAGTCGGGGCTGGCCTGGGGGCTGACCTCCAGGACCTGGCCGTCGGAACGGCGCAGGGTCAGCCCGAGTACGTGGTCGCCGAAGCTGCCAGCCTGGTGATGGTTCTTGCCGTGCACGTCGTTGGCCACCGCGCCGCCGAGGGTGACAAAACGGGTACCCGGCACCACCGGCGGGAACCAGCCGCGCGGCACCGCAAAGCGCAGCAGGGCATCCAGCGACAGTCCGGCCTCCGCGGTGATCCGTCCCGTGGTGGCGTCGAAGGCCACGAAGCGATCCAGCCCCGGCGTATGCAGCAGGGTGGCCCCCGGGTTCAGGCAGACGTCGCCATAGCTGCGCCCCAGGCCGTGGGCGAGCAGGGGGCGGGGCCCGTCGGGCAGGCCCCGCCCGCGCCGGTCCAGTGCGACCTCGGCGGCGTGCTCCACCTGCGGTATGCGGTTCCAGCTGGTCGTCATGCCCGGGCCCCGACGGGTGACCCGTCCCCGTCATTGCGAGGCCCCGCAGGGGCCGTGGCGCGCAAGTGCGAAGCGCGCCGAACGGCTACAGGCCGGCCTGAAGGGCGCCCGCAGCGCGTTAGGCCCCAGAGCCGGTAACCGCTTCGGGAGATTGCCGCGGCCCCTGCGGGGCCTCGCAATGACGGGGTTGTGGAATGTCGGTCGCGCATGACGCGGTCGGGCTGGCATCGGGGGGTTGCCACCGCTGCGGCTTTCTGGCTCTGTACCTGTAGGAGCCGAGCCCACTCGGCGATGGCGGCGTTGGCCATGCCCGATCGGCCAGCGGGCTGGCCTCCTACAGGGCTTCGTAATGACGGGGTTCGCGTGGGGCGCCTACGCATGGTGCTCGTCCGGGTGTTCGCGGCCGCGCGCCTCGAGGTTGGTGGCCAGCGCGATCAGGCCCAGGATCACCGCGAACCACAGGGTGGTGAAGCGGATCAGCATGGTCGCCGCGATGGCGTCGGCCGGCGGCATGTCGGCCCACAGCAGCAGGGCGACCATCACCGCCTCGGTACCGCCCAGTCCCCCGGGCAGGAAGCTCAGCGCGCCGGCCAGCATGGCCAGGGCGAAGACGAAGGCGGCAAACGCGAAGCCGGCCTCGAAGCCCATCGCATTGAGGATCCACCAGAAGGCGAGGGCCTCCGCGCTCCACGCGATGACGCTGAGGGCGGTGGCCCCGGCCAGCAGGGCCGGGCGGTGGCAGCGCCGTGCCTGCAGCAGGATCGTGGCGACATGGTGCAGGCTGCGCCAGACGCGCTGCCCCGGGCGGTCGCTGATCGTCTGTAACCAGGCGAGCGGGCGTCGCCACGACAGGATCACCAGCGCCGCCAGGATGAAGGCCGCGCCGGCTGCGATCAGCCAGGTGCCCTGGGCCACCAGGGTCAGCCCCAGCATGGACAGCAGCACCACCGCGATCAGGTCGGACAGGCGCTCGGAGACGAAGGCGGCGAAGCTGTCCGGGTAGGGCACCCGGCGGCGCTTCAGCAGCACCCCGCGCAGGGCCTCGCCGGCCTTGCCGGGGGTGGTGGTCAGGGCGAAGCCGGCCACATAGATATGCAGGCTGGCGCGCGTCGGGACGGCATGGCCCAGGGTGCGCAGGTAGAGCTGCCAGCGGGTGAAGCGCAGGCTGTAGTTCACCAGCGACAGCGCCAGGGCCAGCAGGACGCCGCCGACGCCCACCAGCTTCAGGGCGCGCCAGACCTCGTCCGCCCCCGCCCACAGCACGACCCCGAGATACAGCGCGACGGCAACGATGATCGAGAGCATCACCGCGCGCAGGCGCCAGCCGGAGAGCAGGACCGCACTCATGCGAGTACGGCGAGGGTCACGCCCATCCATACCGCGACCGTGGCCAGCAGGTGCGGGTCGGTGACCAGGTCGCGCGAGGTGTCGTTGCCGGCGCCGCGCGCGTGCAGCAGGAACAGGTAGCGAAAGATGCCGTAGATCACGAACGGCAGGGTGTAGATCAGCCCATCCGTGCCGTGCAGCGCGATGGTCTCGGCGCTGACGGTGTAGAGCCCGTAGGCGAGCACGGTGCAGGCGGCGCTGATGGCGATGAACTGATCCAGGAGACTGACGCTGTAGTCGTGCAGCACGCGCCGCGTCCCGTCCTGATCCGGTGTGTGTTCGATGGCGCCATCGGCGAGCTCCGCGCGGCGCTTGGAGAAGCCCAGGAACAGCGTCAGCATCAGCCCGCACAGCAGCAGCCATTGCGAGGGTTCGATGCCCAGGCCAAGGGTGCCGGCGAGGATGCGCAGCATGAAGCCGGCGGCGATGCTGAACACGTCGAGGATCACGATGTGCTTGAGCGACCAGGAATAGGCTACGTTCAGCACCAGGTAGGTCAGGATCAGCGCGATCACCCAGGTGCTGACCAGCGCCGCGAGGACCAGCGCGACAATGACCGCGGTGGCGAAGATCGCCCAGGCGGTGGAGATCGCGATCGCGCCGCTGGCGATCGGGCGTTCGCGCTTGGTCGGGTGGCGGCGGTCGGCCTCGACGTCGACGATGTCGTTCAGCACGTAGACCGCGCTGGCGATCGCGCAGAATGCGAGGAACGTGACGCTGGCGGCGAGCACCGTCCCGGGTTCGCCCCACTCGTGCGCGAACACCACGCCGAGGAACACGAAACCGTTCTTGATGTACTGGTGCGGGCGCAGCAGCTTGATCAGCGAATGCAGCATGCGGGCGGTCGTCCGTGAAGGTGGTTGCAGTCTACTGACGCGCTCGATGCGTTACCATCGGCGCCGCTGTCGCGCGCACCCGCGTGTGTTTCGATCCCATGTCTCGATCCGCAGGAGAACTGCCATGTCGCTTGTTGCCCGATCCCTTCTGCCCGCCGCCCTGCTGCTCGCCGCCGGGCTGGTGGCCGGCTGCATGTCCGGGGGCGGTCCGGAGCCCGAGTTCGCCGAGGGCCAGCCGTTTCCCGAGCGCAGCCTGAATGACCAGCACGGGAACCCGGTCGAGCTGCCGGGCAATGCCCGCGTAATCCTGAAGACCGTCGAGGCGGCCCCGGCCGGCGTCGCCAACGCGGTCCTGAGCGAGATGAGCCCCGCCGAGCGCGAGGGGATCGTCTACATCGCCGACATCCACGAGATGCCGCCGCAGCCGATGCAGAACGTGGTCCTGCCGCGCATGCAGGCGCGGGACTACTCCATCGTGGTGACCTCCAGCGAGGCCGATGCCGGCTTCCTGCCGCACGAGCGCGAACAGGTGACCGTGGTCCTGCTGGATGGCGAGGGCGTGGTGACCGGTGTTGGCCATGCCGGCAGCGAAGAGGCCCTGAAGGACCTGCTCGACGAGGCCGGCGAGTAAGCCACGCGCATGAGGCTTCCGAGCCCGGGCCGGGGCTGACATGGCCTTTTTCCTCGGCCTGCTGACGGCCCTGGGCTTCGGCGCTGGCGACTTCTTTGGCGGCCTGGCCTCCCGGCGCATCCCGGCGCTGGTGGTCGCCTGCTATTCGCAGATCCTGGCCACCGTCGTCCTGCTGGTGATCGCCCTCCCGCTGGCGGGCCTGCCCGGGACCCAGGCCCTGATCTGGGGCGGGGCCTCGGGGCTCGCCCTGGCCCTCGGGCTGCTGGCCTACTACCACGGCCTGGCCGAGGGCTCGATGGGCCTGGTCGCCGCCGTGACCGGCGTGATCTCGGCCCTGGTGCCGCTGCTGGTCGGGCTGGTGATGGGCGAGCAGCCGGGCCCGCTGGCGCTGGCCGGGATCGCGGCCATCGTGATCGCGATCGGGATGATCTCCGGCGGTTCGCGCAAGGCGAGTCCACGCCGCCTGGACGAGCCCGTGCGTGGCCTGATGGCGCTGGCCCGGGGGGCGCACCCGGTGCGCGGGCTGGTGGACGCGACCATCGCCGGCGTCTGCTTCGGGCTGGTCTTCGTGTTCCTGAACGAGGCCGAGGCGGGCTCGCCGCTGTGGCCGGTGGTGGCGACCTCGGCGGTGGGCGCGCTGGCGCTGCTGGCGGTGATGCTGGTGCGCCGGCCGCAGACCGGGATGAGCCGCTCCACGCTGGTGCTGCTGTCGCTGGCCGGTCTGTTCCAGGCCGCGGCGACGCTCGCCTTTGTCGTGGCCGTGCGCATGGGCCTGCTGTCGATCATCGCGGTGGCCGGGGCGCTGTCGCCGGCCCCGACCGCGCTGATGGCGCGTTTTTTCCAGGCCGAGCGCATGTCGCGGGTGCAACTGACCGGTTTCGTCTTCGCCCTGGCGGGCATCGTCCTCATCGTGCTCGGCGGGCCCGGGTAGGGAACCGGCAAGTCTGTTAAGTTGGCGGCGTGACCCAACCCACAGGAGGTGCCAGGTGTCCGAAGATCCCAAGCCGGAAGTCGTGCGCAGCGACGTCAGCGAGCCCGCAGCCGGGCCGCGCAAGGACGTTACGATGGTCACCGTGGTGTACGTGCTGTACCTGGTGAGCTTCCTGACCGCGCTCACCGCGATCGCCGGCCTGATCATCGCTTATATGAAGCGTGGCGAGGCCGATAGCGTCAGCGTCTCCCACTTCACCTATCAGATCCGCACCTTCTGGATCGGGTTGCTGTTTGCCGTGATCGGAGCCATCACCACGCCCATCGGCATCGGCTTCCTGATCTTCCTGGCCCTGATCATCTGGCTGCTGGTGCGCTGCATCAAGGGCCTGCTGGCCAACAACGATAACCGCGCCATCGAGCAGCCCGAGACCTGGCTCTGGTAGTTCTTGTGCGCCGCCCTTGAGCGGCGTTGGCGAATGCGCGCGCGCCTGGAGCAATACCAGGTACTGATCTATCTGGTGGCCATTGCCCTGGGGCTCGGTCTGGGCCTGTCCGAGCCGGAGTTCGGGGCGATGCTGGATGCCGTGCTCTGGCCGGTGCTGGGGCTGTTGCTGTACGCCACGTTCACGCAGACGCCGCTAAACCATCTGGGCGCGGCGTTTCGCGAGCCGCGCCTGCTCGCGGCGGCGGTGATCGGTAATTTTGTGGTGATCCCGCTGCTGGTCTGGGCGATCCTTCAGGTCGCGCCGGGCGGTCCGGCGGTCCTGCTGGGTATCGCGCTGGTGCTGCTGGTGCCGTGCACCGACTGGTTCATTACTTTCACCCATCTGGGTGGGGGTGACACGCGCCGGGCGATCGCCTTTTCTCCCCTTTCGCTGTTGCTGCAGCTCGCCCTGTTGCCGCTCTACCTGTGGTGGCTCTTCGGTGGCGAGTTCACCCTGGTTCTGGCCGGCGGAGACGTGCTGAAGGCCTTTGCCGGCCTGATCCTGGTCCCGCTGGTTCTGGCGTATCTGACCGAACGCTGGGCCGGGGAAGATCCCGGTCGCGGGCACGTGATCGCCGGCCTGGGGTGGTTGCCGGTGCCGCTGCTGGCCCTGGTGGTGCTGATCGTCGCCGCATCCCAGGTCCAGACGGTGCTCGACGGGGTCGGTGTCCTGCTGCCGTTGTTGCTGATCTTTTCCGGTTTCCTGGTGGTTGCGGCGCTGCTGGCGCGGGCGCTGGCGCGAGCGTTCGGCCTGCCGGTCGCACAGGGGCGGGTGCTCGCCTTCAGCCTGGGATCGCGCAACTCCTTCGTTGTGCTCCCGATCGCACTGGCATTGCCGCAGGGACTGGAGTTGGCGGTGGTCGTGGTGGTGTTCCAGTCGCTGGTGGAGTTGGTCGGCATGGCCCTGTACCTGTGGTGGGTCCCTCGGCACCTGTTTCCCGCCCGGGCGCCGGCGCCTTGATCGGGCGGGTGTGCCCGCCCGCAAGCCATCGTCATGCGGTCCATGCCGGTTGTGTCTGGATGATCGTCGCGGCCCGAGGGAAGGCGTTGAGCCGGCCGTGGCGAGGGCGCGGGTGTCGTGAATTCGACAGGTTTCTGCGGCGGCGGCCTGCTGTTTTCTGTTTGTCACGGTTTTTTGACGATGCCGGCCTATACTCCGAAACGTGACGGGCGTCTCTCCGGGACCGGGGAGCCAGGGATTTTTTCGGACACGCGGGGAAGACCATGTCCGGATCAGGAAAGATCAACGGGGCCTTGTGGCCCGTAAGGCGCAGCGGGATCCTCGTCGCTGAAGGAGACGCGCGGGACTTTGGTGCGGAGATCTACCGGATGTGTTCCTCGGACACACCCCGTGAAGTCGCCTGGCTGGACATGGGCGGGCATCCCGGGACTCCCGTGCCGCAGCTTTCGAGTGCCTGGCATCTGCGCCGCCTGACGTTCCCGATGCCCCGGCCCTGGCCCGATCTGGGCGGGGTTCGGGTCGGCCTTCTGGATCTGGGACGCTCCCTGCCATCGCAGCTCGTCGACTTCGTCCACGTACACCAGCACGTGAAGTGGATCGCCCTGGTCGATCCGGTGCTGTTGCCGAGCCCGGAATTGCGCGACCTGATCCGGGACAGCTGCTACGACTTCCATACCCGGCCGCTGGATCAGGCCCGCCTGGAAGTGACCCTGGGCCGCGCCTGCGGGATGGCCGTTCTGGAGACACCCGCGGAGCCCGCCGCCGGCCTGCCATCGGGGGACGAAGGCCGACCCATTATCGGCCACAGCGCTCCGATGCAGGCCCTTGCGCGGCAATTGAGCCGGGTCGCGGGATCGGACGCCCCGGTGCTCTTCCAGGGTGAAAGTGGAACCGGAAAAGAGCTTGCGGCTCGCACGGTGCACCGTCAGTCGCGGCGCAGCGAGGGTCCGTTTGTCGCGGTCAACTGCGGGGCTTTACCGGCGCAGTTGATCCAGTCCGAACTGTTCGGTCACGAGGCCGGCGCATTCACCGGAGCGACCCGCCGCAAGATCGGTCAGCTCGAGCTGGCCCATGGCGGGACCCTGCTGCTGGACGAGATCGGGGATCTGGGGCTCGACCTGCAGGTGAATCTGCTGCGTTTCCTGCAAGAGGGGACGCTGCTGCGTCTGGGTGGCCTGCAGCCGATCCAGGTGGATGTGCGTGTCCTGGCCGCGACCCATGTCGATCTGTTCAAGGCCGTAGAGGCCGGGCGATTCCGGGAAGACCTCTACTACCGCCTGAATGTGATTCAGCTGGACGTGCCCCCGTTGCGGGAGCGTGGGGCCGACCTGGTGGAGCTGGCCCATTTCTACTTCGACCGGTTTCGTGGCCAGAACCCGCGTCTGCGCGGATTTACCCGCGCGGCCATCCAGGCGCTCTACAGCCATCGCTGGCCGGGCAATGTCCGGGAGCTGGTCAACCGTATTCAGCGGGCCGTGACCATGGCGGACGGGCGCCTGATCCGGCCGGAGGATCTGGGGCTTGCGGCGCCGCTCGAGGGCAGCGGCCGGGAGACGCTGGCGCAGGCCCGTGCCCGCGCGGAACGCGAGACGGTGATGCGGGCGCTGGGGCAGTGCGACAACAACCTGTCGCGCGCCGCACGCGAGCTGGGAGTAGGGCGGGTGACGCTTTATCGCCTGCTCGACAAGTACGGGATGCGTCCGTCCAAGCACTGAACCCCGGGTTCAGGCGCGATGGAGCGGTCCCGGTTCTGGGGGCACGCCGCGGTGCGCCGTCTGGCGCGCGGCCGGTGTGTTCCCGTTTGCACGGCCCCGAGGGGGCATGGAGAACGCACGTGAACAAGATCCGGGTCGGGAGGTGGGGGGCGGGGCTGGTCCCGCTGTTTCTGGGGTTGTCGGCCACGGTCGCCGCGCAGGAGCCCCGCGAGGCGGTCGGGGACGCGCCACGGGACCAGGGCCCGCAGGTTACGGTCTTCGAGGAGCGCGGCATGCTTACGCCGCAGGGGCAATGGGTGATCGAGCCTTCGCTCGCCTATGTGCACAGCAGCGCGCTGGATGTCTCGATCGAGGGCTTCACCATCATCCCGGCCCTGGCGATCGGGCTGATCGATGTCAGCGAGACGGAACGGGACACGCTGACGGCCGCGGTGGCATTGCGGTACGGGCTCACCGACCGGCTCGAGGTCGGGCTCAAGATTCCCTGGGTCTACCGCGAACAGCAGGTGCGCCGGCGCGACATCCTGGAAGGAACGGAGCTGGAGCGGGTGACCGGGTCCACCGGCAGCGGCCTGGGGGATGTCGAGTTCGGGCTGTCCTACCAGTTCAACACCGCCGATCGCGGGCGCCCTTTCTTTATCGGCAATCTGAAGGCAAAGAGCCGCACCGGGACGGACCCGTTCTCGGTGGATCGACGCCGGATCGTGGACGAGGACGGGAACCGGCTCGGCGAGATCTTCCTGGAACAGCCCACCGGATCCGGCTTCTGGGCCGTGCAGCCCAGCGTGACCATGATCTACCCGACCGATCCCGCCGTGCTGTTCGCGAACGTCAGCTATCTGTGGAATATCGAGCGGGATGTGGGTCCGGACTACGGCACGGTGGATCCGGGGGACGCCTTCGGCGCCAGCCTCGGCATGGCCATTAGCCTGAACGACCGTACCTCGATGAGCCTGGGCTATGACCACAGCGTGGTGTTTCGGACCCGCGTGGAGAACGATCCCGGGCTGGAGCCCGTGTTCGGGCGGCGCCAGGTGGGGACGCTGCTGTGGGGGGTGTCGCATCGCCTGACCGAACGCACCAGCCTGAACTTCTCGCTGGGGGTGGGGGTGACCGAGTCCGCGCCCGATGTGCAGATGACCGTGCGGGTGCCGATGCGTTTCTGAGATCGCTGCGGCGAACGGCGGCGGCGGGGCTACCAGCCGCGACCGCCGTCGGTTAGATGCTGCTCCAGGGCCCGGCCAAGGTCGCTGCGCGGCATCTGCAGGTTGCCCAGCTCCAGTTGCAGGATTGTCTGGTGCTGGATGGCCTGACCGTCCAGTTGGTTCTGGATGGTCGTGACCCAGCCCTGGCCGCTGGCTGTTTCCGAGACGAACGCCTGTGCCGGGAGGCCCGCCGTCGTGTTGAGAATCGTGATGCGACCGGCGGAGGGGTGGCTCGTCGCGGCGCCAAGGGTTCCCAGTGGATGCAGCGTGGTCTGGTGCAGGATCTCGCCATTCAGGGCCGTGATCTGTTCCAGGCCGATCGCGATCTGCAGCCCGTCGCGGCCGAAGAAGCCACCGCGCTGCTCGGCCAGCACCGCATCGGCGACCACGCGCGGGTCACCCGCACCGGGAAGCGTTTCCAGTGCCTGGGCCGCGACGGGCAGGCCGACGGCGAGGATGCAAAGCGCCAGGCGGGCAAGCGTCGAACCGGTCCGCGGCCCTCGGGGGGGCGAGGGATCGGGTCGCTGCGGGGATATGGGGATCATGGGCGTTACCATTCCCGGGCCCGTGGCAGATTCAGGGTGAAACTGGCCAGGTCGCGGCGCACCACGCCGTCCTCGACGGGTGCGCGGGTGATGGCGGCCCACGTCTGGGGGGCGTTGAAGTTCGCGCGGGCGCGCTCGACCTCTTCGCGGATGATGAACAGGATGTCGTTTACCCAGACCGCCTCGAACTCGGGTCGGCGGTAGCTCTTCAACCCGAGGGCCGGGTCCCCGACCAGGACCTCGCCCTCGCGCAGGCCCTTGATGACCACAAAGTGCCGATAGCCGCGCGTCTCGATCATCGCGATGGCGGGCACGCCGAGCCCCTCCAGATCATCCAGGCTGATCCGGAAGCCGTCCGCCGCCAGGCCGGCCTCCGCCCCGAGGTAGTTCTTCATGTCCAGCAGCGAAAAGCCCTGGGCCCGGATCAGGTCCTGGTCACCGCGGCGGAACATGCCGTCAAAGGTGGTGGTTTCCACCGTGGGCCGGTCGTAGTGATAACTGAGCAGGGTGGCCAGTGCGGCGGAGCCGCAGCTGAAGTCGTATTGCTGCGGGACCACCGAGCGAAAGCGCAGGGCCTTCATGCTCTCGACCGGGACGTTCAAGCTGCCAATCATCCCGGGAACCTGCGCCCCGCCCGCCTGGGCCTGAAGCGCCTGGGGTGCAAGCAGGGCAAGCCCCAGGATCCCCGGCGCAAGCAGAAGGTAGTGGTGCCGCATGTTCACGGGTGGATCGTGACGTTCACGATCATGGATTCCTGGATGGCCACGTTATGGCCGGTGTTCTGGATGACGGTGGAAAACCCGCGGGCATTGTCGAAGGCGCCCGGCGCGATCAGGTTGGTGCCGCCATGGCCGCCCATGACGACGTTGTCATGCAGGGCGATCTGGGAGTGGACCTGGCCCAGCTGGATGTTGCTGACCCCCTGGCGCGCCCGTTGCTGGTTCAGGGTGTCGGCATCCACCGTCGTCAGGCCCTGAAGGTCCAGCGTGCCGGATGCGGCGAGGTTTGTTTGACTGTCGCGAGGGTCGGCCGCGCTGGCGGAACCGGCCGCCAGGAGCAGCGTGCCCAGCATCGCGGCGAACAAGGATCGGGTGAACAAGGATTGCGAATATCTCGGATGGAGGCGCATGACCGGATTCTCCAGTGCAGGGCCGTGACGCGGCGGGTCTCGGACCCGCCGCGTGGCACGAACTAGTTGCCCAGATTGAGGTGTGCCTGCACCGATACCTGCTGTTGCGTCAGGCTGTTGGCCCCGCTGTTCTGCGAGACCTGGGTGATGCCGGCGGGGGCCACGAAGGAGTCGGAACCGATCGAGTTGCGGGCGATGTTGCGCGCACCCTCGGCGATGTCCACATAGTTCCCGGTGACCGTGCCGGACAGCTCGTTCTGGCTCACCACCGCGTTGACCTGCAGCATGGTGTTGAAGCTGTCGGTGGCGGTGTTGTTGCCGGAATCCATGACCGCCAGGCTGTTGTCCGAGTTGTCGCTCTGATCGCGGGTCACGCTGGCAGTGGAGCCGTTGTTGGCCGCGGCACTGTTGTCGTCGGCACTGGCCGAGCTGTTGTCGGAGCTGTCGTTGCCTGAATCGGAGATGTTCAGGCTGTTGTCGGAGCTGTCGTTGCCCGAGTCGGAGACGTTCAGGCTGTTATCCGAGTTGTCATTGCCCGAGTCGGCGATGTTCAGGCTGTTGTCCGAGTTGTCGTTGCCCGAGTCAGCGATGTTCAGGCTGTTGTCGGAGCTGTCGTTGCCCGAGTCGGAGACCGTGGTGTTTCCGGAATCCGCCACGTTGGTGCTGTTGTCCGAACTGTCATTGCCGGAGTCGGCGATGTTCAGACTGTTGTCGGAGCTGTCATTGCCCGAATCCGAGACCGTGGTGTTCCCGGAGTCGGCCACACTGGTGCTGTTGTCGGAGCTGTCGGACAGATCGGAGTCATTGATCGCCACCGCCAGCGAGTTCTCGTTCGCGGATGCGCCGCCATTGTCGGCGGTCGAGGAGGCGGTAGCGGTCTGATCGCCGACCTCGCCTTCCGCCGTGTTGGTCGGATTGGCCAGTGCCAGACCGGAACTCAGGCCGAAGGCAAGTGCGATCGCGGAAGCGATAAGCGTTTTCTTGAAGTTCATCATGAATCTCCTTTTGGCTGGTTGGACTGCGCCCGAGGGCAGCGTGGCGACCGGGCCCTTTGCGCCACGGGCGCCACGACCAAACCCGGTAGCAGGAGTCGCGCCAAAACCGGAATAGATCGTGAAAACAATGGGATGGTTGTGATGAACCGTCAGGATCGGGGTTGCGGATGTACCGCCGTTGAAACAGTTCGCGCACGGCTTTTCGGAAAACCGGTTGCAACTTGCGGAAATCGCGGGGAAAAACCGGATGGAACGAGGTGGCTACCAGGCGAGACAGCTCTGCGGGGGCGGACGCTGGCCCGTGGCCATGCGGAGGTCCTGCATCGGGCAGGGGGGCGAGGTTATGGCCCGGTGACGGGAATGCCCCGATACGCCGGACGGCTGGCGCCTCGACGGCCGCGCGGCGCGCAGGGTCAGCTCAGCGAGGAGCTGCGCGCGCGAGGCGGATCATGCAGGGGGCGTGTTCGGCCGTGTGGGCGCCACCGTAGAAGGGAAATGAGCGGTAGCTGCAGCTGCAGTGGCAGTGGCTTCCCAATACGAGCCCCGGGGCTGCGTCCGGGGCTCGCGAGCGGGGCTGGCGCTCGAGGCTAGCGTTCGAGGTACTGCAACTTGTTCTCGACGCCGTCCCATTCCTCGGCGTCTTCCGGCGGGTCCTTGCGCGCGGTGATTACCGGCCAGGTGCGAGAGAGCTCGGCATTCAGCTCGATGAAATGCATCTGGTCCTCTGGCACGTCGTCCTCTGGCAGTATGGCTTCGGCCGGACACTCCGGTTCGCACAGGGTGCAGTCGATGCACTCGTCCGGATCGATGGCCAGGAAGTTCGGGCCTTCATGGAAGCAGTCGACCGGGCAGACCTCGACGCAGTCGGTGTACTTGCACTTGATGCAGTTATCGATAACGACGAACGTCATGGTGTTTCTCCCTTTTCATTCAGTCTTATGACCGGTCGTTTCCGCTGACCGCCCTGGCCGAGCGTGAACCGGCCGTGGCACAGCCAGCCGGCAGGATTTCGTCGCATTGTAACGCCTCACCCGCGGCTGTCGGGAATCCCGGGCGAACCCTGGCCACATTCGGGGGCCTCGCGCCAGCGGCGGACCGATTGCCGTGGCCCCTCCGGGACCTCGCAATGACAGGGGAACCATCTCGTCACCGCAAGGAGTGGCCACTCCTCAACCCCTCACCGCAGCGCGCAACCCTCCCCTTAATCCATCATCGCCAGGAGCGGCCATCGCCTTAACCGTCATCGCGAGGAGCGAAGCGACGTGGCGATCTCTCGAGGCACCCCCGGCGCGGGGTCACTCGGTGAATTCCGATGGTTCCGAAAGTGATTGCCACGGCCCCTTCAGGACCGCGTAACGAGCCCGTCAATCCGGGTTGCGCAGGGCCTCCTTCATCCGGTAGAGCGCGTCCAGGGCCTCGCGCGGGGACATCTCGTCCGGGTCCAGGGTATCGAACAGGGCCTTCAGGGCGCGTTCTTCCGGGGCCGGCGCGGGGCGCGCCTCGGGCTCCGGCTCGGCGGCCGCTGGCCCGGGCGGCGCGGTGAACAGGCCGAGCTGGGGCGAGTCGGCGGCCGCGGCGCGGTCCTCCAGCTCGCGCAGGTGGGTGCGGGCGAGTTTCAGCACGTCGGCCGGTACCCCGGCCAGTTGCGCGACCTGCAACCCGTAGCTCTGGTTGGCCGGCCCCTCGCGGACCTGGTGCAGGAACACGATGCTGTGTTCGTGCTCCATGGCGTCGGTGTGCACGTTGGCCACGGCCGCTTCGCGTTCGGCCAGCGCGGTCAGCTCGAAGTAATGCGTGGCGAACAGGGTCAGCGCGCGGTTGTGGCGCGCCAGGCGTTCGGCGCAGGCCAGCGCGAGCGCCAGCCCGTCGAAGGTGCTGGTGCCGCGCCCGATCTCGTCCATCAGCACCAGGCTTTCGGGACCGGCGTTGTGCAGGATATTCGCGGCCTCGGTCATCTCCACCATGAAGGTGGAGCGCCCGGAGGTCAGGTCGTCGGAGGCCCCGATGCGGGTGAAGATGCGGTCCACCGGCCCGATCTGCGCCCGCGCGGCCGGCACGAAGCTGCCCATGCAGGCCAGCAGCACGATCAGGGCCGTCTGGCGCATGTAGGTGGACTTGCCGCCCATGTTGGGCCCGGTGATCACCAGCAGGCGGCGCTCTTCGGGGTCCAGTTCGGTGTCGTTGGCGACAAACGGCGCGTCCAGACCGGCCTCCACGACGGGGTGGCGGCCCTGCTCGATGCGGATGCCGGGGTTCTCCACCAGTTCCGGGCAGTGCCAGTCCAGGCGCTGGGCGCGCTCGGCCAGGCAGGCGAGGGCGTCCAGTTCGGCGAGCGCGTCGGCGATGGTGCGCAGGCGCGGGGCGCGGCCCTGAAGCTCGGTGATCAGGCCCTCGAACAGGGCGCGCTCGCGGGCCATCGCCTGCTCGCGGGCGGAGAGGATCTCGTCCTCGAAGCGCTTGAGTTCCTCGGTGGTGTAGCGCTCGGCGTTCTTCAGGGTCTGGCGGCGCATGAAGCGTCCGGGCAGCTCCGCCGAGCGCGTGCGCGAGACCTCGATGTAGTAACCGTGCACGCGGTTGTAGGCGACCTTCAGGGTGGGGATGCCGGTGGCCTCGCGCTCGCGTGCCTCGATCTCGCGCAGGAACGAGTCGGCGTCGTGCTCCAGTGCGCGCAGGCGGTCCAGCTCGGCATCGAAGCCTGGCCGGATCATGCCCCCGTCGGTGACGCGCAACGGGGGCTCCTCGACCAGCGCGGCGGCCAGAGTGGCGCTCAGGTCGGCCTCCGGGGCCAGGGCCTCATGCAGGGCCTGCAGGGCGTCGCTGTTCCCGGCCACGGGCGTCAGGGCCTGGTGCAGCGGCGGCAGGCGTTCGAGGCTCGCGAGCAGGGCGGTCAGGTCACGTGGGCGCGCGCTGCCAAGGACGATGCGCGACAGGATGCGTTCGACATCCGCACTACCGGCCAGGGCCTCGCGCAGCGGCGTGGTGGCGCCGGCCTCCAGCAGCGCGGTGATGGCGGTCTGGCGCTCGCGGATAATGGCGCGGTCGCGCAGCGGCTGGTGCAGCCACTGCAGCAGCCGGCGCGAACCCATCGCCGAGCGGGTGGTGTCCAGCAGGGCCAGCAGCGATCCCTGGCGTTCGCCGCCGAGCGTCCGGGTCAGTTCCAGGTTGCGGCGGGTGGCCGGGTCGAGCACCAGCATCTGGCTGCGCAGTTCGTGCGCCAGACCGGTGATGTGGGCGAGATCGCCGCGATAGCGGTTCTGCACGTAGGCGAGCAGGGCGCCGGCGGCGGCGATGCCGAGGTCGAGGCCGTCGCAGCCGAAGCCGGAGAGGTCGCGGGTGCCGAAGTGTGTGGTGAGCACGCGCCGCGCGGAGACGCCGTCGAAGTGCCAGTCCGCGTGGCGTTGTGGCGCGAATCCGTCGATCCCGGGGATCGGCGCGGCCTGATCGGGGATCAGGCATTCCACCGGGTCCAGACGCGCCAGCTCGGCGGCCAGTTCGGTCGCGTCGCGCACCTCCAGCAGGCGGAACTGGCCGCTGGCGAACTCCAGACTGGCGATCCCGTAGCCCTCCTTGCGGCCCTTGATTGCGGCCGAGCCGGCGGGGCAGACGGCGACCAGCCGGTTGATGCTGCGGGCCTCCAGCAGGGCCTCTTCGGTAACCGTGCCGGGGGTGACGATGCGCACCACCTCGCGTTTGACCGGGCCCTTCTGCGCGCCTACCGCGCCGGTCTGCTCGCAGATGGCCACGCTCTCGCCCAGCTTCAGCAGGCGCGAGAGATAGCTCTCCAGGGTGTGCACCGGGATCCCGGCCATGGGGATCGGCTGCCCGGCGGACTCGCCGCGCCGGGTCAGGGTGATGTCGAGCAGCGAGGCCGCGCGCTCGGCATCGTCGTAGAACAGCTCGTAGAAATCGCCCATGCGATAGAGCAGCAGCGTGTCCGGGTACTCGGCCTTGATGCCGAGGTACTGCTGCATCATCGGGGTATGGGCGGAAAGGGGTTCGGCGGTGCTCATCGGTTCGGCTGCGCTCGATCCGGGCAAACGCGCAGTATACGGATGCAGCGCGCCACATGGCAGGTGGGTCTGGCCTGGCATGTTGTGCCACACTCGAGGCCGTGCGGCGGACGCCACGTCAGGGAGGGGCGAACATGATCGGGGAAGAGGATCGGCGCAATCACCGGCGGATGCAGGTGCAGGGCGAGGCGCGCATGACTTGGCGCTCCAGCGGCGAGTCGGTCGCGGTGCGGCTGGAGGACCTGTCGGCGACGGGCTGTGCGTTCGTGATCCAGCGCGAGACCGACCCGGGGGTCGATGTCAGCGTGGTGGTGCCAAGTCCCGATGGCCGCCTGGCGGGGCTGGAACGCCACGGCCGCGTGGTGCGCTGCGACGCCGTCGATCCAGCCGATGGCGGCGGCTGGCGGGTTGCGGTCGCCTTCGATACGGAGGGATGATCGCGCCATGACCGCCGCATCCAGCAGCACGATCCTGACTTCGGGGGAAACCGACGCCCCCGGCCTCTCCGCGCTGGTGTACGACCTGGGCGAGCGCCTGATGGCACGGGGCGAGCGTCTATGCACCGTGGAATCCTGCACCGGTGGCGGCATCGCCCAGGCGATGACCGATGTTCCGGGCAGCTCGCAATGGTTCGAATGCGGCTGGGTGGCGTACTCCAACGCGGCCAAGACGGCGATGGTCGGGGTCCCGGCCGAATTGATCGCGGAACACGGCGCGGTCAGCGAGGCCGTGGCCCGCGCGATGGTCGAAGGCGCGCTGGCCCGCTGCGACGCGGATCATGCGCTCTCGGTCACCGGGATCGCCGGGCCCGGTGGCGGGACCGCGGACAAGCCGGTCGGTACGGTCTGCTTCGGCTGGCAGACGCGCGGCCAGGAGGTGCGCGTCGCGACCCGCCATTTCCCCGGCGAACGCCACGCCGTTCGTCTGCAGTCAATGCTCCACGCCCTGAGCGAACTGCTCGCCCACGAGGCGGCCTGACGCCGCTCGGGGCGGGTTTCGTGCCCGGCATTGATCCGCGCAGGATCCCGGGTTGGGTCGTTCCCCGCCCTGTGGGATACTGCGGCCCCGTATCCGGCCCGCAACGGGTCGGAAACCATCGCTGCAAGTATCGGGAGGCAAACCGTGGACGAGAATCGCAAGAAGGCCCTGACCGCCGCACTGGGGCAGATCGAACGCCAATTCGGCAAGGGCGCGGTGATGCGCATGGGCGATCAGCAGGCGGTCGACGTCCCCGCGATCTCCACGGGCTCCCTGGCGCTGGACATCGCGCTGGGCATCGGCGGCGTGCCGCGCGGGCGCGTGGTCGAGATCTACGGGCCGGAGTCCTCGGGCAAGACGACCCTGACCCTGCAGGTGGTGGCCGAGGCGCAGAAGGTGGGCGGTACCGCCGCGTTCGTGGATGCCGAGCATGCGCTGGACCCGACCTACGCCGAGAAGCTGGGCGTGAACGTGGACGACCTGCTGGTCTCGCAGCCGGATACCGGCGAGCAGGCGCTGGAGATCGCCGACATGCTGGTGCGCTCCGGCGCGGTGGACGTGGTGATCGTCGACTCGGTGGCCGCGCTCACGCCCAAGGCGGAGATCGAGGGCGAGATGGGCGATTCCCACGTCGGCCTGCAGGCACGCCTGATGTCGCAGGCGCTGCGCAAGCTGACCGCCAACATCAAGCGCTCCAACACGCTGGTCATCTTCATCAACCAGATCCGCATGAAGATCGGCGTGATGTTCGGCAGCCCCGAGACCACCACCGGTGGCAACGCGCTCAAGTTCTACTCCTCCGTGCGCATGGATATCCGCCGTATCGGCGCGATCAAGAAGGGCGACGAGGTGATCGGCAACGAGACCCGCGTAAAGGTCGTGAAGAACAAGATGGCGCCCCCGTTCAAGGAGGCCTACTTCGAGATCCTCTATGGCGAGGGTATCTCGCGGGTCGGCGAGATCATCGAGATGGGCGTGAAGGAAGGCCTGATCGACAAGGCCGGCGCCTGGTACAGCTACAACGGCGAGCGTATCGGCCAGGGCAAGGAGAACGCCCGCCAGTACCTGAAGGACAACCCGCACATCGCCGAGGAAGTCGAAAAGACCCTGCGCGACCGCCTGCTGCCGAAGCGCAACAAGGCCGCGGCGGAGGACGCGCCGGTCGATGCCCCGGTCGAGGAGCAAGGCTGACCCGGCCGACCCGGAGGCCGCGCTGGAGGCGGGCCTCCGGTTGTTGGTCCGGCGCGAACACTCCGCGCTGGAGCTGAGCCGCAAGCTCGCCGAACGCGGCTTCGAGCGGGAAGCGGTCGATACCGCGCTCGAGCGCGCGCGCGAGCTCGACTACCTGAGCGACACCCGCTACGCGGACTTTATCGCCCGCCACCGCACGGAGCAGGGCTACGGCGAACAGCGCATCCGCGCCGAACTCGCCCACAACGGTATCGGCAGCGATACCGTCAATGCCGCCCTCGAGGCCCTGGAGGTCGACTGGACCGATCAGGCCCGCGGCCAGCTCGAACGCCACTTCCGCCACCCCCCCGAGACCCGTGAGGACGAGGCCCGCATGCTCCGCCACCTGGCGGGGCGCGGCTTCCCCGGCGGCGTCGCCCACCAGGCCCTCGCCGCCTGGAAAGACGACGCTGGTATCTCCTGACCGATTGCTTCGTCGCTTCGCTCCTCGCAATGACGGGTTTGGAGGAACGTTATTGCGAGGAGCGAAGCGACGAAGCAATCCCCGAGAGAACCACCAGATCCGGGGTCTGGCCGGACCCAGCCGATTGCCACGGACCCTTTGGGGGCCTCGCAATGACGTATTTCTGACCCCGTCATTGCGAGGAGCCCCGCGACGAAGCAATCTGTGTCCAGAGCCACCCGACCCAGACGCCGAGTGATCCACCAGCTATTGCCACGGCCCTTTCGGGGCCTCGCAATAACGTCCTTGTGTAGGGGGCACGCTAGTATCTCGGTGGTGAATGGCCGAAAGGATTCTCGGCCGCTGAGTACCAATGTGCAGTCGCCCAGGGAGGGAGCGATGAAACAGCCCTGTGTCTACATGATGAGCAACCGTCGTGACGGGACCCTCTACGTGGGTGTGACCAGCAACCTGGTGCAGCGGGTCTGGCAGCATCGCTCGGGAGAGGTATCCGGGTTCACCAGCCGCTACGGTCTGCATCGGCTCGTATGGTTCGAGCAATGCGTGGAGATGGAATCCGCGATTGAGCGCGAAAAGCAGCTGAAGGCGGGCCCGCGGCGCAGGAAGGTTGCGCTGATCGAGCAGGTGAACCCCGGGTGGCGGGATCTGTTCGACGACATCGTGGGTTGAACGCGACTGGGGAGGTCCTTGCCGATCGCTTCGTGGCCGCGCGCCTCGCAATGACGGCGATCATGGTGCGTCATTGCGAGGCTGCGAAGAGGGCGTGGCACTCGGCCAGGCCTGGCCGGAATCGGGATCGGGGGGTTCCGTAAAGCGATTGCTTCGCTACGCTCGCAATGACGGGACAAAGACGACGTCATTGCGAGGCGCAACGCGACGAAGCAATCTGCATCCACGGCCACCTGATCCAGGCGTCGAGTGACCCACCGACGATTGCCACGGTCCCTTCGGGGCCTCGCAATGAGGGGCAACATGGCCCGAAGGCGGGCCCGGCAATACGCGGCTGGGGCGCTTGCGTGATAGCATTCCGGGTTTGACCCCAACGCTCACCGGAACCGCATGAAAAGCGCCGACATTCGCCGGAGTTTCCTCGAATTCTTTGAAGGGCATGGCCATACGATCGTGCCGTCCAGCCCGCTGGTACCGGGCAATGATCCCACGTTGCTGTTTACCAACGCGGGCATGGTGCAGTTCAAGGATGTGTTCCTCGGGCGCGAGAAGCGTCCGTATACCCGGGCGGTGTCCACGCAGCGCTGCGTGCGCGCGGGCGGCAAGCACAACGACCTCGAGAACGTCGGCTATACCGCGCGCCACCACACGTTCTTCGAGATGCTGGGCAACTTCAGCTTCGGCGACTACTTCAAGCGCGACGCGATCCACTACGCCTGGCAGTTCCTGACCGAGTCCATTGGCCTGCCGCCGGAGAAGCTGTGGGTCACGGTCTACGAGACCGACGACGACGCCTACAGCGTCTGGGCGAACGAGATCCAGGTGCCGGCCGAGCGCATCATCCGCATAGGCGACGACCCCGATGGCGGTTCCGACAACTTCTGGCAGATGGGCGATACCGGCCCCTGCGGCCCCTGCACCGAGGTGTTCTACGACCACGGTCCGGAGGTCGAGGGCGGCCCGCCCGGCTCCCCGGACGAGGACGGCGATCGCTACATCGAGATCTGGAATCTGGTGTTCATGCAGTACGACCGCGACGCGGACGGCACGCTGAACCCGCTGCCACGCCCGTCCGTCGATACCGGTATGGGACTGGAGCGCCTGGCCGCCGTGCTGCAGGGCGTGCACTCCAACTACGAGATCGACCTGTTCCAGGACCTGATCGCGGCCGCCGCGCGCGTGACCGGGGCGAGGGAAAAGGATTCCGCCTCGCTGCGCGTGATCGCCGACCACATCCGTTCCATTGCCTTCCTGATTACCGACGGCGTGCTGCCGTCGAACGAGGGCCGCGGCTACGTGTTGCGCCGCATCATCCGCCGCGCCGCGCGCCATGGCTTCAAGGTGGGCGCGCAGGACGCCTTCCTCTACCAGATGGTCGGCGACCTGGTGCGCGCGATGGGCGAGGCCTTCCCGGAGCTGGCCGAGGCGCAGGCGCAGGTCGAGAAGGTGCTGGAGAAGGAGGAACGCAAGTTCCTGGAGACGCTCGACAAGGGCATGAAGATCCTGGAAGACGATCTGCGTGACCTGAAGGGCACGGTGATCCCGGGCGAGACCATCTTCCTGCTGTATGACACCTATGGCTTCCCGGTGGACCTGACCGGCGATATCGCCCGCGAGCGCGGCCTGGAGCTGGACATGGCGGGCTTCGAGTCCGCGATGGCCGACCAGCGCGCCCGGGCCCGCGCCGCCAGCCACTTCTCCATGGACGACGGCGGCCTGCCGCAGGTCGATCTCGAGACCACATTCTCCGGCTACGAGACCGTCGACGACGAGGGTCGCGTGGTCGCGCTGTACCAGAACGGCGAGCCGGTCGAACGACTCGAGGTCGGCGCCGAAGGCCTGGTGGTACTGGACCGCACGCCGTTCTACGGCGAGTCCGGCGGCCAGGTGGGCGATGTCGGCACGCTCAGTGGCTCCGGCGTGCGCTTCCAGGTCGCTGATACCCGCAAGCAGGGCGCGGCGCACATCCATGTCGGCCAGGTCCGCGCCGGCACGCTGGAGGTCGGCCAGACGCTGCAGGCCGCGGTGGAAGGCCCGCGCCGCGAGAACATCCGTCGCCATCACTCGGCGACCCACCTGCTGCACAAGGCCCTGCGCGACCAGTTGGGCGACCACGTCCAGCAGAAAGGTTCGCTGGTGGACCCGGAGCGCCTGCGCTTCGACTTCACCCACATGGAGCCGCTGACCGACGAGCAGCTGCGTGCCATCGAGGCCCAGGTGAACGCCGAGATCCTGGCCAACGAGGCCACCGATACCCGCGTGATGGACATCGAGTCGGCGATGGAGTCCGGCGCGGTCGCGCTGTTCGGCGAGAAGTACGGCGATCAGGTCCGGGTGCTGAAGATTGGCACCTCCGTGGAGCTGTGCGGCGGCACGCATGTGGATCGTACCGGCGACATCGGCCTGTTCCGCATCACCTCCGAGGGCGGGGTGGCGGCCGGTATTCGCCGTATCGAGGCGGTGGCCGGCGAGGTGGCGCTGCGCTGGGTCGACCAGCAGCTCGGGTACCTGGATGCGATCGCCGATCGCCTGCGCGCCGGGCGTGGCGAGGCGGCCGACAAGGTCGCCCAGTTGCAGGAGCGCTCGCGCGAACTGGAAAAGCAGATCGAACAGCTCAAGGGCAAGTTGGCCAGCCAGGCCGGCAGCGATCTGGCCTCGCAGGCGCAGGAGGTCGGCGGCGTGCAGGTGCTGGCCGCGAAGGTCGAAGGCGTGGAGCCCAAGGCCCTGCGCGACATGGTCGACCAGCTCAAGCAGAAACTTGGCAAGGCGGTCGTGGTTCTGGGTACCGCCACCGGCGAGGGCAAGGTCAGCCTGGTGGCGGGCGTCACCAAGGCCGAGACCGGCCAGTTCAAGGCCGGCGACCTGGTCGGTCATGTCGCCGCGCAGGTGGACGGCAAGGGCGGCGGCCGCCCGGACATGGCGATGGCCGGTGGCCAGAGCCCGGACAAACTGGATGCGGCGCTGGCCTCGGTCGCCGACTGGGTGCGCGAACGGGCCTGACGGTTTCCGTCACTAGCACGCCCGTCATCGCGAGGTGCGCAGCGCGGTGGCGATCTCCAGGCGGTGGCCCCGGCGCTGGAAGGCGGGTGGTTCCGGTGGCTTCGGACGGCGGTTGCCGCGGCCCCTGACGGGGCCTCGCAACGACGGTGGTCTTGTCATCGCGAGGCGCGTAGCGCCGCGGCGATCTCCGGGGGATAGCGCCGCCGCTGACGGGCCTCGCAACGACGGATATTTTGTTGTCTAATGGTGGCCTTTTAAGTAAACGCTAATGGATGGGGTGCGCCCTGTCCGGACGGCCGCAAGGGCCGGGCACGGAACGGAATCTTCAAATGGCGTTGCTGGTACTCAAATTTGGCGGCACCTCGGTGGGCTCGCCCGAACGCATCCAGGCGGTCGCGGAACGCGCCCTGAAACTGCGCGAGGAAGGGCACCAGCTGGTGATCGTGGTCTCCGCGATGAGCGGCGAGACCGATCGTCTGCTGGGGCTCGCCCACGCGCTGAACCCGCGGGCGGATGGCCGCGAGCTGGACGTGCTGCTGTCCACCGGCGAGCAGGTCACCATCGCGCTGCTGGCGATGGCGCTGGAGGCGCGCGGCTGCGACGCGCGCTCCTACACCGGCGCGCAGGTGACCATCCGCACCGACAGCGCGCATAACAAGGCGCGCATCCGCAGCATCGACGATGCCCGCGTGCGGGGCGACTTGGACGCCGGGCGCGTGGTGGTCGTGGCCGGTTTCCAGGGCGTGGACGAACACGGTGCGATCACCACCCTGGGCCGGGGGGGCTCGGATACCACCGCAGTCGCGCTGGCCGCGGCGCTCAAGGCCGACGAGTGCCGCATCTACACGGATGTCGACGGCGTCTACACCACCGATCCGCGCCTGGTCCCGAATGCCCGCCGGTTGCACAGCATCACCTTCGAGGAGATGCTGGAGATGGCAAGCCTCGGTTCCAAGGTGCTGCAGATCCGGGCGGTGGAATTCGCCGGCAAGTACAACGTCCCGTTACGAGTGCTGTCCTCGTTCGAGGAAGGACCGGGGACCCTGATTACCACGGAGGAGGATGCGCAGGTGGAACAGGCGCTGGTTGCGGGTATCGCGTTCAATCAGAACGAGGCCCAGCTGACGATTCAGGGCGTCCCCGATCAGCCGGGGGTCGCGCATCGCATCCTCGGCCCGATCGCGGAGGCCAATATCGAGGTGGACATGATCGTGCAGAACGTGGGCGCGGATCAGACCACCGACTTCACCTTTACGGTTCATCGCAACGACTACGACAAGGCCCTCGAGATCCTGCAGGCGGCGGCCAGGGACCTCAACGCCCGCGAGGTCGCCGGCGACACCCACATCGTCAAGATCTCCGTGGTGGGCGTCGGCATGCGCTCGCACGCCGGCATCGCCAGCAAGATGTTCGAGGCCCTGTCGCGCGAAACCATCAACATCCGGATGATCTCCACCTCGGAAATCAAGATCTCCGTGGTGGTGGATGAGAAGTATCTCGAACTTGCGGTACGTGCATTGCACGATGCATTTGAACTCGAACACGACCCAGCCGGTCAACAGGAGGACGGTTAAGGATGACAGACCGTAAAACGGTTACCGGACGACCGACTCCGTCCGACACAGGCACTGCGGAGAAGAGCATGCTCATTTTGACTCGACGTGTGGGCGAGACCCTCATGATCGGCGAGGATGTGTCCGTCACCGTCCTGGGGGTCAAGGGCAATCAGGTCCGCATCGGCATCAACGCGCCCCAGGACGTCGCGGTCCATCGCGAGGAGATCTTTCAGCGCATCCAGCGCGAATCGAACGTCGCCGGCGGTGACGGCGGCGGGGAGAACTCCGGTGGCGGTGGTAGTACCGGGGCCGGGGGTGTGGCCGCAGGCGCACGCGACGACTGAACCCTCGGCAGGCAATGTCAGGGCCCGGAGGCGGATCACCGCCTGCGGGCCTTTCATTTGGCCGCCCAAGAACGTATCCTGTGCCGCGTTTCCGGAGAGTTGGCCGAGCGGTCGAAGGCGCTCCCCTGCTAAGGGAGTATGGGTCAAAAGCCCATCGAGGGTTCGAATCCCTCACTCTCCGCCACCTATTCAATAAAATCAGTGAGTTAGGGGTGGATATAAGATCCGTCCCCTCATTGATCCCCTGATTCGCGAGGCTCTTGCGTTTCCCCTTTCTAGCCAGCCACGAAAGGAGAAAGCGCTATGTCTCAGTACAAAGCATCACCCCACCGCTGCCAGGCGGCCACCACGCACGGCACCCGCTGCCGGAACTCCGGCACCCAATGGGTCGCACTGAATCACGAAACCGAGTCCCTGCTGTGCCCGGAGCACCAGCGCCACGCGCGGGAAGGCCGGTTGCGCGTATGCGAATCCCAGCCCCGGGAGGTGTTCGCATGAATGCACCGGAGCCGATTAACGAAACCGCCCCCGCCACGGACTGGAACCATGAGGTCTCGAAACGTCTCCAGCGACTTCAGACTATCGAACAGTTCTCCGGGCTGATCGCGGAAGGTGCGATGGACGATAACCACTGCATGTACTGGTGGGTTGAGAACGAGATCCGCACAGCTCGCGAATACCTGGATAGTCTCTATCGCGAGTTCGGGGCGAGGAAAAAGGGAAACCCCGGATCGGAACAGGTGCTGACGGACCTAGACAAGCGCACCCTTCGCCTCCAGACGATAATCGAGGCCGGGCGCATGCTCGTGGAATGCAATGAAGCGCCATCGGCGATCTGGTTCTGGATCGCCAACGAAGCGGCCGCAGCGGACGAACTGATTGGGCGCCTGTGGGACGCGTGCCGGGAAGCGTCAGGATTGAAGACAGTTACCGTGTGAGCCCCACCGAAAAGGGCCACCGGAGGTGGCCCTTTTCTACTTCTGAACCCTCGCGATCGCGCGGTCAATCCGGAAGCGAAGTTCAGACTCAAGGTTGCGCAGGTAGACTTCCTCACCGCGCTTAATCACCTGCTCCTGCACCCCTGCCTGACGAAGCATATCCGGAACAGACAAGCTGTAGAGATCCTTGATCGGTTGGCGAAGGATTTGTTGGCCCTTGCGCGGTCCCCGGCGAATCTTGCGGCCCGCGTAGCTGCCTTTGCCGGGGCGTTTCTTGGCACCCGACCGGATGAATACGCGGCTGGAAGGAAGTCCCTCTCCATCACCGAAGAACGCTCCGAAAAGAAGTTTGCGGCCGGTCGAATGGCGCACATTAACCGAGACGCCACGGCGGGTCTGGCGGGCGCCGAAACGCGATAGTGGTATCCGTTCGCCGCTCGAGATCATCATCGCCTCGTGTCGCTGCCGCGTCGGGCGACGGACCTGAAAGGTCGATTTGACTTCCGCAGCCGACAAATTGTAGGTGCGTCGAATCGACTTGCTGGCTTCGGTACGGGACGCGGTCACCGCCCTGTTGAGCGCACGGGTAATGCTGTCGGGGAGGATGTTCCCCGACATCTCCATGGCCAGGTCCTCGAGCCTGTCGAGGGAGGCGCCTTCGGTTTTGAGATGAATCATTGCTGTGTTCCTCCCCGGAGCGTGCTCTCGATGCGCTCCATCAGATCCTTGTAATTCTCGCCGACCATCAGCGTTTCGGGAGCCCCAAGCAGGAACACCTCGGAATCACTCAAGGCATCTCCGGTTCCCGGCCACTCCTTCAGGCCGCACACGCGGTCCGCGCGGATATAGATGGCGTTGCGGCGATGGCGGTCTACGGTTTCAATGAACATCGTTTGTTCCTCGGTGAAGAATTAGGGCCGGTTTCTCCCCGGGGACCGGCGGCCCCTTGGAGTGCGTCAGTGGTCGCACTCGGGAGGATCAGCGCAACGTGGGGAGGAAGCCAGAAAAGCCCAAGCCGCGCTGAATTCCTTGGTTACTTCAGCGCCACCGCCTGCTCACCCGAGCAATGGCCGGTCCGTTCAATCTCTCCCGCGACCCGCTGCACC
This sequence comes from Thioalkalivibrio sp. ALE12, assembly GCF_000381105.1. Taxonomy (NCBI): domain Bacteria; kingdom Pseudomonadati; phylum Pseudomonadota; class Gammaproteobacteria; order Chromatiales; family Ectothiorhodospiraceae; genus Thioalkalivibrio; species Thioalkalivibrio sp. ALE12. Next base: position 216,967 of record NZ_KB905907.1, on the reverse strand, counting down.
CAACGCCAATGCCCCGTAAGCAACTCGCTTGCATGCTGCCCGGCCTCATGGGTGGCAATGGTCCGGCGGTCCCGGGGATACCGGGGCCACGTCGCACTGCGGGTCGCCTCGTTACAGTTCATCGCCCGCGCGCTCCAGCGTCTCGGAGTGCGGCCGGTGAACGGGAAGGTCCCCAAGGTCCTGCGGCGGCTCCTGGTTGGCCGTGGCGAGTAGCTGCGGTGTCAGTCCCGCTTCGAGCGTGGCGAGGCCACCCGCGGCCCGCACGCAATGCCGATACCGCACAAAGGGCTTGATCGCCTCGGGCAGGGTCTGCTCGACTTCGGCGGCCATGCCCTTCCAGTAGGCGGCGTGCGCATCGGTTGCCGCTTCGAGCGCGGCCTCGACTTCGGTTTCCAGTCGTTCGGCCTCGACACGCCAGCGGGTCACGTCCTCGGGGCGGTGGTCGCTGCGGGCCGCCTTCAGCTTGTCGAGGGCGTTCTCGAGCTGCCGCTCAACCTTGGCGAGCCGTTTCATGGCGGCGTTGTAGTCCTTGACGCTCATCATGCACCCCCACGAATGGCACCCAGCCGCCCCATGGGGACCACGCCGATATCCGCGCGAACGGTGAACGGGGTCCCGTCCATGGTGGTGTCATTACGCGCCGGGGATACGTCGGTGGGGCGCTGTCCTTCGCTCGACTCCAGGAACAGGCGACCGACGACCGGGGCCACGGCGGGGCTTGCCAGAAGATACCAGCGGCCAGATGCGAGCCACGGCGCACCGATCACCTGGATATCCGCGCCAATGTCGTGGATCAGCTTCAGGGCGGCGTACTCCAGATCCGGGGCTACAATCAGAAAGGCCGGGCGGAGGTTGGACTTGTTCTTGGAGGGCGTCGGCTGGTTGCGCATGGCGGCCATGGCAGCACCCAGGCTGGAGGCATCCAGGGGATCGCCCACCACGTTGTTATGCGCGGCGTGGAACATCGGCTCGCCATCGCCCAGGTCCGGATTATCCTCGAGCATCGAATAGACCAGCTTCCCTTCGGTGCGGCCGGTGGCGGCGCCCAGGTTGCCGAATACGCTGGCCACCAGGTCCACGTCATCATTGATGATCGCCTCGCGCGATACCAGGATCTTGCGGCCGTAGGTGTGGAGTTGCGCATGCAACCCACCGGAGACCGTCACCACGTCGCCTTGCTTGAACTCCGCGCCTTCGGGTGTCCGTGGCAGATCGTCCAGAACATCCGCGTGCGGGAACTCCGCAGGCAGGAAGTTCTTCATCGGCACGGGCGCGGTGAAGGCCCGGTGTTCAGCAGCCTGCTGGTCGTACCGCAGGCCGGTCACGGTGGCAATGGCCTTGCCCAGGGCGAACCCGAAGGCGTTGGATTTCAGGCCGGCGGCCAGCGCCTTGCGGCGGTCATCGCCCAAGGGGCGGTTCTGCTCGAGGCCCTGCACCAGGGCATAGTCCTCGGCAAGATCCCGCAGCTTGACGTCCTCGCGCGCCATACGCTCCGCGACCGGGTGCGGCCGTTTCGGGGCCAGACCGGCGCGAATGGCGATCCAGTCGGGCAAGGCGTCCAGCGCGTCGTTAATCCAAGGGGTTTTGTTCGACATGGTAGGCTCCGGCTATGGGTATACGAAAGACGATATACCTGGAGCATTGAAACGGCGCCGCCAATTTTTCAGTAGCCGCGCGTGGCCAGATCGTAGATGCGCCGCTGCGAGCGTGCCGGCGGTGCCCCCGATCGCAGCACATCGAACAGCGCGCGCCGGTACGGCGCCAAGTCTGTGCCGTCCGTATGTCGCACACGCGGCCAGGTGCTTGCCTCAAACCGCTTCAGGTCCCGCGCGAGGCGCCCGGCGCGATCCCAGGCAGACAGCTCCGAATCCGGATCGAGGATCATGGCCGCTTGCTTTAGGGCACGATTGCGCACGCGTAGAAGGTCCGTGCCGGTCAGGTGCAGGGCATTCTCGAGGGCATCCCCGTCCAGGTAGCGCCGTAAGCCGGTGCGCAGCCAACGGGCCGCCTCGGGCGGCATCTCGCCCGATTCAGTCTCAAGGGCGCGCACCGCCTGCTGTAGCAGCTCAAGACTCACTCGCGCACCCTTGGCCCGCTGGGGGCGATTGGGCAGCGGAATCCCCTTCCCCCTTTTCCGGTTCCACGGGAACATCCCCGATAACCAGGGCGGCGGCGTCGGACTCGAACGGTTCCGGGGTCAGGTCCAGGTCGCTGATATCCAGGGAAGTGCCGTCCTCAAGATCGGTGCCATCGTCCGGAGCGCCCGCAGCGGCCCCGGCCGCTTCGGCAGCCGCCTCTTGTGCCTCCAGCGCTGCGGCCAGGGCATCCATGTAGAGCTCGTCCAGTTCGGCACGGATCGTGCCCGGGGCCTCCAGTTCCACCAGGTGCTCCAGGCGAGTGACTACCGCATCCATCAAGCGATCCCCGGCCGCCTCTAGCATCGCCACATTCGCCTCGGCTTCGTCCGCCCGAGCGGCGGCGCGTTCGGCTCGGTTTTCGGCCGCCTCGGCACGTTCCAGGGCCTCCCGGAGCTCGGTCCGCAGCCCCGCCATGTCATCCATGACGGGTTTCAGCAGCGTGGCGCGCAGACGGGCCGGGTCGCCATGCTGTAGCACCCGCTCGGTGGCCTTCACCGGATCCAGGCGGCCGGACGGGTCCAGCAGCACGCGGCCCTCCTTGACCCACCGGGATACCGTCTGCCGGGAGACGTTCAGCATCCTGGCGAACTGCGCAGGCCGAACGCGGACGCCAAGGTCCGGCTCTGGCAAAAGTGACAGGTCCGCCCCGTGGCCATCTTCGGCGGTTGTTTCGTCTTCGGTTGTCATGGTGTAACCCGATTGGTTGCCTTTATTCCAAGCCCTCTAACTAGCGAAAGATCGCGCCTCAATGCACCCGCACCTCTGCACTTGCCAGAAGGACCCGCGCCGCCCTGGTTTGTCCGATCTAGAGCGTCCGAACCGACCGAAACCGTCCGATTCCGTCCGCTCCGGTTTACCTGTCCGGGTGTCCGTCCGTCCGGTGTGTCTTTAGACACCGGACGGACGGACACCGGGCACCCACCATTGGGGCTTCGGGCAAGGCTGGTTCGGGTCCCCTGGTAAAAGGGGCAAGTCCCCGAAAGCCCGGTGCGGAGTAAAGTCACCCCGAACAGCGGGTGTCCGTCCGCAGTCACATGCGCCCCGCGCCGGACGGTCATGTGAGCCACACATGCAGCTCATTCGTCTCAATGTGGCCGTCCCGCTTCAACGCTGTGCGCACCTCGTACCAGCGGTTCCTCGGCATCAGCTCGGGCACGCAGGCCGCGCGCCAATCGTCCAGCAGCACCCGCACGGCATCAGGCTCACGGCCTGCCGCTTCGATATTGGCGCGCTGCTTTGCATCAAGCTCTCGGAGCACCTGAAGGGCTTTGCGCTGATTGGCCCCAAGCGCGGGTGTGGAGTGGGCAGGGTCGACGTCGCTGGGATCCAGGACCACCGAGGTCACCGCTGAACCGTCGGCCATCTGTAGACCGGGAAGGTCAACCTCTCGCAATCGCAGGCCTACAGGATCAGGAAGGGGCGCATCCTTCATCTTCTGCGCCCGCAATTCGATTTGGCCGCCTTCATGCAGGCACAGGCGATATTCGGCATCCAGGGCACCTTTGAGCGCCATCGCGCCCCGGTGCCGGGTCTTGTCGCCGTGGCCAGTGTGGTGCACCAGCAAAAGCGTGCATTGGTAGCGCTGGATCAGTTCGTCGCACGCCGCAATGAAGCGGCCCATATCCATGGTGCTGTTCTCATCGCCGGGTCCGAAGTTACGGGCCACGGTGTCGACCACGATCATGGCCGGGGCGCCGGTGCTGGTGACCAGCTCATCAATGCTGGCCGTCAGCTCCTGTACCTTCTCGGCATCACCGAGCGGAACGGGGCCGGTGGTGACAGCCAAGGGCACATCATCCAGCGCGATCTCCTGGTCATGGGCAATTGCATGGATGCGGCGGGCGAAACCTCCGTGCCCTTCGCCGGCGACGTAGATCACGGGCCCGGATTTCTCGACCGCGTGACCACACCACGACCCGCCGATTGCAACAGCAAAAGCCCACGCGAGGGCGCAGAAGGTTTTGCCGGCACCAGGATCACCGAAGATCAGGGCCAGCGTGCCGGCTTCCAGAACATCGCCTATCAGGTATTCGGGTGAGCGGGCTTCGAGGTCTTTGGCGAGGACCAGACGCACGGAACGGGAAACCGGGTCATCAGGCACCGGAACAGGAATGGTTGGCGCACTCATGCACGCACCGCCTCAAACAAGGTGCCATCCTGCCCCAGGACCCGGCGCACGCCGTCGCGCATCAGGGCTTCCACCAGCGCCCGCAGGAATGCCCCGTCAACGTCACCCTCACGGACCAGAAGCACCGGGTCGTGGCCTGCTATGCATCGCCAGTCCATTGCGGTGGGGTCATTGTCTACAGGAGCGACCACCACCAGTTGCGTCGCCTCGGGCCCGTTCCAGGTATAGCCGTTACCATTGATCCTTTCGTGGGCCCACCGCCAGGCAGCCGGGCCCGTCACCACCCAAACGGTGGCGTTCGGGTCACGCAGTCGAGCGGCTTGCCGCTTCGCGTAGGGCGGTAGCCGGCGGCCTCGGGTGCTATAATCGTTAGCGAGCGCACCCCTGTGCTCATCCCCCGCGCCCCGCGCCGTCCCACCGGCCGGGGCGTTTCTGTTGGCGGCAACCATCAGACGCTCTCCCGGGCGCGATCAGCTTCCCAGGCTTGCAGGTCTTCAAGTCGCCAGCGGGTACAGCGCGGACCCAGCCGTATCGGCTGTGGGAACCCCCGGGAGTGAATCCAGTACCACGGGGTCTTGGGGTGGATGTTGTACCGGCGAGCGAGGTCGCGTTCCGAAAGGAATTGAGTCTGGTCGGCCATCTGTGTACCTCGTCACGTTGTGTTGTGACGGGTACATTCGCGGTTGCGGGCGGGGCTTGTCGGGGACGGTTGGACTGGAATTCGGAGGGTGAAATATCCCCCCTCGGTCTTGAATTGCAACGTTACCGGGCCGCCAGGAACCGGGACCATTTGGGATCGTTGCCTTCGGCCTGGTCACGCAGATAGTGCCGGGCCTTCTTGATCGTGTCAGGCGTGTAATCGATCGGTTCTGCGACCAAGCGCAGTAGAGTTGCCATGTCTGTGTCATCAAGGCGGAAGGCCTTGATGGGTGCGGTCCGCGGGTCAGCATCGGATTCAAGGGGGAGATGGCGACCCGCTTGCCGAAACTGCGCATGCCAGAGGATGCGCAGGAGTCGTCGAGGGCCGCGGTATCCTTCTGCGCTCGCGCGCATATCCGGATGGTCGGGTTCCGGAAAGGTTTCTGTGAAGCGGTCGGCCAAGCCCTGAAGCACTTCAGAGAGGGCGGGCCAGTATTTCCAATCGTACCTGTGGTCCAGGTGTTCAATGGGGGGCAGCGTGTGAGCTTCCGCGAGAAAGCGGGTTTGTGGGTCCGAATGAGTCAAACCGGCCATCAACCAATCCCAAGGGTTGCCGGCGGAGTTCACTGAAATCCCGTGCTCCGCGGCAACGGCATCGCGCTGTTCGATGAGGTTTGCCACTTCCCTCAGCTTCAACTCTATAGCTTGTTCGATATGTTCTACCTCCGCGGCCGCATTCTCAGTTGCCTCGATCTCCCTCCGGTTTGCCAACCCCATCGGCACCAGAATTCCGTCCAGCAGGAATATCTGCCGATGAAAGGGCGGGGGAATCCCCTTCGCGAGGTTCGCGAACACGCGGACCATATCCGGGCGGTTACGGTCGGCCCGCATCTTCCGTGCGATGGCCCGCTCGCTCTTGAAGCTCGCGTGTTTCGTGACTTCCTCCAGCATCGGCCAGCCCCACTGTGCGGCGCGCTCCATGTCGGTCCGAGCGTTCATGCGCCACCCCAGGCCGCGAATTCGGCCCATTCCTGCATCAGCGCGCGGCGCTTCTCGAGCAGGTCTCCGCGGCGGTATGCGCGCTCCACCGCGTTGGGGATGACGTGGGCGAGAGCCATCTCGCAAACTTCGTTCGGGTAGCTGGTGGCTTCGGCGGCCCAGTCCCTGAAGGTCGAGCGGAAGCCGTGCGGTGTTGCGTCGACCTCCATGCGGCGCATCAGGGCGGAAAGGGCCATGTCCGAAAGGGAGCCGCCCTTTGGCGCCGGGAACACATACGGCGTTCCCTCCATGCGTGGTAGGTGTTCGAGCAGCGCCAGAGCGGGTCCGGACAGGGGAACAACGTGTTCTTTGCCCGCCTTCATCCGTTCCCCCGGCACAGTCCAGGTGCCGGCGGCGAGGTCGATTTCATCCCATACCGCACCGCGGACTTCACCGGAGCGGGCGGCCGTCAGGATTGTGAACTCCAGGGCCCGCGCGGCGATCCCTTCGCGATCCCGCACCGCGGCCATGAAGGCCGGGAGTTCCGGCCAGGGAAGCGCCCGATGGTGTTTCACCTTCTTCAGCTTCGATGGGGCCGGAAGGATGGCGTCCAGGTTGCCGCGCCAGCGGGCTGGGTTGTCCCCCTGGCGGAACCCCGACACTGTTGCATAGTCCAGCACCTTTTCGATGCGTCCGCGCAGCCGGCTCGCGGTCTCGGGTTTCTCGCGCCAGATCGGTTCAAGTACCTGGAGGACGTGGGGGAGCTCCACGGTGTCGACAGGTAGCGGGCCCAGGATCGGGGATGCGTAGGAGGAAAGCGTGGATTTCCACTGCGCGGCATGCTTCGCGTTGCGGAACTCTGCGGCTTTCGAGGTGAGGTAGCGCGCTGCGCATTCGTCGAATGTCAGGGCCTTGGCGTTGGCAACCAGAAGCGCGTTCTGGCGTTCCTGCCGCTCAGCCAGGGGGTTGCGGCCTTCCCGGATCGCCTGGCGCATGTCGCTTGCGGTCTCGCGCGCACGGGCCAGGCTTACTTCGGGGTATGGACCCAGGCCGATTTCCCGGTAGCGGCCAGCCATGCGGGTCCGGAGCAGCCAGTATTTTCGGCCGGTTTCAGTGATCCGAAGCCGGAGCCCGGCAACACCGCCAACGGAGTGCTCACCCGGCCGGGTCAGTCGGCGCACAGCCAGCGCTGTCTTTTCCTCCGCCAAACGTGGCATCCCCTTATCCATCCCCTTAAAGCGGTTGCAATTCAACACTACGCTAGACTACAGTAAACGACAAGGGAAACGAAGGAGTGAAGCAGGAACAGAGGGTTATACGGTAGTTGGGGGTTGCCTAGGGTCGCGAACGCGCGGACTCACTCTCCGCCAAATCCTGTGAAGGGGCCCAAGTGGCTCCTTTCGCACGTCTGGCCCCAGCATTTCCGGGATTCGAACCCGAGATATGAGAACGATGGTTCGACCGGTGGCGCGCAGCGACACCGGAACGCCGCAGCGCAGCGAAGGCGGCCCGAAGGGCGACCGGCGCAGCCGGGCGTAATCCTCACTCTCCGCCAAATCCCGCAAAGGGGCCCAAGTGGCCCCTTTCGCACGTCTGGCCCCCGAGATTTCCGGGATTCGAACCCGAGATATGAGAACGATGGTTCGACCGGTGGCGCGCAGCGACACCGGAACGCCGCAGCGCAGCGAAGGCGGCCCGAAGGGCGACCGGCGCAGCCGGGCGTAACCCTCACTCTCCGCCAAATCCTGTGAAGGGGCCCAAGTGGCCCCTTTTGCACGTCTGGCCCCCGAGGTTTCCGGGATTCGAACCCGAGATATGAGAACGATGGTTCGACCATTGGCGCCCTGCGGCGCCAGCACGCCGGAGCCGGCCGTCACCCCCTTACTCTCTATAGTCCCCGGCGACGAGGTCTGCGCGGCGCTGTTCGCATTTCGACTGCGGGGTATCCCTTCGGTCCGGGTTCAGGAGAGGGCGGGGCGGCCGAGATCGAGGCGGGGCCAGTCGCGCGGCAGGGATTCCGGGGCGTGGGTCACGAGCAGGCACTGGCGCTGGTTCAGCCACGGGCCGATGCGGGACAGGACGCGCTCGAGGGTCCTCGGGTCGAGGCCGGCGAAGGGTTCATCGAGCAGGACGACGGGACGGTCCTGAAGGAGGATCGCCGCCAGGGCGAGCCGGCGCCGCTGGCCGCCGGAGAGGTACGAGCCAGCTTCGCCGATGCGGTAGTCCAGACCTTCTCCCGTGCCACGCACGGCATCCGCCAGATCCACCTGCTCCAGAGCCTCCCACAGGGCCGCATTGCTGAGATATGTGTGACGCGGCTCCAGGATGTCGCGGAGGGTGGTGTCCGGCAGTTGCACTCCCTGAGGCAGGTAGCTGAGATGGCGGTACCGGTTGTCGGCCGAGATTCGATCGAGATCGTCGCCGCCAAGCGCGATGCGCCCGGTCAGGGGCGGCAGTTCGCCGGCGAGGGTGTCCAGCAGCGTGCTCTTGCCGCGCCCGCTGGCCCCGCTGATCACCAGTGGACGGCCACGCGCGGGGGCGAGGTCCAGGGGGCCGAGCAGCGGGCGTTCGCGGTGAAAGCCGATGGTCAGGCCGTGGGCCTGCAGCACGGGGGCGTGGTCGGCAGGGGCCGGGCGTGCGGCCCCTGCCGGGGCCTGCCCGGCTGCTTCGAGATGCTGCACGCGCCCTGCGGCCTTCAGGCTCTCGCCGGCACGCCACCACGCCCCGGGCAGGCTGCCGAGGACCTCGCCCAATCCCAGGGTCATCAACGGTAGCAGTACCGCCACAGGCGCGCTCAGGGTCCCGTCGCGGTACCAGCCCAGCGCGAGAACCAGCATCAGCAGCGCGGATGCGCCGACCACGGCCTGCACGGCCTGTTCGGACCCGACGCCAAATGTCTCCTGGGCGCGTTGCTGGCGCGCGTAGGTCGCGTTCTCGCGGCGCAGCGAGGCCTCGTGTCCGCGCGCGCGGTCGTAGGCCAGAAGCTCGGCCAGGCCGCCAAGGTAGTCGAACAGCCCGATGCGTTCGCGCGCCCGGGCCTGCACCAGCGCGTGGCTGCGGCGCTGCCCGGCCAGTGCAAGCAGCGCGGAGACGGCAAGTGTTGCAAGACCGGAGACGGCGAGCACGGCCGCGGCGGGCCAGGGCGCCAGCCAAATGGCGATGACCAGCGTGACCACGAGGCTGATGGCCGCGGCGACCATCGGTCCGACCACCCGCAGGGGCATCCCATCGAGGGTGTCGATGTCGCTGGTCAGGCGGGTCTGCAGGTCGCCACTGCGGTAGGCGCGAACGCGTGCCATGGGCAGTGCGGCGAGCCCGCGGAAGCTGTGGCCGCGCAGATCGGCCAGGCTGCGCAGCACCGCCTCGTGACTGACCAGACGCTCGAAATAGCGTGCCAGGGTGCGGCTGATCGCGGCGGTACGGATGCCACCGGACGGTACGTAGAGGTCCAGGGTGGCCAGAAGTCCGGCGCCGGCCAGCGCGGTCGCGGTGATAAACCAGCCGGACAGCGCCAGCAGGGCGATCCCGGCGATCCAGGTCAATGCCAGCAGGCCCCAGGCGCCCCAGTACCAGACGCGGCGCCGGCGGAAGACGCGGTGCAGAAAGGCGAGGTTGGCGCGGGTTTCGTCACGCATGGGGTGTCTCCGGCGTGACCGGCGCCAGCTCCAGCTGTTGCGGGCAGCGCCGGTGGATGGCGGCATGATGGCTCGCGATCACCAGCGTCAGGCCACGGGTGTCGGCCAGCCGGAACAGCGTGTCCAGGAGTGCCTCTTCGGTCTCCACGTCGAGCGCGCTGGTCGGTTCGTCGAGCAGCCAGAGGCGGTGCCCGGAGAGCAGTGCGCGCGCGACGGCGACCCGCTGGGCCTGGCCGCCGGAGAGGCCGTGCCGGGCCTCGCCGATGGCGGTGTCCAGGCCGTCGGGGAGCTCGGGCGCGTCGAGGGGTAACCCGGCCTGTTCCAGTGCCGTGGCCATCTCTGCATCGGGGATCATTCCGTGGCGGGCCAGCTGCAGGTTTTCGCGCAGGCTGCCGTGGAACAGATGGGCATCCTGGTCGATCCAGGCGAAGTGGCGGGCCCGGGCATGGCGTTGAATGCGGCCCTCGGTGGGGGGCAGAAAGCCGGCACATACCGCCAGAAGGGTGGATTTTCCGCTGCCACTGGGGCCGGTCAGTGCGAGATGCGCCCCCGCTTGAATCTCGAGGTCGAGATGATTGAGGACCGGTGTGCGCTGACCCGGGTAGTGCACCATCACATCCTCGAGTTTCAGCAAGGGGTCGGTCTCGTCCCCGCCGGTGACCTCGGTGACCGCGGCTGAAGCCTCGGCCCCGTTGGGCGAAGCAAGCGCGGGAGCGAGGCTCTCGGCGGCGGCCAGCGCACCGGCGCGGTCATGGTAGCTCTGGGCGAACTGGCGCAGGGGCAGGAAATACTCCGGCGCCAGCAGCAGGATGAACAACCCGGTGAACAGGGTGATGTCCCCGGCCGGGCCATAGTCGATGGCGCCGAACAGGGCGAAGCCGATGTAGATCGCGACCATGCCGATCGCGACCGCGCTGAAGAACTCCATGATCGCCGAGGACAGGAATGCGACCCGGAGGGTGCGCATGGTCAGGCGGCGTTGCTGGTGGCTGCGCTCGACGACCTCGATCTCGGTGGCCGTGATGGCGCGGGCCCGGCGCAGCCAGTCCAGGCTGCGGATGCGGTCGAGGAAGTGCCCCGCCAGACGGTTGGCCTCCTCTTGCTGACGCCGGTGGATCTGTTCCGCACCCATGCCGACGATCGCCATGAACGCCGGAATCAGCGGGGCGGCGAGCAGCAACAGCAGGGCGGCGAGCCAGTCCAGCCAGAAGGCCGCAGCCAGGATGGCCAGTGGCGTCAGGATGACCGCCTGGCGGGCCGGCAGGTAACGCGCATAGTAGCCGGTCAGGTCATCCACCCGCGTCTGGAACTGCTCCGCCCAGGCGCCCGCGGTGGTCTGTCCGGCCAGGCGCGCGGGTCCGGCATGCCGGACCTGTTGCAGGAGATCGGTGCGCAGCTGCTGCTTGACCGCAAAGGCGAGGCGGTGTCCCGCCAGGTCGCGCAGGGCCTGGGCGGCATAGCGCAGACCGAGCAAGGCGAGGCCGCCCAGCAGGATGCCCGGCAGGTACGGGGGGTCGGCGGCGAACAGCGTGCCGTGCACCGCCCAGGCCACGAGCCCCGCCAGCGCAATGGTCGCCAGCGTGGCCACCAGCGTGCTGGCGGCACTGAGCACCAGCCAGTGGCGGTGTGGCCGTTGCCGTGCGCGCAGCCATGGCCCCGGCGCGGCACGGTGGTCCGGCGGCGGGGCGCCTGTTTCGCCCGGTTGCGGCATTGACTAGCGCAGGTAGCGTCCGCGCAGCATGTTGAAGTACAGCGGCTTGATCATATGCACCTTCAGGCGCCACCACATCCAGCTGGGTTCCCCCTGGTCGAGGAAGCTGAAGGTCGGCACCTCCTGCAGGGTGTAATCGAATTCCACCAGTGCGGCCTTGCCCACTTCGGTGATCAGCGGGCAGGAGGTGTAGCCGTCGAACTGCCGCGACGGTTCGCGATCCTGGATCACGTCCACCAGGTTGTCCGGCATCACCGCGCCATGCGAGCGCACGGTGGAGGCGGTCTTGCCGATCGCGGTCGCGACGACGTCGCCGGCGCCGAAGATGTTCGGGTAATCCGTATGCTGCAGCGTGCGGTCATCCACCGCCAGCCAGCCTCCGGCCGCCAGGGGACCGTCCTCCACCGCCAGCCCGGCGTCACGCACAAAGTCGTGCGCGCGCATCGGCGGGGTCACGTGGAGATAGTCGTAGTCCACCGTCTCGCGCCCGCCGTCGCGGGTCTCGAACTGGGCCTGGCGGGCGTCGACATCCACCGCCACCAGGGCACCTCCGTCGTTCACGCTCACGCCGCGTTCCGCATACAGGTCGCGCACCATGTGGTCAAAGCGCTGCACGCTGAACAGGGTGTCCGACCCCGTGTGATAGTGGAAATCGGCCCCGGCGCGCTGACCGGCCGAGCGCAGCAGGTCATCGGCGATGAAGGTCGCCTTGATCGGCGCCCCGGCACACTTGATCGGCGTATTGGGGATGGTAAACCGCGCCACCCCGCCGTTCTCGCCGAACGCATGGATCTGTTCGTAGGCATCGCGTGCGGCCTCGGCGCTGGCATACAGGCTGGTCAGGCCGGGACGCCCGATATCCTCGCGGCGCAGCCCTTCGATGGCTTCAAAGTCCAGGTGCAGCCCGGTGGCGACCACCAGGAAGTCGTAGTCGAGCCGGTCGCCGTCGGTGGTCTCGACCCGTTGCGATTCGGGATCGATGGCCGCCACCGCGGAGCGCACCCAGTCGACGCCGCGCGGGATATAGCGTTCATTGCGGCGCTGGACCTCGCCCACGGAATAAACGCCCGCGGCCACCAGGGTCCAGCCGGGCTGGTAATGATGGATCTCGCTGGGCTCGACGATGGTGATGCGTGCGCCGTCAAGCAGGTCGCGCAGGCGGGCGGCCATGGTCATGCCGGCGGCTCCGCCACCGAGCACCACGATGCGGGCCTGGCTGGAGACCGCCGCGCGGGCCGGGGCGGCCTGCACGCCAGTCGCCGACACCAGGCCGGCGGCACCGGCGATCTTCAGGAAATCGCGCCGGGACAGTCCTCGCAAGGTCTCCCGGGCCTGCCGGGCCAGGGCCTGGTCAATCTCGGGGTGCTTCGGGTCTTCGGGCTGATGCATGGCTCTCTCCGCGTATCCGTCTGCCGCTCCGGGGACCGGGCGGGCCAGTTCTGAGGGTCGCGCCGTCTGCCGGGCGCTTCGTGTGACGGAATGCTTACAAGTTGCATGCCAACACCGGCAGACCGCCCCGTCGGGGCCTGGGCGACCGTGCTGGCGGTGATGGCCTGCCATAAATGGCAGTCACCTGTGGCCTGGCTGCCAAAAATGGCACAACCGGGGCGGCATTGGCGGGCGTTGGCCAGGCGCCAAGACACGGGCCAGTCGCCTGCAGCGCGCCGCCGGGGTCCGGACCGGAACTCTGGCACGGTACTTGTTAGGGGTTCATCGATACGTCATCCCGGCGTGCCCCTGATAACGGAGGAAAGGCCATGGAGCTCGACCCCATACTACTCTCGCGAATCCAGTTCGCGTTCGTGGTTTCGTTTCACGCGATCTTCCCGGTGTTCACGATCGGGCTGGCTTCGTTTATCGCGTTTCTGGAATTTCGCGCCTGGAAGACCGGTGACACGATCTATACCCAGATCTCGAAGTTCTGGATCAAGATCTTCGCGGTGGTCTTCGGTATGGGCGTGGTCTCCGGCCTGGTGATGTCGTTCCAGTTCGGGACCAACTGGAGTGCGTTCTCCTATGCCACGGCCAATTTCCTCGGGCCGGTGCTGTCCTACGAGGTACTCACCGCGTTCTTCCTGGAGGCGGCGTTCCTGGGCGTGCTGCTGTTCGGGCGTGACCGGGTGCCGCAGGGCGTGCACCTGTTCTCGGCCCTGATGGTCGCGCTGGGCACCTTCATCTCGTCGTTCTGGATCCTGGTGGCCAACAGCTGGATGCAAACGCCGGTCGGCTTCGAGCTGCAGGACGGGGTGTTCCATGTCACGTCCTGGATCACGGCGATCTTCAACCCGAGCTTTTGGCCGCGCTTCTTCCACATGGGGCTGGCCTCTCTGCTTACCGCCGGCTTCGTGGTCGCCGGGGTCTCCGCTTGGTATCTGCTGCGCCAGCGCGACGTGGTGATGAACCGCAAGGCCCTGGGCACCACCATGTGGGTGCTGCTGTTCGCGGCCCCGGCGCAGCTGGTGGTCGGTGACATCCACGGCCTCAACACCTTCGAGCATCAGCCGACCAAGGTGGCGGCGATGGAAGGCGTGTGGGAGACCGAGCGCGGGGCGCCGCTGCTCTTGTTCGCGATCCCGGACTCGGCCAACGAGACCAATCACTTCGAGATCGGTATCCCGAAGATGGCGAGCTTCATCCTCACCCACGACCTCGACGGTGAAGTGCCCGGTCTGCTGGAGGTTCCGGCCGAGGAACGTCCGCCGGTGGGCATCACCTTCTGGTCGTTCCGCATCATGGTCACGATTGGCATGGTGATGATCCTGTTCGCGCTGGCGGGCGCCTGGCTGCGCTTCCGCCGCCGGATGTATGCCTCGCCGCTGTTCCTCAAGGGGCTGGCCTGGATGATCCCGGCGCCGTTCCTGGCGGTGGTCGCGGGCTGGTTCGTGACCGAGACCGGGCGCGCGCCCTGGCTGGTCTACGGCGTGATGAATCATGCCGAGGGCATTACCCCGGCCCTGACCGGTGGCATGGCCCTGTTCACCCTGATCGGCTATGTGGCGGTCTACGCGGCGGTGTTCACCGGGGGCGTCTACTACCTGGTGCGCATCGTGCGTCAGGGCCCGGAACCGGCCGATGCCGTGCATGCGCCGGCGCACGCCAAGCGTCCGCTGTCGGCCGCTGACACCTTCGTCGATGACGCCGCGGTCAGCGGTGCAAGGAGCTAAGTGATGGAAACCACGATTGATATCACGCTGATCTGGGTCGTCATCATTGCCGTGGGCGTGATCGCCTACGTGCTGATGGACGGGTTCGACCTCGGGGTGGGGATCCTCTTCCCCTTTGCCCCGGGGGAGACCTCGCGCGACGTGATGATGAACTCCGTCGCCCCGGTGTGGGACGGCAACGAGACCTGGCTGATCCTCGGCGGCGCGGGCCTGCTGGCCGCCTTCCCGCTGGTGTACTCGGTGTTCCTGCCGGCGCTTTATATCGGGGTCTTCCTGATGCTGGCGGGGCTGATCTTCCGCGGCGTGGCCTTCGAGTTCCGCTTCAAGGCGCACCGCTCCAAGGGCCTGTGGAACGCCGCCTTCGCGGTCGGCTCGGCGGTGGCGGCCTTCGCCCAGGGCGCGGTAGTGGGTGCCTATATCCAGGGCTTCGAGATGGACGGCTTCAGCTTCGCCGGCGGTCCGCTCGACTGGCTGACGCCGTTCACCGTCCTCACCGGCATCGGGCTGCTGGCGGGCTATGCCCTGCTGGGCGCGACCTGGCTGATTGTGAAGACCGAGGGTGATACCCAGGCCTTTGCCTATCGGGTGGCACCCTGGATGCTGGCGGTCGTGCTGCTGGTGTTCGGCGCGGTGAGCCTGATTACCCCGTTCATCGACCCGAAGGTGATGGAGCGCTGGATGGGGACCTGGCAGTACCTCTGGGTGCTCCCGGCGCTGGCGCTGTTCTCCGCCTGGGTCCTGATCCGCGCGGTGCGCCGGCGAGATGAAGGGATCCCGTTCGTCGCCACGATTGCCCTGTTCATCACCACTTACCTGGGACTGCTGGTGAGCAAGTGGCCGTACGTGGTGCCGCCGGACTACACCTTCTGGGATGCCGCCTCCTCGCCGGATGCACAGCTGTTCATTCTGGTGGGGGCGCTGTTCGTGATCCCGATCATCCTGGGCTACACCGCCTGGACCTACTGGGTCTTCCGCGGAAAGGTGACCCCGGAGACCGGGTATCACTAGGCGCGAGCGTCCGGCGCGTGCCACAGGGCCGTTCGGGAATGCGCGAGTCCGCCATTCAGGGCACCCATCCTCGCGGCTGCAGGGAGCCGGCGGCGGGGCAGGGTCCGGATGGCGGGCCGTCAGGTCACCAGTAAGGGGTGATGCCATGGTGTTGAACATCGCTCGGCTGAACGTGTCTATGGGACAGCGTGACGGCGTCGGTTCCGGCGTCGGATACGCCTTCCAGGACCCCTTGTTGCGAGGCGACGTGACCAGCATCCCGAAGAAGGAGTCGGCACCCCTGGACCCCAACGTGGGGACCCTGCGCCAGGTGCTGGAGGTATTTCGTGAACCGGCCATCCTGCTGTCCCCGGATTATCGGATCCTGGCGGCCAATGGCGCCTACCAGCGCATCTACGGGACTGATCGCGATGGCTCCGGTCGCACCTGCTTCGAGGCCTCCCATGGCTTCCGCCGCCCCTGCGACGAGGCGGGGGAGTCCTGCCCCCTGCGGGCCGCGCTGGGCAGTGGCCACCGCGAACGCGTGCTGCACGTGCATCACACCGAGGCCGGGCGCGAGCACGTGGACGTCGAGTTGCTGCCGATCCGGGATGCTGACGGGGAGATCCGGTACCTGATCGAACGCCTGCATCACCTGCCGGTGTCCGCGCCACAGGCGGGCAGCGGCGGGCTGGTCGGTCGCTCCAGGGCCTTCAATGCCATGCTGGGGATGATCAGCCGGGTGGCGCCGAGCAATGCGTCGGCCCTCCTGCTTGGCGAGTCCGGCACGGGCAAGGAACTCATCGCCCGCGCGATTCACGAGGCGAGTCCGCGGCACAAGTCGCCGTTCGTGCCCGTGGAATGTTCGGGGCTGACCGAAACCCTGTTCGAAAGCGAGCTGTTCGGCCACGAGCGCGGTGCCTTTACCGGCGCCGCGTCGGCCAAGGCCGGGCTGGTGGAGGCGTCAGCCGGGGGCACCCTGTTTCTGGACGAGGTGGGGGATATCCCGCTGAGCCAGCAGGTCAAGCTGCTGCGGCTGCTGGAGACCCATGCCTATCGCCGGGTCGGAGGCGTCGAGTCGCGGCGGGCGGATTTCCGCCTGGTCTGCGCGACCCACCGCGACCTCGAGTCCATGGTGCGTGCCGGCGAGTTTCGCGAGGACCTCTACTACCGCATCAACACCTTTCCGATCGAGGTGCCCCCGCTGCGCGAGCGGGTGGAGGACATCCCGTTACTGCTGGAGGCCCTTGGCGAGCGCCTGGATCTGGTCGTGCCACCGCGCCTGGAAGACGAGACCCTGAGAGTTCTCGAGCAGTATTCCTTCCCCGGCAATGTGCGCGAGCTGCGCAACATCCTCGAGCGCGCGGCCTTGCTGGCAGACGGCGAGGCGATCCGTCCGGAACACCTGCCGGACCGCGTGCGGCAAGGCGGTCCGTCCCCGGTCGGGGCCAGGACTGGCGGACTGGAAGGGTTGCTGCATCCGCAGTCACTGCGCCCGCTGGACGAGGTCGAGCGCGAATACCTGCGGCACGCGGCTGCGGTGTACCCCGGGGACCGCCGTGCGCTGGCAAGGACCCTCGGGATCAGCGAGCGCAGCCTGTACCGCCGTCTGAGCCAGCTGGAGGGCGACGCCGACGAGCAAGACTGAAAGTGCCCGGGCGGGCCGCGTAACGCGTCTCGCCCGAGTTTGAACGACGTCCGCGTGGGCGGTCGGACGTCCGGCCACTGCCTGTCACAAGGCACGGGAGTGGTGAGATACCGCCATAAGCATCAGTAAAACACGATATTCCAATACAGCTTAAAGACCGGAGTCTCTGATGAAAAAGACCGCAATGACCCTCTCCCTGTCCGCCGCCCTCCTGGCGACCCCGATGCTGGCCGCTGCCGAGCCCCTTTCGTTTGGCGAGCAACAGACCATCCGCTCCATGGCCAGTGCCGGGGTCGGGCAGGCCATCGTCAACCAGATGGGCGCCGGTTCGATGGCCGTGATCAATAATCCGTCACCCATCTGTGGTGCCCTGGCGGGTGGCCTGGGCGCATCCATGCTCTCGGCCGATCCGCGGGCGGGCTTCCAGATCGCGACGCTGCGCTCCGGCGAGGATGCCGCCGCCGCGGTGCATGTGACCGCGGACAAGGACGTGGCCTACCTGGCGCTGGGGGGCGAGCTGGATCGCGATGAGAACGTGGCGCTGGCCCACGCCTACCTGCAGGAGCTCGCCGCCTCGGAGTGGGACGGCACCCTGGTGCTGCACATCTCCTCGTGGATGCAGAAGCAGGTCCAGGCTGTCGCGGAGGCCGACGAAGCGGTGGCTGACTATCTGGAAGGGCTCCGCATGGTGGCGCTCCAGCCCGACCTGGAGGCGGGTCAGGCGGTGATGCTGGGCGTGAACTTCGATGGCGACGGCTTCACGACCGAGGAGATGGGTCGTCAGGACATGCGTGAAGACCTGGTGGACTTGTTCCGTCGCATGTAGGCCCGTGGTCAGCGGGCTGGGGCAGGGGCCGTCTTGCCTGGCCCGCTTTAGTGAAAAACTATCGTTGCGTTAAGAAATAAGTAATTCACTATATTCGGGTCGACAGATAAAGTAAGACGTACATGGAGGCACGACCCCATGAACGACCCGATCAAACTTTCAAAGCAAGGAGTACATCATGGCACTGCGTTTGGGCGATACCGCACCGAATTTCCAGATTGACACCACCAAGGGCAAGATCGACTTCCACGAATGGATCGGCGACTCCTGGTGCTTCTTCTTCAGCCACCCGGCCGACTTCACCCCGGTGTGCACCACCGAGATGGGCCGTACCGCGCAGCTGGCCAAGCAGTTCGCGGACCGCAACACCAAGCCGCTCGGGCTGTCGACCGACACGGTCGAGGAGCACAACAAGTGGATCGAGGACGTCAACGACACCCAGAACACCACGCTGGAGTTCCCGATCGTCGCCGACGCCGACAAGAAGATCTCGGAGCTCTACGAGATGATTCACCCGGGCGAGAGCGAGACCGCCGCCGTGCGTTCGGTCTACATCATCGACCCGAACAAGAAGATCCGGCTGATGATGACCTACCCGATGTCGGTGGGCCGCAACTTCGACGAGATCCTGCGTGTGATCGACGCGCTGCAGACCGGTGACCAGCACGGCATCGCGACGCCGGCCGACTGGACCCCGGGTGCTCGCGTGATCATCCCGCCGACGGTCAGCAACGAAGATGCGCAGAAGAAGTTCCCGCAGGGCTTCGAGGAGATCCGCTCCTACCTGCGCTACACCCAGGTCTAAGCGATCGGGCGACGATCGCACCGGCCGCAAACGCCGGAACACTCTGGGTAGTGAAGGGCCCCGCAACGGGGCCCTTTCTTATGTCCGGGTACAGCGCTTGTTGAGGTGAATCGCTGGTCTTGCCCGATGAGCCGGGGCTAGCCCCACCCCTGCAGGAGCGCGCTCGCGCGCGAAGCCCCAGCCAGCGCCGGTGGCGGGCAACACCTGGCGGCGCCACCAGCTCGGTTGGCGGTGGGGCCTACCGCCCCAGCCCCGTCAGACGGCTGGGTTCGAGGATCTCGATCCAGTAGCCGTCGAGGTCCTTCACGAACGCGATGTCCTTCAGGCCGCCCTCGTCCGGGCGCTTCACGAATTCAACATTGTTCTGGTCGAACCAGCGCACGGCCGCGTCCAGATCCGGGACCGAAAAGCAGATGTGGCCGAAGCCCTGTGGCTCTTCGTTGCCGTCGTGGTAGTGGAAGTCGGCGTCCTTCTCGGTGCCGTAGTTGTAGGTCAGCTCCAGGATGCCACGCTGGCTGAACATCCAGCGGGTGGCCTCGCCGGCGTCCTTCGGCGGCTGCGGTTCGTCCTCGCCGATCTGCGCCAGGAAGTAGAGCGTGAACTCGAACTCCGGGAAATCCAGCGTCTTCACCAGCTGCATGCCGAACACGCGCTGGTAGAAGTCCAGCGCCTTCTGCGGATCCTTCACGCGCAGCATGGTGTGGTTGAAGCGAAAGCCGGCCGTGGGATTGTCGCTCATGGTGCGTCCTTGTAGTCCGTAAGAGGGTACTCCGGAGACTGGAACACGGCCGGCCGGGTTCCCTCAAGTGCCGCCGTCACGTGTTGAGATCGAGCGGTCGGGAACGCGACTCCCCCGTCACTGCGAGGAGGCGCCGCCGACGCGGCAGTCTGTCGGGTTGCCCCGACGTTGGAGGCTGCGGTGGGAAATCCCGGCGCTTCGCTGCGGCCGGGATGATGGACCACCAGACCCCGGTCGCATGCCTGGCCGCGCAGGAGCCTGCTTGCAGGCGAAGGGCTTGCGATGGACTCCGGCGCGGGCAGGGGCTTCGCGGGCGAGCCCGCTCCTACAAGGATCGTCGCCCCGGAAACCGCGCACCGGTAATTCCGGATCTACCGGTCGGGAGCCCGCGTCATCGACCGGGCTACCCGCGGCAGAAGGGCCAGACCTGGTAGAAGCGGCGGCAGCGGAACTCGGATTCGCAGCTCGCCAGCTGGGACTCGTAGCGGTCGGCCCGCTGGGCGACCTGGCGCGCCGCGGCCCGCACCTGCGGCTTGTTCTGATAACTGCCACGGCTGTAGCCGCCCTGACCCTCGTGGTAGGCGAGGTAGAGGTGCTCCGCGTTGTGCAGCGGTACGCCGGTCATGCGCCGGGTGCGATCGTTGTACCAGCCGATGAAGTCGGTGGCGTGTTTCATGTGCGTGCGCCGCGCGAAGCGGCTGCCGGCATCCTCGCGGTATTCGCCCCAGACCGGATCCTGCGCCTGCGCGTAGCCCCGCGCGGAGGACGGGCGGCTCCACGGGATGAAGCCCAGCAGCCGCTCGCGGTCCGGACGGACGTGGCTGCGGAACGAGGACTCCTGCTGGATGAACGACATCTGCGTGGCGATGGGCGTGCCCCATTCGCGTTCGGAATCACGCGCGTAGTCGTACCAGCGTGGCTGCTCGCGGAAGATCTCGCAGATATTGCTCTGATCCGACGGCGGCGATGGCGCCAGCGTCGCACAGCCCGCCGTGATTGCGGCCAGCGCCAGCATCAGGCCCGCGCGCAGCCCGTTGAGCGCCATGGCCCGCCATTCCCCCTGATCTGCCTTGCCCACCCGAATCTCCCGCTCGGTTCCCCAGTGGCCGGGAGTATAAAGCACCCGCAACGGGGGCCAAGGGTGCGCCGGCTGACGTGCCCGGTTTCGGAGGCTGCCCCGGCCCCTGCGGCGCCTCGCAGTGACGGGCGCGGGGGCGAGCGGGGAGGGAGCTCCGTGGCGGGGTCTGTGGCAGTGACCTGTGGGAGCGGGCTTGCCCGCGAATGGCTCTTGCCAATGTCCGACGCGGGCAGGGGCTTCGCGGGCGAGCCCGCTCCCACAGTCTTCTCCCACAAGGTGCGCTTGTGAGACCTCTGCTATGGGGCGGTGTTCCAGCCGGGGTCGAGGGGGCTCAGGGCAGGGTCGGTCTGCCATGGGCCGGGTTCGACGGGTTCGTTTGCGATGTCGCGGATGCGGGCGATGAATTCGTGGCGGGGCAGAGTGATGGCGCCCAGGTTGAGCAGGTGGGCGGTCTCCATCTGCACATCCACCAGCGGCCAGCCCCAGGCGACCAGGTGGCGGCAGAGCCAGGCCAGGGCGATCTTGGAGGCGTCGCGCTCGCGCGAGAACATCGACTCGCCGCAGAACAGCCGGCCCACGGACACGCCATAGAGCCCGCCGATCAGGCGCGGGCCGTCCCAGACCTCCACGGAGTGCGCGTGGCCTGTTCGATGCAGGGCAATGTAGGCGCGCTGCATGCTGGTGGTGATCCAGGTGCCGTCGGCGTAGTCGCGCGGCGCGGCGCAGGCCTCGATCACGGCCTCGAAGGCGCGATCGAAGCTGACCGTGTAGCCACGGTTGCGGATCGCCTTCTTCAGGCTGCGGTGCAGGCGGAAGTGGCCCGGCTCCAGCACCGCGCGCGGGTCCGGGCTCCACCACAGGATCGGCTGCCCGGCCTCGAACCAGGGGAAGATCCCGGATCGGTAGGCATTCAGCAGACGTGGCACGGACAGATCGCCCCCGGCCGCGAGCAGGCCGTTCGGCTCGGCCAGGGCATGCGCCGGGTCCGGGAACGGGGCCTCCGGGTGCTCCGGGTCCAGCCAGGGCAGGGTGATCTGCGGGCTGGAGTTCATGGGGCGCTTCCGTGCATGACCCGAGATTGGAGGCCCGGGTTCTGTAGGAGCCTGCTTGCAGGCGAAGGGCCAGTGGCGGCGCCCCGCGCGGGCAGGGGCTTCGCGGGCGAGCCCGCTCCCACGAAGATCGTCTCTGCGGGGCGACCCGGGCCCCGGTGGTATGCCAAGCCTTGTAGGAGCCGAGCCCTCTCGGCGATTGCGGCATTGGCTACGCCCCATCGGCCAGAGGGCTGGCCTCCTACAGGTTGGGTCCGGCGTGCGGGGTGTTGTAGGAGCGCAGCCCCCTGCGCGATGGGGCGTGGGGATGGCCCCCATCGGCCAGAGGGCTGGCCTCCTACGGGTTGGGTCCGGCGTGCGGGGTGTTGTAGGAGCGCAGCCCCCTGCGCGATGGGGCGTAGGGATGGCCCCCATCGGCCAGAGGGCTGGCCTCCTACAGGGGATGGTTCAGGCGCGAGGTGCATCGTTGGGTTGGACCTGCCGGTAGGGCGAGTGTTCGTGCAGGCGTTCGCAGTGGGCCTGCATCATCTGGGCCTCGCGTTCGCAGAAGTCGCGCACGGGCTGGTCGAAGCCCTCGGTCAGGATCATGTGGGCGGAGTAGGTGGGCGTGGGCAGGAAGCCGCGCGGGATCTTGTGTTCGCCCTGGGCACCGGGCTCGAAGCGGGCCAGTCCTTCGCGGATGCAGAACTCGATGCCCTGGTAGTAGCAGGTCTCGAAGTGCAGGTCGGCCAGCTCCTCGGTGCAGCCCCAGAAGCGCCCGTAAAGGGTGTCGTGGCTGCGATAGCAAAGGGCGGCGGCGATGGTCTCGTCGTCGCCCGCATCGCCTGGGCGTCTTGCCTCGAACAGCACCACCTGGTCGCCCAGCGCCGCAGCCGTCTCCACAAAAAAGGCCTCCGACAGCGTCGGGATGCCCATGTGCTTCTCGAAGGTGTCGACGTAGAAACGGTGGAAGCGCGCCCAGTCCTCGGGCGATCCGGTGGCCCCGGTCAGCGTGCGGAACTCGATGCCGGCCTCATTGACGCGGCGGCGTTCGCGCTTGATGTTCTTGCGCTTTTTCGAGCTGAGCGCGGCCAGGAAGTCGTCGAAGCTTGTGTAGTCCGCGTTCGTCCAGTGGTACTGGCAGCCCATGCGCTCGGCCAGCCCCAGCTCGCGGGTCACGTCCAGATCATCCTGGTTGGGGAACAGGATGTTCACGCCCGAGGCATTCAGTTCGCGCCCGCGGGTGACCAGGGCGCGCACGAGCAGGGTGCGCAGGTGATCGAAGTCCGGCGCCTCCGGGTGCACCAGCAGGCGTGGGCCGGTGGCGGGGGTGTAGGGCACGGAGACGACCAGCTTGGGGTAGTAGTTAAGCCCCTGGCGGTTCCACGCGCTCTCCCAGGCGAAGTCGAACACGAACTCGCCGTAGTTGTTGGTCTTGGCGTAGGCCGGCGCGGCCGCGACGAGCTGGTCGTCGCGGAAGATCAGCACGTGCTGCGGGAACCAGCCGAACTGGCGCCCCAGACACTCGTGGCGTTCCAGGCCCTCCAGGAAGGCGTGGCGCAGGAACGGCTCGGTGCCGCCGGTCAGGGCGTCCCAGGCGGCCGGGTCCACGTCGGCCAGGCCGTCGCGCAGTTCGACACGTTCCGGCGTGTCGCCCGAGTCGTCCTCCGGCGGGTGCGGTGCCTGGGTATCGCCCTCGGCGCTCACGTGATCAACCGAGCTTGTCCAGGTACTTCTCCGCGTCCAGTGCGGCCATGCAGCCGGTGCCGGCGGAGGTGACCGCCTGGCGGTAGACATGGTCCATCACGTCGCCGGCGGCGAACACGCCCGGTACGGAGGTGGCGGTGGCGTTGCCCTCCAGGCCGCTTTGCACCTTGATGTAACCGCCTTCCATGTCCAGCTGGCCCTGGAAGATGTCGGTGTTCGGCTTGTGGCCGATCGCGATGAACACGCCCATCACGTCGATGTCCTTCGTCTCGCCGCTCTGGGCGTGCTTCAGGCGGGCACCGGTCACGCCGGTCGCGTCGCCGAGGATCTCGTCCAGGGTGTGGTTCCACTCGATGGTGACGTTGCCGTTCTTTTCCTTCTCGAACAGCTTGTCCTGCAGGATCTTCTCCGCGCGCAGGGCATCGCGGCGGTGCACCAGTACGACCTCGGAGGCGATGTTCGACAGGTACAGGGCCTCTTCCACGGCGGTGTTGCCGCCGCCGATCACCGCGACCTTCTGGTTGCGGTAGAAGAAGCCGTCGCAGGTCGCGCAGGCGGAGACGCCCTTGCCGGCGAAGGTGGTCTCGGACTCCAGCCCCAGGTACTGCGCGGAGGCCCCGGTGCAGATGATCAGGGCATCACAGGTGTATTCCCCGGAGTCGCCGATCAGGCGGTAGGGCTTGTCCTTCAGCTGCACCGTGTGGATGTGATCGAAGATCACCTCGGTGTCGAAGCGCTCGGCATGCTTCTGCATGCGCTGCATCAGTTCGGGGCCCTGCACGCCCTCGTTGTCGCCTGGCCAGTTGTCCACGTCGGTGGTGGTCATCAGCTGGCCGCCCTGTTCCAGGCCGGTGATCACGACCGGATTCAGGTTGGCGCGCGCGGCGTAGACCGCGGCGGTCCAGCCGGCCGGGCCGGAGCCCAGGATCAAGAGCGGACAGTGGCGCGCTTCCTTGCCGCTGTCCCCCTTTTTCGGTTCGGACTCGGCGGCGCCGCCCAGCTGGACGGCGCCGGTAGCGGCCTGCACGGCCCCGGTGGCGCTGGCCATCTTCGGGGTTTCGGCCTGGGCCTTGTCGGAGGCGTTCTTCTTCTTGTCTTTCTTGGACTTCTTGGCGTCGCTCATGGCGCTCTCCATCTCGCAACAATGAATTCCGTGGCGGGGGCGGCGGGGCCGTCCCTGCGAGTGCTGCACACGATACCGGATCGTCGGGCGTGGGCCCGGGTTCCATGAATCGGGTAGCGGGATCCGGGGTGCGCCCACAGCTGGCGGGCCATCCCGGATCGGGGATCGATATGGCGGGGATTATTGGGAGGCCGGACGGCTTTGTCCAACGCGGTCACGGGCACCGGGGGAACGCCGCGCCGGCTGGGAGGGCGGGACGCATTTGGTTAATCGCGGTCGATAAAACATTTTCATGATCGCGCGGGCCGGATCGCGGCCCGGGCAGTCACTACATCGGCGTTTGGTGGATAACCCGGGCGCCCCTCCGGGAACGGCGGCAGGACGGGGAATCGCCGTTTTTATCCACAGCTTGCTCACGGGTTGTGCGCGGCTTGTTCTTTCGCGAACCACTATATCTAGTGGCTATGCAGTTCCGGATCCCCGATCTATAGTACTTCACGTTCGATCCAACACCAGCGCGAGGCCGTCATGAACAGCGAACCCTACACCGCCGAAGCCCCCGAGGGCACCCAGTACCCGCCGCAGGCCGAACCGTCGGCCGAGGTCCTGGCGACCAGCCCGGGCCAGCATCAGGTGATTCGCCGTAACGGCAAGGTCACGGGCTTCGATGCCTCCAAGATCGAGGTGGCGGTGACCAAGGCCTTTCTCGCGGTGGAGGGCGGCAATGCCGCGGCCAGCCGCCGCATCCACGAGGTGTCGAAGGAAGTGGCCGGGCAGGTGGTGGACAGCCTGTTCCGCCGCGCCGGCACCCAGGGCATGACGGTGCATATCGAGGATATCCAGGACCAGGTGGAACTGGCCCTGATGCGCGGTGGCCACCACAAGGTCGCGCGGGCCTACGTGATCTATCGCGAGCAGCAGGCGCAGAAGCGCGCCGCCGAGGCCGCCGAGCAGTCCCCGGAAGAGCAGGAGGCTGCCGCCAGCCTGAACGTGACCCGCGCCGACGGCACCCAGGCCCCGCTGGACGAGGCGCGCCTGCAGGCGGTTGTCGCCGAGGCCTGTGACGGCATCGAGCACGTGGACGGCCAGAAGATCCTGACCGAGGCGCGCCGCAACCTGTTCGACGGCGTCGCCGAGAAGGATGTGGCCACCGCGCTGGTGATGGCCGCCCGCGTGATGATCGAGAAGGAGCCGAACTACTCCGAGGTCACCGCGCGCCTGCTGATGGACGCCCTGCGCCGCGAGGCCCTGAGCTTCGTGCACGGTCGCCCGGAAGAGGCCACCCAGGCGCAGCTGGCCGAGCGCTACGCCGAGTACTTCGGCGCCTACATCCGGCGCGCCGCCGACCTGGAGCTGGTCGACAGCGAGCTGACCCGCTACGACCTCGACAAGCTGGGTGCGGCGATCAAGCCCGAGCGCGACCTGCAGTTTACCTACCTGGGCCTGCAGACCCTGTACGACCGCTACTTCATCCACTCTGACGGCACCCGCTTCGAGCTGCCGCAGGCGTTCTTCATGCGCGTGGCGATGGGCCTGGCGATCAACGAGATCGACCGCGAGGCGCGCGCGATCGAGTTCTACAACCTGCTGAGCTCGTTCGACTTCATGAGCTCCACGCCGACCCTGTTCAACTCCGGCACCCTGCGCCCGCAGCTCTCCAGCTGCTACCTGACCAGCGTGCCGGACGACCTGGACGGCATCTACAGCGCCATCCGCGACAACGCGCTGCTGTCCAAGTTTGCCGGCGGCCTCGGCAACGACTGGACCCGCGTGCGCGGCATGGGCGCCCATATCAAGGGCACCAACGGCAAGTCGCAGGGCGTCGTCCCGTTCCTGAAGGTCGCCAACGACACCGCCGTGGCCGTGAACCAGGGCGGCAAGCGCAAGGGTGCCGTGTGCGCCTACCTCGAGACCTGGCACATCGATGTCGAGGAGTTCATCGAGCTGCGCAAGAATACCGGCGACGACCGCCGCCGCACCCACGACATGAACAGCGCCAACTGGATCCCGGACCTGTTCATGAAGCGCGTGGCCGAGGACGGCGACTGGACCCTGTTCTCCCCGAACGAGACCCCGGACCTGCACGACCTGGTCGGCGCCGAGTTCGAGAAGCGCTACTGCGAATACGAAGAGAAGGCCGCGCGCGGCGAGCTGCGCGTGCACAAGACCATGAAGGCCGTGGACCTGTGGCGGAAGATGCTCGGCATGCTGTTCGAGACCGGCCATCCGTGGATGACCTTCAAGGACCCGTGCAACCTGCGCAGCCCGCAGCAACACACCGGCGTGGTCCACAGCTCGAACCTGTGCACCGAGATCACCCTGAACACCTCGGATGACGAGATCGCGGTGTGCAACCTGGGCTCGATCAACCTGGCCGCGCATGTGAACGAGGCCGGCGAGCTGGACCAGGACAAGCTCGAGCAGACCGTGAACACGGCCATGCGCATGCTCGACAACGTGATCGACTACAACTACTACTCCGTGCCGCAGGCGCGGCGCTCCAACCTGCGCCACCGCCCGGTGGGGCTGGGGGTCATGGGCTTCCAGGACGCGCTGTACAAGCTGCGCGTGCCGTATGCCTCCGAGGCGGCGGTGGAGTTTGCCGACACCTCCATGGAGGCGGTGTCCTACTACGCCATCAAGGCCTCGACCGATCTGGCCGAAGAACGCGGGCGCTACGAGAGCTTCCCCGGCAGCCTGTGGAGCCAGGGCATCCTGCCGATCGACTCGATCGACAAGCTGGCCGAGACCCGCGGCGACTACCTGCAGATGGACACCACCCAGCGCCTGGAGTGGGACAAGCTGCGCAAGCGGGTGAAGAAGGTCGGCATGCGCAACTCCAACACCATGGCGATCGCGCCGACCGCGACCATCTCCAACATCTGCGGGGTCAGCCAGTCGATCGAGCCGACCTACCAGAACCTGTTCGTCAAATCGAACCTGTCGGGCGAGTTCACCGTGATCAACCCGTACCTGGTGCGCGACCTGAAAGACCGCGAGCTGTGGGACGAGGTGATGGTCAACGACCTCAAGTACTACGACGGCTCCGTGCAGCCGCTGGACCGCGTGCCGGAGGACATCAAGGCCCTGTACGCCACCGCGTTCGAGCTGGACACCCGCTGGCTGGTCGAGGCCGCCTCGCGCCGGCAGAAGTGGATCGACCAGGCGCAGAGCCTGAACCTCTACATGGCCGAGCCCTCCGGGCCCAAGCTGGACGCCCTGTACAAGCTGGCCTGGGTGCGCGGCCTGAAGACGACCTACTACCTGCGCTCCATGGGCGCGACCCACGTGGAAAAGAGCACCGTGGCCGACTCCTCGCGCGCCAACAAGCTGAACGCCGTCTCCGGCGGCCAGCAGGCGGCCGAGCCGGAAGCGCCCAAGGCGTGCTCCATCCTCGACCCGGACTGCGAGGCCTGCCAGTAAGGCGGGCCCGCCCACGGGCACCGAATACGCACCACACACTGATCACAACGCACTGAACAAAAGGCCCGGCCACCGCGTCGGGCCGCCACCGAAAACAAGAGGGGACACTATGCTTTCCTGGGACGATCCGATCGCAGCCATCAAAGGCGAAGGCCAGAAAGAACCCGCCGTCCGCCCCGGCATGGGCTTTCAGGAGAACGAAGCGCTGATGAGCACCGCCGGCGCCGCGCCCAGCGTCTCGCCGGAGCCGGAAAACGCCGGCCAGCCGCTGGCCGAGCCGAACGAAGACGCCCTGACCGGCACCGGCCTGGAAGACCTGGAGATGGGTGCCGAGCGCATCCGCGTGGATGACAAGAAGATCATCAACTGCCACGCGGACCTCAACCAGCTCGTGCCCTTCAAGTACAAGTGGGCCTGGCAGAAGTACCTGGACGGCTGCGCCAACCACTGGATGCCGCAGGAAATCAACATGAACGCGGACATCGCCCTGTGGAAGGACCCGAATGGGCTGACCGAGGACGAGCGCACCATCGTCAAGCGCAACCTGGGCTTCTTCTCCACCGCCGACTCGCTGGTGGCGAACAACCTGGTGCTGGCCGTGTACCGCCACATCACCAACCCCGAGTGCCGCCAGTACCTGCTGCGCCAGGCCTTCGAGGAGGCGCTGCACACCCACGCCTACCAGTACTGCGTGGAATCCCTGGGCCTGGACGAGGGCGAGATCTTCAACATGTACCGCGAGGTGCCCTCCGTGGCCACCAAGGCGGAGTGGGCCCTGCCGTTCACCAAGCACCTGGCGGACCCGAACTTCCGCACCGGTACGCCGGAGGCGGACCAGAAGCTGCTGCGCGAACTGATCGCCTTCTACGTCGTGTTCGAGGGCATTTTCTTCTATGTTGGCTTCGTGCAGATCCTCTCCATGGGCCGGCGCAACAAGATGACCGGCGTGGCCGAGCAGTTCCAGTACATCCTGCGCGACGAGTCCATGCACATGAACTTCGGCATCGACGTGATCAACCAGATCAAGCTCGAAAATCCGCACCTGTGGACCGAAGACTTCAAGAACGAGATGCGCACCCTGATCTCGGATGCCGTGGAGCTCGAGGCGCAGTACGCCCGCGACACCATGCCGCGTGGCGTGCTCGGCATGAACGCGCAGATGTTCGAGGAATACCTGCACTTCATCGCCAACCGTCGCTGCGCCCAGATCGGCCTGGCCGAGCTGTACCCGGGGGCCGACAACCCATTCCCGTGGATGAGCGAGGTGCTCGATCTGAAGAAGGAGAAGAACTTCTTTGAGACGCGGGTTACGGAGTATCAAACGGGTGGGGCGTTGAGTTGGGATTGAGCGTTTAGGAGCAATCTTCCATGAATCGGAACCTCTATATGAATTAACGCCTTAGGTGAGCTATGAATAAGCAGCGGATTGAACAACAGGCGAGGGACCTTCAGAAGGAGATCTGGCGCTCCCGAAATACCCTGTGGGGAAATGAACCGATTCCGCCCCTGCCACAATTGTTCAGTGCGTCCGTTGCATCCCAAATCTTGGGGTTTCAGTACGACCGCGTTCCAGATCTTGGCCGTTTCGGAGGACCTCAAGGTCGATATGAGGTGGCGGGGTCGATCGATCGAAATCGGGAGCGCATTTCGGTCTCTACAAAATTCGGATTAACCGTCGAGAGATTTACCGGTGCCCATGAGGTCGGGCACTGGCAGCTTCATCCTGACCATACGCATATGCATCGTGATCGACCGATTGAAGGCTATCCTGCACGCAATCGCACTCGTATACCCATGGAGCGTGAAGCTGATTACTACGCGGCCTGCTTCTGCGTCCCGAGCAAATTGCTTCTCGAACACTTCCGTCAGCGTTTTGGAGATATCGACCAATTCCGCTTGAACGATACTACCGCGTTCTTCCTGAGCCCGGGGAATCCTGGGCAGCTGATGGAGGCTGTTGACGACTCTCTGGAATATGCGGCCGCCCTTGCAGGTGCTTCGTCTTTCGGCGGAGATCGCTTCGAACCCTTGGCCTCAACCTTTTGCGTCTCAATTGCCACCATGGCAATCCGACTAAAAGAAGTCGGACTTCGTCGCTAACAATACCGTCAGCGGTGAGGCAGGCGAGTGCACTGTTACGTTGCCGAGTTAACTGATGTGGAGGCTACTATGGGCCGGTATTGCGTAAACAAAAACCCTCAGTCGTCCGGTGAGCGCGAAGTGCATAAACGTGGATGCGTGCATTACCCGCGGGACTATATTGACCTTGGCGTGCACAGCACTTGTCAGTCAGCCATTCGTGAGGCTCGCAGGCACTACGCGAACGTGGACGGTTGCTTTTACTGTTCACCTGCGTGCCATACCAAATAAGCAAAAACGCGGGGAAGGGCGCGTCCGTGATTTTCCGGTCGGCTCGGCGCCCTTATCCATTGCGAAGCCAGCGCGGTGCTGCGTTGGGATATTTCCTCGGCAGCGCTTACCCCTGCGAAACGGCAAATGCCAGTACGTCGCGTTCATCGCCAAATGTAGTACCGAATCCAGTAGCAATACATCTTTTCCGTCCGCGGGCTGTACCACCGGGTGCGCAGCGTTGTCCGTACCCTCTCCATCAACCGGAGTCCCTTCGAAGTGGCGTCCATGCCACGCCTCCACTCAAACAGTATACTGTCTAGCTATACAGTAACCTGCCATGTGGCGCAACGGCCCTGCGAGATATCCACGGCGTAGGTCGCACCGAACAACCGCAAGAACCGGATTATCGGGGAGAATCCCGGATTCCTGCCACGGTCCAATATCCGAATGAACACGCGCGCACGTTCATTTCATATCCGTGCGCGCTACCCAATCACTGTTATGCCCCTTTGAGGCAAAGAATAGATTCCGGCCTAAATGGCTTTAACAGAGAGAATTA
Source organism: Thioalkalivibrio sp. ALE12 (assembly GCF_000381105.1). Lineage (NCBI taxonomy): Bacteria > Pseudomonadati > Pseudomonadota > Gammaproteobacteria > Chromatiales > Ectothiorhodospiraceae > Thioalkalivibrio > Thioalkalivibrio sp. ALE12. Next base: position 186,299 of record NZ_KB905907.1, on the reverse strand, counting down.
TGCAGAAAGCAAAAGAATCACCTTTTCTTAGTGAACGAGGAATTATCGAAAATGGTTTCTCGGAGAGACTTGAAGAGTACAAGAGCAGTTCAACGACATCGCCATTGCTGATGCTTGGTGATGCACTGGGTGTTCTTAAAGAACTCCCAGATTCATCAATAGATTGTGTAGTAACCTCACCCCCTTACTGGGGCAAAAGAGAGTACGACAACGGCGGGATTGGCTTAGAGTCGGATTATCGAGACTTCGTTAAAGATTTATGCGCTATTTTTCTAGAGCTAAAGCGTGTTCTAAAAGATGATGGGTCGTTCTGGCTCAACATGGGTGACTCGTACAAAGCCAAGAAGTTACTTGGGATTCCTTGGCGTGTGGCATTTGAGCTTACCGATAACCAAGGATGGATTCTTAGGAATAGCGTCATATGGAACAAAGTAAAGAGCGGTATGGACAACACTAAAGATCGCCTTGGCAATGTTCATGAGAATGTATTTCATTTTGTTAAAAAAAATAAGTACTACTATGACGCTGACTCGATAAGATCTAAATCTCGCCAAACAAAGGTTGTAAACGGGGCGGTAGTTTCAGCAACAGGTGTTTCAGGAGTCCGCTACAAGCGACAAATAGAATTATCAACAGCGTTAAGCGATGAAGAAAAGTTATTGGCTCGTGAAGCCCTAGATAGCGTATTATCTGATGTTGCAGAAGGCAGGCTGTCAGACTTTAGAATGGTTATTCGGGGGCAACAGCGATCTACGCACTCGGACAAAGAGAAGGTTTCTGGCCGTGCAAAAGAGCTTCGGGACAAGGGTTTTTATTTCCTTAAATACCATCCAAAGGGAAGCAAACCAACAGATGTATGGGACATTATTCCAGAGGATACGCAAAAACGAGATGCGCATTTTGCGCCGTACCCAGAGGATTTGTGCAGGATTCCCATTTTAGCTACATGCCCAGAAGATGGAATTGTGTTAGACCCGTTTTGTGGCACCGGAACGACTCTTTTGGTAGCGAAACAGCTAAATAGGAAATCCATTGGTATTGATATATCCAAACAATATCTTGATATGTCAGAAGAACGGAGTTGGTCGCTTTTATGAGTAAGGTTTTGGAACTATTTGGCCATTCCACTAAAGTCGCCAACGAAAACTGGCAGACTATTGTGGATGAGCAACAATGCCCATTTCTAGGTAAGACCTGTTACAAGGTTAGAAAAAGTAATCCGGAAATTTCGATTGGAACTTGTACTGTTTTGTATGGCAGAGAAGAGAATCCAATCATTATTTGCCCTACGCGGTTAATTGACAAACGTAAGATATTTACTGATTGCCTTCACTTATTGACTACGCATGAGCCGGGAAATGAGTTGCATATTGTCCCGGAAGTATCAATTCCAGGCGGTAGCGTTGATTACTTCTTGGTTTCTGTAAAAAGCGGAAAGGTGAAGGATTTCGTCGGAATTGAACTACAAACACTTGATACATCTGGCACAGTTTGGCCTGAACGGCAGCGCCTTCTGAAAGACTTGGATATAGACCAAGAAGGAAATGGTGAGGATTCCAAAAAGTCTTTTGGCATGAACTGGAAAATGACGGCAAAGACTATTTTGGTTCAGATGCACCATAAAATTCACACGTTCGAGCATGTGAATAAAAAACTTGTTTTGATCGTCCAGGATAACTTATTGGATTATATGACAAAGGGGTTCAATTTTGCGCATTTAAGCAGTCCAGCAAAGATTGGCGACCCTATGCATTTTCATGCTTACAGCATTTCTGAGCAAGAATCATCAGAATATGCAATATCAATGGAAAGCCGGCTGAGTACAGATGCAGATGGGATTGGCCAATGCTTGGGGTTACAGGCCGAAGCAAAAGTTGAACTACAGCAAATCCTAAATGCGCTTGAGTCGAAAATTTCACCTCGAACACTATTTGCACCTGTGTAGCGTAGTCAAGAGGGTTGGCATAACAATCGGCTGTTGTCGGACGTGCCTACGCTGCGCTCCGGCACGCCGCAAAGCCGGGCGTTATGCATAGGGAGCCCATGAACCAGGACCAGAAAGAACGATACGTGCGGTGGCAGAATTACCGCATCACACAGTTGTCATTTTCGATCAACCTGTTCCTTGGATTTGCAGTTGCGTCATTAGCCTATGCCATCAACCTGAAGCTAGGGGAAGGTGCTTCTCATGCGGTGCCTCTGGATTGTGTAATTATTTTGTGGTCTGTTTCGGCAGCGCTTGGCTGTGCAGCAACTGTATCGCGGCTCCTTGATTACCGTTACACCGCGAAGAAGATCAAGGACGGAGGGTGTTTCAACACTTTCATGGCGAAATGGAGCGGCCCGGTTACGTGGGGCTTTTTTTGGCTACAAATCTTAGCTTATACAGTAGGCGCGTACTTGTTCATCCAGGGGGTTGTAAATTCATAACAAGTTGCAGCAGTTCGCGCCTACGGCGCCGGACGCTCGTTCCTCGCGCCGCTGTGCAAAGCGTTATATGCAAAGGAGGGGGTATGGGATTCTTCGGCGGGCCTTCTAAGGGCACTCTATTAACTATGTCTCAGGGCATTGCCGCTGTTGCGATGCAGATTCAGATGCTCCAGCAGGCTGAAGGCTCGGAAATGGGGAAAGAAGAGGACACCCATGATTTCTTGACAGAAGAAGAGGACACCCATGATTTCTTGACGGTCTGATGCGGGCTGTCTAGGTTTCAGGGGGAGTGCATGGACCAGGGAGGGTCCGGAGATGACGCGAGCCAGGAAGGGGACCGAAGAAAGGGACAGCCATGATTTCTTGCGACAGACGATGGAGACAGCCTGGATTGATGCGATGTGGCTTCGTGGGTCGGTGCGCCCATAGCGCCGGCGCCCGGGGGCACCGACGCATTGGGCTAGAACAGGCCGCAGGCGGGGCCGGTGCGTGCCGAGCGGACGTTGCGGATGTCCGGGTGGGCTCGCAGGTCATCCACCATCTGGCTGTACAGGCCGTCCGGGACGTCGCGTGCGAAGGTGATATCGACGGTGCCGTTGCGGCGCATGTTGTAGGCGGTGAAGGCGTCCGCCTCGTAATCGAACAGGATCTGGGCGAGCGCATCTTCGGAAGCGAGTGCTTCCGGTGTGTTCGGCTGGGAGGTGGATGCGCAGCCGCTAACGGCGAGCGGAAGCGAGATCAGGAACAGCAGGGCAAGGGTGAAGCGGATGTTCATGGCGGTGTCTCCTTGCTGGGAGCGACAGGAATGCTCCCCCAGACCATGGCGTTCGGTGCCCACTGACTCGCAGCGGCAGGCCCACGGGCTTTTTACAAGCATATGTTAAAACCAGAAGAAAACAAGGGTAGGGGGTTGGGGCATGCGACTTGGGGCCGCGCGAATGGAACCCGCTGTGGTCCGCCTTTGGCGTCATCTGGCACTTGGTTCGGGTGTCCACTCGTTCGCATAGCGGGGCAGGGTCTTGCGGAAGACCTTACAGGAACCGGATTCCAGTTCGCCGCGGTTGCACAGGTTGTTGATTCGAGTGAATCCGATGGCATCCATTAGGAGTGCGGATTCGAGCGTAGAACGATCTGATTTGGCCCAGGCCTGAAGCAATTGAACACCGCTTTCATCGAACTCCCAGTGGCGAGCGATGGCAACAGAGACGTTGCGTGTCAGTCCCTCGAACTCGTCGATGAAGCCTCGGGAGAGGGTGGATGCGCTGAGTGTTTGTAGTTCCCGCAGAAGAACCATGAGTCCGCTGCTATGTGCCAGGGCGGATAGATAGAGTGCGAATCCTTCGCACCCTCCGCCTAAATGCTGGGCACCAATTTTGACATTCATGGCCGTTTGCAGCGTTTCTGGCCAGATTTTCTGGATCCCCGCGGGGCTCAGACGATTGTCCCTTTCGAACTGGGCTATGGGGCTTACGATGGCCGCTGCGACTGCTTCCCTCATGCGCTGATTGCCGAGGATCGTAACGGCCTGTTCGATGCTCAAAATCTCAGACCGGGTTGGGCGTACGGACGGGCTATTGACGACCTTGAGCATGTTTCCGGCCAGAACCGGATCGCTTTCCAGCATTTTCGCGATCTCTTTTGACCGGTATTGCTCGGGGTCGCGCAGCGTGGCCATGAGCCGGGGTGCGATTCGGGGAAGCCGCGGCACTTTGGCACTGAATGAGGTGGCATTCTCCATAAGCCGGTCGCGGAGGCCACGCAGCCAGGCTCGTTCTTCCGGGGAGGGCTCGTCCCGGGAATCGAGCCCTATTTCGAATAGGCCCGCACAGTAGCGCGAGGAGAGCTCTCGTTCCGAGAGAAGCTGCTCCATGCCGTCGTGTTCTTGTTCCCGAGGGCTGTTGGCGAACTCTTTGTTGGATGGAGGCGGGTCGCTGGGTGGCAGATGTTTGTTGTCGCCCACGCGACTGAACCATCGGCGAAGGCGAGAGAGCATCATGGCGGATAGCCGTCCTCGAGTACGGTATATGGCTAGTGGCAGCCGGCGCTGGCTGGCAGCCGCGAGCCCCAGACTGGCGTGTACGGGATAGACCTCAGGTTACTTGCTGGCACAGACCCGATTGAGCGTTTGGCGGCACGAGCGTGAGGCCGACGTTAGGGAGTCACATGGTTTGTGCGTTCGGTGAGTCAGTCCCCGCGATGTGTCATATTCCGGAACGCAAACACAGCGCTGGCGATGATCACCGCGATGGCGAGGCCGTAGTAGAGCGTTTCCAGTGATGCGCCAACCTCCACTGCCTGCTCCAGAAAAAGCACCACCAGGATCACGATCGCGACCTGAATGATCGTGACTTTGAGGTCGTGGAAATGCCGGATCTCCAACACGGAGAGCAAGCTGCTTTTGCTGCCGGAATCCGGCTTGATGAACAGCCGAAACAAGCCAACCGCGATGATCTGGAAAGTCACAGCGATGAGCAGCATGTCGAGGACCTTCAGGAACCTCACCGCCAGGCTCTTGCCCTCATCGACCGAGCTGGGAACCTGCTGGACAAAATCGACCACGATATTGAACACGATGTATACGTTGGCGGCATAAAGCAGGAGAGCCGCGATGGTGCTGACCACGACCGTCACCAGTACCAGCAGCCGGCTGGTGGTGAACATTCTCTCGATCATTCGTGCATGACTCCATGGCGGGTAGTGGCGATCCGGAGAATGGAATATGAGGCGGACCGGCGGATATTGATCTATCGAGTGTGGTCCAGCTGGTTCCGGACGATGCTGCCGCCCTTCATGATCAGGTCCAGGTGGTCGGCGGGTGCATCCAGCCAGTCCAGGCCGGTTGCCGGGTCGGCATCGACCACGAGCAGGTCGGCTAGGGCCCCTTCGGCGATGACGCCGAGGCGGCCGGGGTAGGGGGCGCGGTCGCCGGACAGGGCGAGCAGTTGGCCGGCCGCGCCGGTGGCCATGTGCAGGGCCTCCAGCGGGGACATGAAGCGGGTCAGCTTGGCCAGCTGGCGGCCCTGGCTGGCGGCGCCCTCGGGGCTGAACAGGATGTCGGTGCCGAAGGCCATGGGCACGCCGTACTGGCGGCCCAGTTCGAAAGCGCGCTCGGTGCCCGCGCTCACCTGGAGCTGCTTGGCCCGGGAGACGGGGTCCGTTTTCGGGTTGGCGTCCTCGTCGTCCAGGAAGGGCTGGATGCTCCACCACACGTTGGCGTCCGCCATCATGCGCGCCGTCTCCTCGTCGGCGAGCTGGCCGTGCTCGATGGAGCGCACCCCGGCGCGGATCGCGCGCTGGATGCCCTGCGGTATGTAGACATGGGCGCATACGTAGGTGCCCCAGTCGGCGGCGGCGCGCACGGCGGCACGCATCTCCTCTTCCAGGTACTGGGCGGTGTCCAGCGGGTCGTACAGGCTGGAGACGCCGCCCCCGGCCATGATCTTGATCTGGCTGGCGCCTTGCATCAGCTGTTCCCGGGTGCGGCGCAGCACCTCGTCCACGCCATCGGCGATCGCAGCGACACCGCTGCTCTCGATGTAATTCGGCGGGGTGCTCGGCATGCGTGGCAACTCGTGGCGCTGGCGAAAATCGCCGTGCCCGGAGGTCTGGGAGATCATCGCGCCGCAGGGGAAGATGCGCGGGCCGGCCACCGCGCCGCGGTCGATGGCCATCTTCAGGCCGAAGGCCGGGCCGCCGAGATCGCGCACGGTGGTGAAGCCGCGCATCAGGGTCGCGCCGGCCTCGCGCCCGGCCATCAGGTGCAGGAAGCCGATGTCCGCGGTCATGGCGGTCATCTGGCTAACCCCGACCAGCGTGCTGTGCCAGTGGGCGTCGATCAGGCCGGGGATGACCGCGCGCCCGCCGCAGTCGATGGTGCGTGCGGCGGTCGGGCCCTCGCCGCGCCGGGGCAGCGTGGCGATGCGGCCGTCCTCGATCAGGATGTCCACGTCCTCGCGCATCTCGAGGGTCTCGCCGTCGAACAGTCGCAGGTGGGTGAGTAGCAGCGGTTGCCCGGGTTCACCGGCCTTGACCTCGCGCGGGGCGAGGCCGAAGCCCGCGAACATGCCCAGCACGGCGGCGGCACCGCCGAGGAACTGGCGCCGGTTCAGGTCGGCCTCGATGCGCCGGAGGGCCGCCTGGGTATGGGCCGCGCCACAGTGGCAGGGGTTGATGCCGGCGTTCGCGCCGTGCGGTGCACAACAGGCCATGCCCATGACGGTGAGGCTCCTGGTTAACGCACGCGACATCGGGATGCGGCGCCGCGTGGTTCGGGACGCGCCCCGACGCCCGTGCGGGTGCCGGAATCCCGGCCGCTGCCGATCGCGAGCGATAGCCGGGGCTAGGCTTGCAGCATACCCAAGATCTGGGGCGCGTCTACTGGCCTGACCGGGGCGCGGCGCCGCGTTCTCCGGCCGGGCTGTCGGGCCAGGTCGAAGATGGGAAGAAGAGGACACCTATGATGTCTTGTTTGGGTAAGATTGATCCGGCGAAGCCGAGACCCAACGTAGCGGAGCCAGGGAAATGGCGATGTAGCAACAGAAGTGGGTGCCGCAGGAAGGCGCCAGCTACTTGAGCGCATGTTTTCGAGAGTCACGCACGCCGTTCAGGGCGGCTTTGTGGCCGGGGGCTTTTGGTGGAGTTGTCTATGTGGTGTTTCGAACGGGCGTTGGCGGGGCTGGCACTGGGCGGTTTGCTGATTGTTGGCCTGGGAGGATGTCACCCGAACACTGAACCTGCCAGCACCGGCGGTGAGATGGTAGCCGGTACCGAGGGCATCGATTGCGGCGATCATCTGCCGCTGAGTTATTCGCCCGATGGGCAATGGTTGGCGTTCTGGCTATGGACCAATCGCGGTGAAAATGCACCTCCCAAGCATCGGCTGGCCTTGCTCGATCTGGACACTGGCATCCGCCATCTGCCGGAACCCGATGGGCGCGACAGCAGCGGTGACGCGGCAACCGCCGCACCACGAATCGACAAGCTTTGCTGGAGTCGTGATGGACAACGCCTCCTGACCGGTGTGTTGCCTCCCGACGCCAACGAGGCGACGCCCGTACAGCCGTCCTCCGCATCGTTGAGAGTGAAACCGCGTGGCCAGCAACGACCGGCTGTGGTTCACGCAATCGACCTTGACCGGCCTGATCGAATGGAACGTGCCGATACCGCTGCATGTGGTGCCGAAGATATCGGTCACTGGCGATTTCAGGCGCCGTATCAGGATGACTGGACCCAACTGGGCAAGGAGCAAGTCAAGAAGGTGGATCCGCGCCTGATCAGGCTGGAACTATCGGGTGGTCGCGTGCTGGGTGAACATCGACCCGTTCGCTGGAGTACGCGCTCGCTGATGGTATCCGACCACGCCTGGTCACCCGACCAGACGCAGCTTGCCTACGTGGTTCGCGAGCTGCGCGGAAGCTGGGGTGGGCTGTCGCATACCTGGCTGACGGCTGTCGATGCCGAGCCCGTGCAACTACTCAGCGGTGCCGTCTACGCCATGCAATGGCGCAATGATCAGGAACTGCATCTGTGCCTGAGGCGACCCGGGCAAGCAGAGTCGGCGGTTTTCGCCTGGCAATCTCCCTTCGACTAGCCCCGGACGCTGTTGGCTTCGATGTGATTCGAGTACCCCCAAGGTAAAAGCCAGAGAAAAAATAGCAAAAAGAGGAACTCAGGATTGCTTACAAAGGCGTGTGGCTGCAAATAGCGGACACGCATGATTTCTTGACGGTCTGAGGCGGGCTGTCTAGGTTTCAGGGGTGGGCGAGAACAGGGTACCCATCATTCTTGCTCGCGAGAACCGGCGGTTAGCGAGGTTTGACCTCGGTCTCAACGCAGGGAAAGGAGCCCAGCATGGCAAAGCGTGGTTTTGGACCAGCTAGTCGTTGGCAATCGATCGATCGTTCCTCCGCTGGGACCCCGGGCAAGAGAACCGGATCGGGAACCGGGACCGCGCCACCTCCGGGCGAACAGACCACGGTGGAGGGGGCGCTGGAGTTTGTCTTGCTGTCGTCCCTGAAGCGGCTGCCGTTTGTGGGCAAGAACGATGGCCGCACGGTCGCTGAACTGAACAGGTCCGGCACCACGATCGCGCGACTTCGACGCCCGCCCGGGACATTCGCAGCCTTGTTCGGGGAACCCGAACTGCACTTCGCCACGACCCGTATGCGGCTGGCACGACGCTCGGACTGTGGGATTCTGAAAACCCTGCGGCAGGAGGTCAGTTTCTTTGGTTCGATGCCCCGGCGTCAACGGGAGTGGCGAGCGGGAGCTGGCACGGTGACCCGCATCGAGGAAAACAGCCAAGATCGCAAGACCCTGAGTGGCGGATTTCGCTTGCGTGATGTCGGTTACGTGTTAAATGGCCAGCAGGCGGACTGGCATTACCATTTCGCCTATACCCTTTACGATGCCCAAGGGCCTGTCGCCACATTCGACCCGAAGACGGGGTTTTTATCCGAACGCGGCTGGTTCGTCGAGGCGTCGCGGCCCCTCCCCGTGGCCGCGATCGCAATCGCTAGCCACATGGCCATGTGGCTGGAAGAAAGCGTTGGGGGGTCGGGAGGCGCCGGGGGCGGTGGAGGCCCCGGAGGCGGCGGGGGTGGTGGCTGCTAGTTGAGGGGCAGGGAAGAGGGCACTCAGGATTGCTTACAAATGCGTCTCGCCAAAGGCAGGCTCCGAAGATGCCGTTGGCATATTCGGTAGGACTGGCTCAGGCTCGCTTGGCCTGGGCGACGGGTCAGGGAGCGGCAGGATGATCATGGGGCTGAGGCGGGTAGGGTTGGCGGCGGTTGGGCTATGGCTGGTCGGGGCCATGGCGGGTTGCGCTGGACCCCAGCATGGGCCTACCCAGTATGTGTTGACGTCGGATCCGCCGGGAGCCGATATCTATCGGGGCGATCGTCCGGATCGCCTTTATCACTACACGACCACGCCTTTCCGGTTGACGACCTCGCGGTCCGAGGGATGGTCCGGGATGTACTTCCTGGCGCGCAAGGAGGGGTATCACGACTCGGAGCTTCATCAACAGCCCACGTCGGCTATGGGGGGCGAGCCCATCGCGATTCACCTGGAGCTGGCACCTCGTGGCGATGAGGACGATTTCGCGCCGTATCGGGAGCGCGACACGCTGGAGGCGTATCAGGAGTTTCTCGAAACCTATCCCGCGACGCCACTGCGGGAGGCGGTGTTCGAGCGCATGGTGGACCGCATTGAAGAGTCGGACGCCCCCGAGGCGCGCTACGAAGAGCTGTTGGAGGCGTATCCGGAGGCCGCTCGACTGGTGCCGGTGAGCCGGCAGGCGCAGGCAGAGGTGGAAATAGAGGCGCCGGATTCGGAGTCAGCGTCAAAGCCGGAGGCAGAGAGCGGGGAGCAGCTGGCTGCGGACACCAGGACGGAAGACGGCGACGAGGAGCCCGCCATCGCTCGGAATGATGCGAGGCTGGATGGTGACGGTGAGCGGGTGCGGGTGGCCCTGGAGCGGCAGGATGAAGAGCTGGATCGTCGGCGCGCGCATTACGAAGCGCTGGTAAGGCAGCAAGACGATCTCCGGGATGAACTGGAAAGCCGGTGGCAAGTGCGCCCACCCTTCACGGGCCCGGATATAGACGACACGATTACCCGGTCGGCGCTGGGGTACTGCTTTGAACAGTATGGGCGCCGCGCATGGGAGAACGATCCCTGGCGGATGGAAGAGCGGTGCGAAGCGGAACTGAACCGGGACGCGCGACCATCCCTGGAGGCCTACTGGCGTCTCGATGACGAGGTCCAAGCTTCTGTGGAGCAGTACAGTGAGCTTCACGAGGAACGCGGTCAGCTGGCTGCGGCTGCCGAGGAATGGCTGGAGACTGGCGAGACGGCGGACGCGTTGCTGGCCGCGGTTCTGGACGGCGAGTATGACCCGACCCTGACGGGGGTCGCGCCGGAGTCGGTGGCCGACGGTGTCGCGGGCGCGCCCGGTGGGGGCGAGCAATGTGCCATCAAGCGTCGGCAATACGATGAGTTCACGCGGCAGTTGATGCAGGTAGCGCGGGGTACGGAAGACGTTTGTGATCACCACAAGGTGAACTACTTCGGTCAGGCCTGGGGCTATGACCTGGCGCGAATCTGCCTGGAGGAGGGGGATCCGGAAATTCCTCCGGACGAAGTCGAAAAGCTGCGCCAGGCCATGCCGGAACTGACACGCCATTTCGAGCAGGTGGACCGGCGGATTGGCTGCCAATTCGATCCGACACTGACGCGGTTGCGCCGGGAGTGGGGCCCTGTCCCATATTGATTTGAGGACAACGGTCTCGGCGGGAAGAGCGACGAGAGGACAGCCGCGATTTCGTTGATCCCGCGCAGTCGGCGATGCGGGATCCTTGGAGCGGAGCAGGAAATCGAGATGGATATCGATCTGGGCGCAGTATTGGTCAACGCGGCTCTGCAGTTCTGGTGGGCCTGGGTACTGGCGGCGCTGGTTGCAATCGCTCGGTTTCCAAAGGTGAAGGGCTGGCTTGGCGAGCTGTGGGTTCGCCTGATCCTGGCGGTTGGCCTGGATGGAAAGTCCGGCCGCGTGGTTCACGACGTTATGCTCCAGACCGCGGACGGGACTACGCAGGTCGATCATGTGCTGGTGTCGCGGTTCGGGGTCTTCGTCATCGAGACGAAGAATATGCGGGGCTGGATTTTCGGGAGTGAGCGCCAGGCCCAGTGGACACAGAAGATCTACCGCCGGTCGTTCCGTTTCCAGAATCCATTGCGCCAGAACTATCGCCATGAACGCGCGGTAGCCGAGGCGCTGGGGGTAGACCCGGAGCAGATTCACTCGGTAGTGGTTTTCGTCGGTGGCAGCACCTTCAAGACACGGATGCCGGACAACGTGGTCCATGGGCTGGGGCTGGTGAGCTACATCCGCTCATTCCGGGATGAGGTGTGGAGCGAAGACGAGGTCCACGCCATGCTCGCAACGCTGGAGAATTGCGGACTCGAGCGTTCGCGCCAGACCCGCAGAGCACACGTGGAGGGTTTGCGTGAGCGACACGCGGCGCCGGCTATTCCGGACTGCCCGAAGTGCGGCAGCGCCATGGTGAAGCGCAAGGCCCGTCGGGGCTCCAATATGGGGCAGGAGTTCTGGGGGTGCACGCAGTATCCCGGCTGCCGCGGGACGAGGTCAGTCCAGTAGGCGGTGACCGGGCGAGAAGGTGCCCCTGTCGCAGGTCAGTTGTCCCGCCGAGCCAACAGGTTGGTTACGGCACGGATGAGCTGCCACTGGCCCACCAGGCCCACGCCTCGAGCATCGATGTGGGGGAAGCCATCGATCAGATGCGGGTGCAGGTGCGTGTCGTTGGAGAGGTGATGCGGGAGCGCGCGAACAGTCGAGAACGCGAGGATGTGCTGGCGGAGCGGTCGGGCGTGGGCGCGTTCTGGCCTGGACGCGGCCGCTCGGTTCGACGCTTCGCGCCCCGGGTCGCCGCGGGTGTGGTGGTCACGTTGCTCGTGATCAGTGGTTGCACGCCGTGGGGGGAGGAAGAGCATCCGTCCGGGTACGGCGAGGCGTCCGTTCCGGCGCCGCTCGACATCCGTGAGGCGTCTGTTCGGACGGCGGAGGGTGCCACGCTCCTTGGCATTGAAGACCTGCCCGGCGATATCCAGGTGGACGCGCAGAACGCCTTCGGTGCGACAACGCGATTCCGGGAGGCCAGGGCATCCCCGGACGATGCCTGGGTAGCGGTGGTCACCAGCGGTGCGGCCCACAGCGCCGGCTGGCTGGTGCGGGCGGACAGCGGCGCGGCGAGCCCGGCGGCGTTTCAGTACGGGGGCCGCGTCACGATCGGGCCCTGGAGCGACGATGGGCGCCATGTGGTGTTCGCGCAGGAAGGACCTGCAGGGAACCGTACCCTGACGGTCGTGGATCGCGAATCGCTGGGCGACTCGGTGGAAGCGAATGCGATCCCAGTGCGTGTTGAGCACCACGGGGAGCTGGATCCGGAGGCGCAACGCTACGAGGCGCTGGGCTGGGTGGAGGGAACTCTTCGGTTCCGCCTCGGCGACGAACCATGGGTGTTTGATCCGGCCTCGGGGGCGGTGGAAGCGGGGTAGTGCCAGGCCGAATGGACAGGTTGCCTCGAGCTCTGGTTACTCGCCGCGGGCCGGCAGGGAGGCGTAGTAGGCCGCGAGTGCCGCCATTTCTTCCTCTTCCAGTTCGCTCACGATGCCCTGCATCAAGCCGGCAAGGGACGTCTCGCGCGCGCCGTGGACATAGGCCTGGAGCTGTGCCATCAGATAGCGGGGCGGGTGGCCGGCCAGCGGCGGCAGGCTGGGGTTCCGTTCGCGTCCTTCGTCCCCATGGCAGGAGGCGCAGGACTGGACGTTGCGTTCCGGCAATCCTGCAAGGGCAATCTCGCGCCCTCGTTCCGCCAGATCGCCCGGCACGTCATGCGGGCCGCCCGCCGGTTCCATCTCCGCGTAGTGCCGGCTGATCGCTTCGATCTCTTCGTCGTTCAGGTGCTGGGCGATCCGCGCCATGGTGGCGTTCGGGCGCAGGCCGTCCCGGTAGGCCTCCATCTGCTCCACCAGGTATTGCTCCGGCAGCCCCGCCAGGCGCGGGAACGGCGGCTGCGACTGGCCCTGACCCTGTTCGCCATGGCACTGGATGCAGGCGGTCGCCCCGCGGTCGTTGCCTTCCTGGGCAATGCGTGCACCGAGGTCCTCGTCCCCGCTGGCACTGGCCGTCGGCAGACCCAACGATGCCGCGGTCAGTGCGAGCCAGGCGACTGCGCCGAGGGGTTGGTGGAGGCGTGCCACGCGCATGGCATTGGCGTTGTTCAGGCCGTGTCGGTGCGTACGCCCGGGTGGGCATGGCGGTGGTAGTTCGCGCGATCCGGGATGACGTTGCGGATGCCGCCGCGAGGGTCTTCGACGTCGCCCGCGTAGCGCGGCAGCAGGATCACGTGCAGGTGGTCGATGCTGCGCCCGGCCATGCGGCCGTCGTTGTTGCCGACGGTATAGGCATCGGGCGGATTGCCCAGGAAGGGCAGGTCCAGGACGTTGTCGATGTGGTCCTTGGGGCGCTCGCGCAGGTCTTCGCGGACGCGCATGTTGCGGTACAGCTTTTCCAGGTCCGTGGCTTCGATGACCCGGCGCACGCCGTGAAGCGCGTCGAAGTAGTCCGCCTGTTCGGTGTCGTCGAGGTCGAACAGGGAGACCACGTGGCGCCGGGGAATGACGAGTGCGTGCCCGGGGTTGACCGGATTGGTGTCGAACAGGGCGACGAACGAGCGGTTCTCGTAGATCAGCGGGTCGGCCAGGCCGGCGGATACCCGGCAGAAGTAGCAGTTCGGGGTGGCTGGTTGGGCACTGGTCATGGGAAGGCCTGCGAGTAGGGGCTTGCGTCAGTTGGAAAGTGGCGGATTTTACGCGACTTCCACGCTTGCGTGCCCGCGTCCCTGTATGCGGCGAATCGGATACGCGGTGTGGCCGCGGGACGAATCGGGCCCGGTCGTGCGCGAGCAACGCTCTTTGTGAACGGTAATGTCGGCGCAGGTTCCGAAAACCCTGATGGCTGCATGGCTTGACGGCCGGGATCGCACCACGTAAGTTCCCTAGCATTGTAAGGGGTTTTTGCGGTCCGGTCACTGAGTGATCTCCCGGCCGACCCACCATCCCCCGATACGTTTGTCGAGGCTGTACGCCCGCGCCAGCGGCCGCCGCGCGCCTCGACGACCGGTCGCGCGCAGGCACGACCGGGCTGCACAAACCGGATGTCCGGGCCTGACCCGGGCGGTGGCGTCGCGCCTGGCGCGTTCTTCTTGAACGTCGCGGGTGCCCGCTGCGCCGGAGGAGTTTGTGTCACGACGTATCGAAGGGGGAGCTCATGTCCATGCCACTTTCCGGCCTCGTGTTTGCGCTGCTGTGCGGCGTTGTCGCGCTGGTCTACGGTCTGTTGTCCATCCGCTGGGTACTTTCGCGATCGGAGGGTACCGACGAGATGCGGCGGATCGCCCGCGCGATCCAGGAAGGCGCCTCGGCCTACATGAAGCGGCAGTACACGACCATTGCAGTGGTCGGGGTGGTGCTGTTCGTAGGGCTGTGGCTGGTGATCGGCATCGGCTCCGCGGTCGGGTTTCTGATCGGTGCCGTGCTTTCCGGGGCCGCCGGGTTCATTGGCATGCATGTGGCGGTGCGCGCCAATGTGCGCACGGCGGCGGCTGCGAAGTCGAGCCTGGAGGCGGCGATGGATGTGGCCTTCCGCGGGGGCGCGGTGACCGGCCTGCTGGTGGTCGGGCTCGGGCTGCTGGGGGTGGCGGGCTATTTCGCCGTGCTCTGGTGGCTGACACCGGAGGGGGGCGATGTGGGACTTTCGCCCCTGGTCGGGCTGGCCCTGGGCGGTTCGCTGATCTCCATCTTTGCCCGTGTGGGCGGTGGCATCTTCACCAAGGGCGCGGATGTCGGGGCGGACCTGGTGGGCAAGGTCGAGGCCGGTATTCCGGAGGATGACCCGCGGAACCCGGCGGTGATCGCCGACAACGTGGGCGACAACGTGGGCGACTGCGCCGGGATGGCCGCGGACCTGTTCGAGACCTATGCAGTGACCATCATCGCGACGATGATCCTGGGCACGCTGCTGATTCCCGAGCTGGGGCTGATGGCCGCGGTGTATCCGCTGGTGCTGGGTGGCGGCGCGATCCTGGCCTCGATCATCGGTACCTTCGTGGTCAAGGCGCGCGAGGGTTCCGAGATTATCCGGGGGCTCTACAAGGGACTAATCGTCTCGGGGGGGCTGGCTGCCGTGGCATTCCTGCCCATTACCCTGGTGCTGGTTCCGGATACCGCGCTGGCCAACAGCATGGGGATCGAGAGCGGGGCCGCGCTGCGCCTGTACGGGGCGGCACTGGTGGGGTTGGTCCTGACCGGCGTCATCATGGTGGCGACGGACTACTACACCTCCACGGTCTTCCGGCCGGTCCGCCATCTGGCCGAGGCCTCCACGACCGGCCATGCGACCAACATCATTGCCGGTCTGGCGCTGTCGATGAAGGCGACCGCCGCGCCGGTGCTGGCGGTGTGCGCCGCCATCCTGGTGGCCTATGCCTTTGGCGGGCTCTACGGCATCGCGATCGCCGCGACCACGATGCTGTCGATGACCGGGATTATCGTGGCGATGGACGCCTACGGTCCGATCACGGACAACGCCGGTGGCATCGCGGAGATGGCCGACTTGCCCTCCGAGGTTCGGGATACCACCGATGCGCTGGATTCGGTGGGCAACACCACGAAGGCCGTGACCAAGGGCTATGCCATCGGCTCGGCGGGCCTGGCGGCACTGGTGCTGTTTGCCGACTACACCCACGAGCTGGTGCATTACACCGGGGGTGGGCACAACTTCGAGCTGAGCAACCCGAACGTCATCGTGGGCCTGTTTATCGGCGGCCTGATCCCGTACCTGTTTGCGTCGATGACCATGGAGTCGGTCGGCCGCGCGGCCTCCGGCATCGTGAACGAGGTGCGGCGCCAGTTCCGCGAGATCAGCGGGATCATGGAGGGCACCACGAAGCCGGACTACACTCGAGCCGTGGATATGCTCACCAGCGCGGCGATCCGCGAAATGATCGTGCCCTCGCTGCTGCCGGTGCTGGTCCCCGTTCTGGTCGGCGTGTTCCTGGGTACCGAGGCCCTCGGGGGGCTGCTGATCGGGACGATCGTGACCGGGCTGTTCGTGGCGATCTCGCAGACCGCGGGCGGCGGCGCCTGGGATAACGCGAAGAAGTACATCGAGGACGGACATCACGGGGGCAAGGGGTCGGAAGCGCACCATGCCGCGGTGACCGGCGACACGGTCGGCGACCCCTACAAGGACACCTCGGGGCCCGCGATCAACCCGCTCATCAAGGTGCTGAACATCATGGCGCTGCTGCTCGTGCCCGTTCTGTAGGGCCCCGAACCGGAAGGAGAATCGACATGCCGAGAATCCGCGTACAAATGGCCCCGGATCTGGAGTTCAACATGGAACTCGACGTCGAGGGCGTCGACTGTGACAGCCGCGACTGGGACGTCCAGCAGCACAAGGCCGAGATCTACGCCGAGTTCGAGCGGCGGCTGAAGGCGGCCTTCCCCGAGGGGGTGAAGATCCACACCTTCGAGTACGGCCTGGCCTGCAAGCCAGGCTGACCGAGCGGGAGGACACGCAGGCGCGCGTGTTCTCCCGCTGCGCTGCGCAAGCGTGAACCTCGGGGCGGACGGCCGCGGGTCGTACCGCGCCGATGCGAGGGTGCCGTGCACAGAAGCCGATTGGGCAATATCGTGATCGACTGCCGGACGCAGGATCTGGCTTCCGAGGCACGTTTTTGGGCGGGGGCGCTGGGCTACCCGATGCCCGAAGACTTCGATGCCGACAGCGGTTTTATCCAGCTCGTCACGCCGCCCGGGGAGCTCCAGGTCATCATCCAGCGCGTGGATCACGCGCCGCGGGCGCATCTGGATATCGACTCCGATTCGATCGACGCGGAGGTTTCGCGTCTGGAGGAGCTGGGCGCAACCGTCGTGTCCCGGCACGCGGCCTGGGTGGTTATGCAAGCCCTGAGGGAGACGCTGACTGAGTGGCGCGTTCGCGCTCGAGTCGCTCTTGCGTGCGAACAAGGCGCGGTGACTGCCGTGCAGTCATTCTGCACAAGGGAACCGCAACGCCGTGCGCGCCCGTTGTTGATCAAAAACGGGCGGCCGAGCCCCTTCGGGGTTGGCACCCCAGGTTCCCCGATCCTGCGTTGCGCCGCTTGCGGGTAGATCCACTACCCGCTGCGCGACGCGCCTTGTCTCGGAAAACCTGGGGTACCAACGCGAATGCGCCACTCAGTCAGTGTCTCCCTAATGGCCATCGCTTCTGTGTCGGGTGCTCCTATCGGGGAGGCTTCGAACAGGGAGCCAATACTTGGGGGTGACCTCAGAGTAGCAGGGCCCGGGCCTTGCGGGAGGTGCATGATGGCAACCATTCGGCACAAACTCGTTCCGCACCTGTGGTTCGACCACCAGGCTCGGGAGGCGGCCGAGTTCTACGCGTCGGTGTTCGAGAACTCGTGGGTCGAGCGTTCGGTCACCCTGGAGGGTACCCCCTCCGGCTCGGTGGAGGTGGTCACCTTTTTCGTGCTGGGGCAGGAGTTCCAGGCGATCAGCGCGGGTCCGCTGTTCCCGTTCAACGAGTCGATCTCGTTCGTGGTCAAGTGCGATACCCAGCAGGAGATCGACCACTACTGGGACAGGCTGACGGCCGATGGCGGGCAGGCGGTGGAATGCGGCTGGCTGAAGGACAAGTTCGGCCTGTCCTGGCAGATCGTGCCCGCGGTGCTGGACGAGCTGATGCAGCCGGGTGACCCCGAGGCGCTGGCCCGGGTCACGCAGGCATTCCTGCAGATGAAGAAGTTCGACATCGCGGCGCTCGTTCGCGCGTACGAAGGTCGGTGACGTGGACGTCCGCGGGCCGCACCTGGCCGAGGTGGTCCATCTGACGACCTCGATCGCGCGAGCGCCCGAGGACGTGTACGCCTTCGCGTGCGACCCGAGAAACCTGCCGCTATGGGCGGCGGGGCTGGCGCGTTCAAGCGTGCGGCAGGCGGGGGATGCGTGGGTCGTCGACGGCCCCGTGGGCACGGTCACGCTGCGGTTTGCCCCGGCCAACCCGTTCGGGGTGCTGGATCATGAGGTCGAGCTGCCCACCGGCGCGGTGATCCACAACCCCATGCGCGTGCTGCCGAACGGAGCGGGCAGCGAGTTCGTGTTCAGCCTGTTCCGCCAGCCGGGGACGACGGACGAGCAGTTCCGGGCCGATCGCCGCGCGGTGGAAGACGATCTGAAATGTCTGAAGCGGTTGCTGGAAGAGCGCCGGGATCCCCCTGGCCGGGATGTACCCGGTGAGCACGCCAGCCGTTGAGGCGTTCGCGACCGGGGCCCGGTCTACCGGTGCACCGCGGTGTTCTGGCCGAACCGGATCTGCCAGCCGTGGTGTTCGTCGTGTTCGAGCAGGAAGCTCATGCGGGTGTGCAGTTCCCCGTCGCCGTGGTCCGGCAGGCCCTCGGGCATGGATTCGATACCGGAGACCCGGAACCGGGCCTCGGCGAAGGCGGTGTCTTCACTCAGCAGGGTGATGTCCTGGACGTCCACATCCAGGGAGGTGCCGACAAAGGGGCCCTGCAGAAGCTCCGTATGCCGCCGGGCATTGCCGGCGCGGTTCTCGAAGCGCGTGCCGACCAGATTGACCACTCCAGAATCCTCCGCATAGTCGCGCGCCCAGGCCTCGCCGTCCCCGGCCTCCCAGGCGGCCGCCTTGGCCTCCAGGATCTGCTGGATCGTGTCCTCGGCTGCCCAGGCAGGGGATGCCATTACGGCGGCGAGTGGCAGGGCGGCGAGAAGAAGCGGCTTGGCGAACATGCGATCTCCGGGGTGTGGGGTTCCGCCCCCCGGTGTACAGGAGTGTGGCCGGCGACGCCAGCCCCGAGCCACGGGGCCACGGCGCAGGCGCCGGACGGGCGCTACCAGGCGAGGGCGAGCAGGCCCGCGCCGACGCACACCACGATGACCGGGACGATGGTCTCGCGGATCACCTGACCCTCGCGGGCCTGCAGCCCGGCGGCCCCGGCCGCCATGGCGATGTTGTGCAGCGAGATCATGTTGCCCACCCCGGCACCGATCAGTTGCAGAGCCAGCACGGTCGGAATCGCCATGCCCAGGGCGTCGGCGGTATCGGCCTGGAGTTGCGCGAACAACAGGTTGGAGACGGTGGCGCTGCCGGTCATGAACGAGCCCATGGCGCCGATAAAGGCGCTGAACATCACGAATGTGCCGCCCAGGATCTCCGCCAGCCCCTGGCCCAGGACCTGTGGCATCGACGGCAGGCCGGCCGCGTTGTGGCCGGAGGTCAGCAGGAGCTGGGTGAGGGCGATGATAAAGGCCAGCACGATCGCGGCGACGCGCAGCTTGGTCCAGGTGGCGGCGACGGCCTGGGCCAGCGTGGGGCGGCTCACGCGGAACAGCACCAGGGCGGTGAGCAGGGCAAGACCAAAGTAGAAATACGGGGTGTACAGCGGGGTCAGGCTCTGGCCGAGTTCGATCTCCCGAAACGCCCCGGGCGACCAGCGCACGGACTGCAGGGCCTCGCGCAGGGGCATGATGGTCCGCGACGCGATCAGGGCAACGGCCATTACCGCGAAGGGGACGAAGGCCAGCAGGACGCGTCCGACCGGGGCCTGCTCGACTTCCTCCCGTCGCTCGTGGCCGGGCAGCAGGAAGCCGCGGTGGGCCGCCAGGGCGATGATCGCCATGGCCGCCACGCCCCCGATGATGGACGGCAGCTCAGGCCCCACCAGCCAGGCAACCAGCAGGTACGGGATGCCGAAGGCCAGGGCCGACAGAACGGCGAACGGCACGAATGCGCGGAAGCGCCCGCGTTCCTCGCCCAGGGTGGCGACCCAGACCATGAACAGCGTGACAAACGGCGCCAGAGCGGTGTGGATCACGGCCGTCTGCAGCACCGCGGAGCGGGTGGTTTCCGCATCCAGGCCGAGGCCGGCGAAGCCGATGATCACGGGGGTGCCGGCCGCACCGAAAGGGACGGCGGTGCTGTTGCCGATCAGGGCGATGGCGACGGCCTTTAGCGGCCGCATCCCGAAGTAGACCAGTAGCGGGGCGGCCAGCACCGCGGGGGTGCCAAAACCGGCGATGCCCTCGACGAAGCTGACCAGCCCCCAGCCGAGGAGCATGGCCAGTACCCGGTGGTCGCGCGAGACGCTGGCGATCACCGACTGGATCGCGCTCATGTGCCCCGTACCGATCATCACGTTCAGCACCAGCAGCGCCAGTACGATGATCAGCAGGACCTCCACGAACACGACCGCGGCGTCCAGCAGACTGGCCACCAGCACGGGGCCCGATACCTCCCAGACCAGGACGGCCAGCACGAGTGTGGCGAGATAGGCGAGCGGCGCGGCCTCGAAGGCCGGGCGGCGCAACGGCACCAGCCATGCGAACAGCAGCAGGAAGGGCACCAGCGTAAGCCAGAACAGCACGATCGCTTCTCCCGCGCGACGCGAATGGGATCATGCTACCCCGTCGCCGAGCGCGCATACACATCGGTGCGGTCGGATCGCTATAGAACAGGCACGCGAACCTGCACAGACAAAGGGATATCCGTCATCGGTCACACCGCTTGGAGAACCGGTGGAAATCGTTCGGAGGGGATGCGAGGGGGCGGAGGAAGGTGTTCGGCTCCGGGCCACCAGGACTTGCGTCGGCTCGGGAAAGCCCATGGCGCGTGCCATGGGCAGGAAGGTTCAGGGGGTAAAGGGGATACCCCCGCTGGTTCGATGACCCCGGGCATCGCTCCCCGGGGAGCAGGCAGTACAGGCCGGCCGAAGGGGCCGGCCTGTCGACGGACCTGGTTTCAGTCTTCTTCCTCCTCGGTGTCATTCCCCAGGTCGATGCCACCTTCGGCTTCGGCATCGGTTTCGGCTTCGGCGCCGTCATCACCCATCCGGGTGTCCGCGCCGGCACCTGCGCCCATACCGCCTTCGGCACCCGGGGCCCGACCGTCACCGGTCGCACCGCCGGCCGCGCCACCGGAGGCCTCGGACCCCCGTTCGGAGCCGCCGGCCATTCCGCCACTGGCCTCGGCTCCGGTTTCGGCCGCTCCTTCTGCCGACCCGCCAAGGTCTTGGGCCTGGGCGGCGCCCACGGCGCCGACGGTGAACAGCGAACTCAGTGCGATGGCAATGGCTGTCTTGCGAACGTTCCACATAGTTTTGCTCCTGCGATTTGAACAAAGCACCGCCGGGGTGGCGCCCTGCGGGGGTGCGCCCCGGCTGTGTGCAACCCATGGATAGCGTGGCCGGAAATCGCGTTAAAGCCTGTGCGTCAGGAGTTGACCGCCAGTTCACAGACGTAGGCGGCGCGTTGTGGAGTGGTTCGCGTGCGCACCGGCACGAGCTCTCCGGATTGGCCACGCGATTCGGCCAGTCGCGCAAGTCGGCGATGCGTCGAGCGCAGTGCACAGGGAGCATGTGAGCGGTGAGGGTTGCGCTGTTCTACCCGGGGGATGGCTTGTCGGCAAGTCGGCGGTGGGCGCTGGGGCCTGCCAGGGAAACACCGATCCACGTACACGCTCGCGCTCGAGTCGCTTTTGCGTGCGTTTAATGCGCGGTGACTGCCGTGCAGTCATTCTGCACAAGGGAACCGCAACGCCGTGCGCGCGTGCATTTTTGATCAACAACGGGCGGCCGGGCCCCTTCGTTGATTAAGTTGTGGGGTTGGTGCCCCGGGTTCCCCGATCCTGCGTTGCGCCTCGAATCAACTAGAAACGGGCGGGTAGAACCACTACCCGCGGCATGCCGCGCCTTGCATCGGAAAACCTGGGGGCCAACGCGAGCGTGCAGATTGATCAGTGTTTGCCAAGGCCGCGCAGCTTTCTTCGGGCCTTATCGCGCCAGTTGGCGGCCAGGGCCTCGCAGTCCGCGAGCTGCTCCAGGGGCGTGCGCTGGTTGTGCTGGTAGACCGCCGCCATGGCGGCGGCGATGCTGAGGGTGTCGGGCAGGCGTTCAAGCCGTTCGATGGTGTCGCCCACGCCGAGGGTGCCCGGTTGCAGCACGCGGTAGAACCAGCCACAGCGGCCGGTGTCCTGGACCTCGCGGGCCAGGCCCGGGATGTCGAAGCGTACGTCGAGTTTCCAGCACGGCGTACGGGGCTGGCTGACCTGCACCCGGGCGGAACCGATGCGGTAGATATCGCCGATGTGGACGTTGCGCTCGTCCATGCCGTGGCTGGCGAGGTTCTCGCCAAAGCCGGAGGCGACGAAGCGGGCGGCGTGAGCCGGGTACTGCGCCTGCCAACCGTCGTACCGGTCCAGGCTGTAATGGAGCAGGGCGCGTTCCGGTCCGCCGTGGTTGTCCGGGTCCGCCTGCTCGTCACCGTCCAGGCCCAGGGGCCCCACCGCGAGCGGGCCGGCCACCGGCTGCTTGTCGATGGCGCTGGCGCGGCCTCGGGCGTAATCCGGGGCCACGCGGCCGGTGTAGAGGCCCATGAGTCGGTTGGCGGTCATACGGGTGCAGTTCCGGGCTTGCGCATGGTCGCGACGATACAACAGGTCCGCGTCTGCGTGACGCCTGTTCGCTCAGCGCCCGGCCAGATAGAGCAGCCGCGCGATGAAGGCGATGCCCAGGATGATCCAGCCGATGGGGTAGGGCACCACGCCGGAGAAGAACGCGGTCAGGCTGGCGACGAGCAGGGCGCCGATGATAAGCAGGGGGATATCCATGGCATTGAGAGCACTCACGGCGGTGGATGTTCCGCAAGCCCCGTGCCCGCCGACAGCCAAGTGCGCCGCGCCATAATACGGACCACGTCGGTACCGCTGATGGTATCGGAGAGCCTGGCGCCGCAAGGAGTTGCTGCATGTTCAAGACCGTCCTGATCCTTGGCCATATCCGCGGGATTCGTATCCAGCTCCACATCAGCTGGGTATTCATTCTGGTCCTGCTGGTGGCCAGCATGAGCACGGGCTTTCACCATCAATACCCGGACTGGAGTCTGGCCATGGCGGCCGCCACCGCGCTGGTGACGGCCCTGCTGTTCTTTGCATCCATCCTGGCCCATGAACTGGGGCACAGCATCGTCGCGCTGCGGCGCGGGGTACCGGTGGAGTCCATCACGCTGTTCATCTTCGGCGGCGTGGCGCAGATGGAGCGGGATCCGGAGCGGGCCGAGGACGAGTTCTGGATCGCCATTGCCGGGCCCGCGGTGAGCGTGGCACTGGCGCTCGCTTTCGCCGCGCTCGCGCGGGCCACCGCGGACGGGTACGAGCCGATCCCGGTGGCCCTTGGCTGGCTCGCGCTGATCAACCTGGTCGTGGCGATCTTCAACCTGATCCCCGGGTTTCCGCTGGATGGCGGGCGGGTGTTCCGCGCGGTGATCTGGAAGCTCACGGGTGATGCGCGCCGCGCCATCGAGGCGGCCGTGTGGGGCGGGCGCGTAGTGGCGTTCCTGCTGTTTGGCTTCGCCTTCTGGAACCTGGTGGTGATCGGCAACCTGATCGGTGGGCTGTGGATGATGCTGATCGCCTGGTTCCTGCTGACCATGGCCGAGGGCCAGGGCCGAATGTTCGATATGCGGGAACGCCTGGCCGATGTGCGCGCGCGGGACCTGGCCAGCCCGGATCCGCCCTGCGTGCGCCCGGAGACCACCATCGACGACTGGATTCACCACGATGTGCTGCCGGGCGGGCGCCGGGCCTTTCTGGTGGGTACGCCGGAGCGGGTGCAGGGCCTGGTGAGCCTCAGCGACAGCCGCAAGCTGCCGCGCGAGCAGTGGGCCGTGCGCCGGGTCGACGAGATCATGACCCCGGTGGAGTCGCTGAGCCGGGTGGCGCCAGACACGCAGGCCGAGGCGATCCTGCGCATGATGAGCGAGCGCAACCTCAACCAGATCCCGGTGATGGAGGCCTCCGGGCGCGCGATCGGCTGGATCGAACGCCAGCAACTGCTGCGCACCATCGAGATCCACATGGATCTGCAGCGGCCATAGGCGGGTCGTTCAGGGTGGCGGCGAGCGGGGCTTTTCGGACGTACGTCGGTCGCGATGCTGGCAAAGCCCCGGTTGGTTCCGTCGGTCCGTCGTTCCGTCGTTGCGCCAGGCATGCACGGGCCGGCCGGGACCGCTCGCGGTTGCCGTGGCTTCGGTCAGTCGTTGGCGGGGCGGGCGCGCCACTGGTCGAGGATGTCGAGGATCGGGTCGATGGCGGGGGGCTCGTCCGTCAGCGGGCCTGGGACCAGCAGCCCCCGGTGCGAGGCCTCAAGAATCAGGGGCTCCGGGTGTCCCTCCAGGCTCAGTGACTCCAGCGGTACGACGCCGTCGCCCAGTTCCTCGTCGGTCTGCTCCCACCATTCGCTGATGCGTCCGGCCACGGCCTCCAGGTCGATCTGCTCGTCCAGCGCGGCGAGGCTCTCGCGCATGGCGGGGGTGGGTTCGGGGAGCTTGCCACCGATGATGCGGACCGGGATCGCCTCGGGCCAGGGACGGGCATTCAGTTCGGCCAGGAAGGGGCTGTCGGGACGCAGGTCGATCTTGGCGGCGCCGGTGCCGTCGCGCAGTCCGGCGAACAGCGAGAAGCGCTGCTCCTGGAGGTCGGCCAGCCACTCGCGTACCTCCAGCCAGACCCGCAGCCGTGCCCATTCGGAGCCGTGGTTGGGGGTGGCGACGAGGATGACACCGGCCACTGGCCGCCCCCCGACCCGGGGCGGCTTGCCCTCGGGGTGCCGGTAGCGCGTCACGAAATCGCGGATCACCAGGCCACCCATGCTGTGACCGATCAGGATCAGCGGGGCATCGCCCTCGAGTTGCCCCCAGTGTTCCGCCAGGAGGTCCGTGCTGTGGTCGATGGCCTGGTCGTTGGGGTAGCGGAACTCCCAGCCGTTGAGGCCGGCTTCGTCCAGCGCCGGCGCGAGCGTATCCCAGATATCGCCAGGCTCGTCCAGCCCGTGCAGGAGCAAGACGTCCGGCGGGTGGTCCTCGGCGAAGCGCTCGGATCGGGGAATGAATCCGAGCAGCTCGTCGGGAAGCTCCATGGCCTCCGGAAACCACTCGCTCAGGCGGTCCTGCACCTCCACGCGCAGTTCGCGCTCCTGCTCCGGGTTGTGTTCGGCCCAGCCGACCCAGATCGCCAGCGCGAGCAGGGGCAGGCCCACCAGGATCAGGAAGGCCGCGAGGCGCCGGCGGCGCCGGGACGAATCGGGACGGGGGGCGTTCATGTGTTCACCATCGGACAAGCGGGTCTGCGCGGCAAGGGGCGTCGCCGGGTATGTACCGGAGGGTTCTCCGCCCTGTGTATCATGACGGGACACCCGTTATGGATCACCTGTTATGCGCCGCGCTTACCTTCTCCCCTGGCTCCTTCTGCCCTTCCTGCTGACGGCCTGCGCGGGACTGGACGTACGCGATTTCGGGCTGGACGGGGGCGGGGGTGATCGAGCCGAAGAGGCGATCCGCGAGGCCCTGCGCGTCGGGACCGAGCGCACGGTGGAGCGCACCGGCCGCGAGGACGGCTACTGGGGGAATGCGCTGATCCGCATCGGCTTGCCACAGGAGCTGGAGCCGGCCGGGGATGTGCTGCGACGCGTCGGGTTCGCGCGCGAAGTGGAGGACCTGGAGCGGCGCATGAACCGGGCGGCGGAGTCCGCGGCACGGGAGGCGGTGCCGGTGTTTGTCGACGCCATCCGCGGGATGCGTCCCGAAGACGTTCAGGGCGTGCTGCGGGGTGCCGATGATGCCGCCACGCAGTACCTGCGCGGGGCGTCGGAGTCCACCCTGCGCGAGCGCTACATGCCCATTGTCCGGGAGCAGATGGAGCGGGCGGATGTGTATCGCGTGTACCAGCCGCTGCGGGATGCGGCGGGACGCATTCCCGGCCTGGAGGCGCTGGACGTGGATCTGGACCGCTACGTGACCGATCACGCCCTGGACGGGTTGTTCACCATCCTGGCCGATGAGGAGCGCCGTATCCGCGAGGACCCGGCGGCACGCACCACCCAGTTGCTGCGGGAGTACTTCGGTCAGTAGTGAACCGCGTGGAGCGCCCCGGTGCGGGGTTCGTCGGAGAGCAGCAAGGTCGGGATCTCTTTGGCCAGCAGCGGGCGGGCGAAGTAGTAGCCCTGGACGCAGTCGAATCGCAGTTGGCGGCCGATCTCCAGTTGCTCCCGGGTCTCCACCCCTTCGGCGATCGTGCGCAGACCCAGGGAGTCGGCCAGCAGGACGATGCCCCGCGACAGGTCCCGAGCGGAAGTATCCAGACCCAGTCCGGAGATGAGCTGGCGGTCGATCTTGAGGATGTCGATGGGGAAGCGATTGAGGTAGGCGAGGGATGAATAGCCGGTTCCGAAGTCGTCGATGGCCAGCGGGACACCCAGCGACTTGAACTGGTGCAGGGTGTCGGTGGCATTGTCCATGGCCAGCACGGTTTCCGTCAGTTCGATGTGGAGCAGCTCCGGCGGGAGTTGATGCCGCTCTAGCGCGGCCGCGACGTGGGCCGCCATTTCGGGTCGCACGATGTCGTGTGCCGAGAGATTGATCGCGACGTACCAGGGTGGGTGGCCATGCTTGGTGGCCTGGGCCCTCCATTCAGCGGCCTGGCGGCAGCCCTCGTTCAGTACCCGGTCGCTGATGTCGTGGATCAGCGAGGAGTCCTCCGCTACATCCAGGAAGTCGGCCGGGGCGAGTTCGCCGCGAATGGGGTGCTGCCAGCGGATCAGTGCCTCGACCCCGACGTGGCGTTCCAGCTCCAGGGAGTAGATCGGCTGGTAGCGCAGGAAGAACTCGTTGTGCCGAAGCCCGCGCCGGATATCGAATTCCTGGCGCATCCGCCGCAGCTCCTCGGTGACCGGATGCAGCGCCGGGATGACCAGCCAGGCCATCAGTTGTCCGATGCCGATGAAGAAGCCGGTGCGCGTCAGCCAGCGCTCGGTCTCCTGGGCGGTGCCGGCCGCGACATCCACCGGCGTCAGGGGGCCGGCCAGCACGCCGGCGACCAGGGCCACGACCAGCGCGGTGCTGGCGCCGAAGCGCGCTGCGGCGAACAGGATGGGAACGTAATAGAAATGCGGGACGATACTGTCGGCCCCGCCCGCCGTGTAGACGATCAGCCAGGAAAGGATCAGCCCACCGAGGATCAGCGCACTCGCGGTGACAAACGACATGCCGACCCAGGCGCGCAGGGTCGTGCGGGCGAGGTGGTCGGAATACCGAAGGCCGCCGGCTGAGGGGGGAGCCGATTCGAACCTGGACATCGCGCACTTCCTTTGGCCGATCCCGGGCCGGTTGCTGCAGTGCGGGCCGCCTCATTGCGGGGCGCGGCTCTCGGCCGCGATCCGGAATGTACGAGATCGCGACCTATTTCCCGAGTGTAGTCCATGTGCGGGAAAACGCCGGCCGGGGTCCGCCATGGCCCGGGCCTGTTGCCGGCTGGGTCGCGCGGGGATCCGGGTGTCCGGTGCGGGTCGGGCGCCCGCACCGGATTTGACGGGCTAGTCGCAGGCGGTGGCGGCGGCCGGGAGGTTGCCGCGCACGCAGGTGCTGATCTCGGGCGGGTTCTCGTTGCTGCGCAGGCGGACGAAGCGGCCGTCGATCTCGCCCGCGGCGTTGGTCGGGTAATGGTCGCCCATGTGCATGCCGGCCCCGTGCAGGACCCAGTAGTTGAGCATGTGCGCCTCGCCGTGGGGCTGTTCCAGGTAGACCAGGGTGGCGCCGTGGGCCATCTCGGTCACGATCAGCCGCCGGATCCGCTCGCCGGCCTCGAATTCGACATAACCCAGCGCATGGCTGCTGACATGGCCGCCGCGCATACCCTGCATCTCGGGGGTGTGATTGGTCTGGATCACGCGGAAGCGCCCGTGGGGCTGGCCGTCCCGCATCTCGCCGTCGAAGCGCATGACCATCTTCATGCTGCTGTCCATGGCGGAGGCGGCGTACAGCCGCCGCGCCTCCTCGATGCTGGAGACGGCCGCCGGTTCCATGGCCTGGTGGTTCTGGTACCAGGTCATCCAGAAGCTGACGGGCCCGTTGTCGACCGCATCCGGGCAGGCGCCGTCGGCATGCAGTTCGAAGCGGTCGAAGCCCAGGTCCACCGAACCGCGTCCCTTGTTGGTGACCAGGGCGCGGGCAAAGATCACCTCGGCCGGCGTTTCGAGGTTGGCCATGGCGCGGTAGCGGTCGTCCCAGGCGCATTGCGTGGCGCCGCGTCCCGGCAGGGCCTGGCGGCTGATCTGCCGCGCCTCGCGCGAGCCGCGTTCGCTGCGATAGGTGTCCAGCAGCGCGCGGGTGCCGGGCTCCAGCAAGGCCGTGTCCACCGCCTGGATGTTGCGGTCGAACTGGCGGTCGGCGCCCGGGGTGGCGTGGGCGGCCGTGGCGGCCAGGCCGAGGGTCAGGGCGAGGCCCAGAGCAAGGAAACGGGTGGGTGTCGGGTGGGTGCGCATCAGTCGGTTCTCCGTGGGTTTACTGCCATTGCAGGTCCATGCGTTGCTGCATGCGGTGCCATTCGGCGGTGATGATGTCGCCCGCCACGCGATGGGCGGCGTCCATGCGCGGGCGCGCCTCGGGGTAGAGGAGCATCACGGCCTCGCTGGCGCGGGCGAAGTCGCGCCGGGTGCGGTAGTGCACCATGGTGTGCACCAGCAGGCTGTCGAGATCGTCGAAGGAGCGGTCGGCGGCCTCGCGGTAGCGCGCCATGCGCTCCGGGGTCAGTTCGAGCTGGCGGTGGGTCTGCGACAAGCCGTCGAACAGGGCGAAGAAGCCCATCCCCAGATCGGCCCCCTGGCGCAGGGCGTGATCGCCCAGCTGGCGCTGCAGGACCTCGCCGGCGCCGAAAAGGCCGGCATTGCCATCGCGCGCCAGCAGGCCAAAGAGGCTGCCGGTGGCACTGGCCGGGGCGCCACGGGGCCGGGAGAGTTCGCGGATCTCGCGGTCCAGGCGCTGATGCCCCGCGTCCAGCAGGAGTTCGAGCGCCGGGGCGGTGTCGTCACCCAGCGCACGCAGGACGTCCTGGCGCTGTCCGTGTGGCAGGCGCTCGAGATCCCGTAAGACCCCGGCGACATCCCGCGATCCGATCTGCAGGCGTTCGAGCTCGCCGCGCACGGCGGCTTCCGGGTCCTCCAGCACGCGCGCGAGCTGGCGCACCTGGTGCCCGGCATGCTCGCCGACCAGTCCGTGCCGGCCCAGCTCTCCGAGGATCGCGGTGACCTGTTCCAGTCCGCCGGCGGGGGTGCGGCCGGGCTCGGTGGCGGCGACCAGGGCGCTGCCGAAATCCATTGCGGGGACACCGGCGGTGCGGCTGGCATGATCGAGCAGGCCGCTCATGCGATGCGTCTGCTGCGCGCCATAGGCCATTGCGGCGGTCTGCAGCAGCCGCCCGGCGAGACCCGCGATGTCGCGGGAGGATTCGCCCACGGCCTCGTCGACCCAGCCGGCGAGATCCCCCTGCGCCGTATAGGGCGAGAGATAGGCCCCCCGATTGTCGGGCAGCGGCTCCGGGGCCACGGAGGCCACGGCGGGCAGGCAAAGCAGGCCCCCCAGTCCGAGCAGAGCGGGGCGAAGCCAGGGGCCGAGTCTGGCGATCAAGCCGGGCATGCGCAGGGGCATGGGGCGGGTTCCTCCCTGTCGGGTGGTCGCGGCCCATTCGGATCCATTCCGGTATGTTCGCCACCGATCCTGAAGGATCGCCACCCAGTCGTGAGATTAGGCGAAGCGGTGGACGGGGTCAAAGCCGCGCGTGGCGCCGGGGGCGAGACTACAGCGTGACGTCCGCCTCGAGGATCAGAAAGACCAGCAGGGCGAGGGTGATGGCCCATAGCAGGAGGTAGCCCGCCATGCTTTGCGCGGCGGCTGCCTGCTGCGCCTGGCCGCGCGGGCGTACGCCCTGGTAGAGGAAGACGAGCTTGGCCGAGAGGTTTACGCAGACTACGTTCACCGCGAGCAGCAGGGCCGCCATGTACGCGGCGGAGAATTCGCCGGAGCCGAGCATGATCCCGACGGTCGCGGCCGGCGGGAGCAGGGCCACGGCGACCATCACGCCGACCAGCACCGTGGGCAGGCCGGTGGTCAGCGACAACACGGCCGCGGCACCGGAGGCCAGGGCCAGCGCGACCGAATCCAGTCCGACCTCGGTGCGCATCTGCAGCTCGCGGGCACCCACATCCACCGACATGACCGTGGCGAGCAGCATCCCGATCAGGATGGCACCCCCCAGGCCCACCGCGTTCGTGCGCAGGGAGCGGCCGATCAACCGGGTGTCCGCCATGGAGGTGCCCAGCGCCAGCGCCAGGTTGGGCCCCAGCAGGGGCGCAATGACCATGGCGCCGATGACCACGGCCACGTTGTTCTCCAGCAGGCCGATCGCGGCCACGATGGTGGACAGCACGGTCAGCAGCAGGAACTGGCCGGTGAGATCCGCCCCGCCGGCGACGTTGGTGTAGAGCTCCTCGCGTGACACGGCGCGGGCCTTCTTGCCGGCCGCCTCCTTGTCGGCCTCTTTCGGCTCCTGAAAGGGGTCCGGCAGTACGGCCTCGACCGGCAGCACCAGGATACGCGCGGTCTCGGACGCGGCGAGTACACGGTAGAGGTCGTCCATCAGGCGTTGGCGGTACTCGGTGCTGACCAGCATGTGCACCGCCATGCGGTCGCGGTTCTCGTCCACGCCGTGCCACAGCACGTCGATCGCGAGCCCCTCGGCGATGCCCAGCACGGTGTCCAGGTGCCCGGCGGGTCCCACGACCTCGATGATCTTGCTGCTCATGAACGTCCTCCCCGTGGAATTCCGGGATGGTAGCAGGGCCTCCCGTTAGGTGCCGTTAGCCGCGATTTGTGGCCATCCCGTGGCCGCAGCATACTCCGCGGCCACGGGGCACCCCGCCCTTTCTTGACGATCCCGGGACCCGAATGCTGAAGAAGATCAAGGTGGAGCACGTCGTTTGCGGGATGTTCATCCGCGAGTTGTGCGGGTCGTGGATGGAGCATCCCTTCTGGCGTACGCGCTTCCTGCTGGATGACCCGAAGGATCTGGCGAGCCTGCGGGACAGCAGTATCCGCGAGGTGTGGATCGACACCTCCAGGGGGCGCGACACGGAGGCCGTGGAGGCCGTTGTGACGCCGGAGGAGCGCGACGCCGCGGTGCCGGCGCCGTTGCAGTTCATCCCGGATACGGGGCGCGACCGGGAGCCCGCCTCGACCCGGGAGGAGCTGGAGCGGGCGGCCACCATCTGCCGGAAGTCGCGCCAGGCCATGACGTCGATCTTCGGCGAGGCGCGGATGGGCCGCGCGGTGGATACCGAACTGGCGCGCAAGGTGGTCGAGGAGATCACCGATTCGGTCACCCGCAACTCCCGCGCGCTGGTCAGCCTGGCGCGATTGAAGAACGCGGACGACTACACCTACATGCACTCGGTGGCGGTTTGTGCATTGATGGTTGCGCTGGGGCGTGAACTGGGGCTGGAGGACGAGGCCCTGCTGGCGGCCGGCGAGGCGGGATTGATGCACGACATCGGCAAGGCCGCGATGCCGCTGGAGGTGCTGAACAAGCCGGGCAAGCTGACCGCGGAGGAGTTCGCCGTGATGAAACGCCATCCGGCGGAGGGGCACCGAATCCTGCAGGCGTCCGCGGACGCGCTTGATCCGGTGACCCTGGACGTCTGCCTGCATCACCACGAGAAGATGGACGGCTCGGGATATCCCGAGGGGCTGACCGGCGAGCAGATCACCCTGCACGCGAAGATGGGCGCGGTCTGCGATGTCTACGACGCGATCACCTCGAACCGGCCGTACAAGGCGGGCTGGGATCCGGGCGAATCCATTCGCAAGATGGCCGAGTGGGCGGACGGCCACTTCGATCCCCGGGTGTTCCAGGCCTTCGTGAAGAGCCTGGGGATCTACCCCGTGGGCTCGCTCGTACGCCTGGAATCCGGCCGCATCGGGGTGGTCGTCGACCAGTCGTCCGGCTCCCTGCTCAAGCCGGTCGTGAAGATCTTCTACTCCACCAGCTCGGGCTGCCGGATCCCCCCGAAGATCGTGGATCTGTCCGCGCCGCACCAGCAGGAGGCCATTGCTGCGCGCGAGGATCCGGCCGCATGGCCGTTCCCCGATCTCGATGAACTCTGGTCGGGCCTGCCACAGGAGCGGCAGACCCGCGACCGCCGCGAGGCGTAGCCAGGCGTAGACCGCTCGCGGACCCGTAAGACGGTTAGTGCCCGTCGCGGGGGATGGAGGCGACGGATTCGACCACGAGATTCGCGCCGTCGTGGATCTCGTCGACGATGCCCTGCACGGTCTGCACCTGGGCGTCGGCCTGTTCGGCGATCTCGCGCACGGTCTCGATGCGTTCACCGATCTCGCGGGTGCGTTCCAGGTTGCCGTTGATCACCTCGGCGATGCGGGTGGTGGCCTCACTGGTGTTGGCGGCGAGCTTGCGCACCTCCTGGGCGACCACGGCAAAGCCGCGCCCCTGTTCGCCGGCACGGGCGGCCTCGATGGCGGCGTTCAGCGACAGCATCCGGGTGGTTTCGGCCACCGTGCGGATGGTCTCGATGATGGATTCGATGTTGCGGGCCTCGGCGTTCAGGCGTTCCACGGCCTC
This sequence comes from Thioalkalivibrio sp. ALE12, assembly GCF_000381105.1. Taxonomy (NCBI): domain Bacteria; kingdom Pseudomonadati; phylum Pseudomonadota; class Gammaproteobacteria; order Chromatiales; family Ectothiorhodospiraceae; genus Thioalkalivibrio; species Thioalkalivibrio sp. ALE12. The sequence continues at coordinate 153,748 of NZ_KB905907.1, read as the reverse complement.
CTGGGTGCCGCTGACCTCGCTGCGGATCTGCTCGGTATGGCGGGCGTTCTGTTGCAGCGAATCCGCGCCGCGGCGGGCATGTTCCGCGGTCTTCTGCGCCATCTCGTGGGCGACGGCCGTCGCTTCGCGGGTGCGTTCGGCGGTATGCACGCTGGCGGTGATGTCCGTGGCGAACTTGATCACCTTCTCGACCCGTCCGTGTTCATCAAGGATCGGGTTGTAGGTAGCCTCCAGCCACAGTTCCTCACCGGATGCCGTGAGCCGGCGGAACTTGCCGCTCATCAACTGCCCGCGCGCCAGGCGCTCCCAGAAGTCCGGATGATCGCGGTAGAAGGCTTCGTCACAGAACATGCGGTGGTGCTGGCCGCGGATCGCGTCGAGATCGTAGCCCACGGCCCTGAGGAAGTTGTCGTTCGCCTTGAGGATCACGCCGTCCGGGGTGAATTCGATGACGGCCATGGACCGGTCCAGCGCGGTAAACACCGCAGCCTGGTCGCGCAGTTGAGCCTGCCGCTCGGTCACGTCGTAGGCCAGTTTCGCCACCTTCTCCACCCGCCCATGGGCGTCGCGCACGGGAAAGTAGGTGGCCTCGAGCCAGAGGGTTTCGCCCGAGCGTGTCACTCGGGGGAAGGTGCCGGCGCGCGATTCCCCGGCCGCCAGGCGGCGCCAGAAGTCCCGGTACTCCAGCGAACGGGCGTATTCCGGGCTGCAGAACATCCGGTGGTGCTGCCCGATCACGTCCTCGCGGTTGTGGCCCACGGCCTGGAGGAAACGCTCGTTGGCGTCGAGGATCTGGCCGCGCGGGGTGAATTCGATGTAGGCGACCGCCTCGCGAATCGCCTCGAGCACGGGGTTGGCGGGCGCGTCGGAAGCGGCTGCGGCGTCGGCTCGGGACGGGAAGATGGATGTCATGGTGGACTCCGGACAGTGAGGGAACGACCTGTGTCGTTGAAAACACTGTACAGGGCGTGTACAAGAAAAGTACAGCTATTTGTTAAAAGGAGCGATGGCATGGGGCACTCAGCACGTTCGGGAGGCTCGTGGGCGGTTCTGTGGCTTGGTCTGGCCGTGCTGCTGGCCGGCTGTGGCGGGACCTTTCCCCAGCCCGGTCCCGGCGCGACGTTCGAGGATGGACTGACGGCGGACGCCCTGTTCCAGCGCACGCTCGCGGCGCACGGTGGAGATCTGCGCGCGTTCGACGGCGACCTGAATCAGGCGACCGATGGCGAATGGGGGCGCATGATCCAGCGCATCCAGCCGCTGGTGGCCGACGCGGGCTACCGCGGGGTGGGGGAGGAGCGCTTCCGCCCCGCCGATGATCTGTACGCCCTCCACTACACCGGACCGGAGGGCACCAAGAGCGTGTACCGCCATGGCGACGTGTTTCGGGTGTTCTACGACGGCGAACGCAGCACGGATCCCGAGCGGATACGTGCCAGCGCGATGACCACGGATGCCGGCGAGCTGTTTCATTACGGACCCAGCTTCGTGAAGCATCGGGCAACGGGTTTCGAGCGCCTGGAGGATCGGCGCGAGGGCGGGGTGCGTTATCGGCGCGTCCTGGCCACCCTCGAGCCGGGTTTTGGCAAGGCCGACCGGGACCAGGTGGTGATGTGGATCCATCCGGAGACGGACCTGCTCTATCGCGTGCACATCACGCTGAACGGCTTTGGACCGACCCAGGGTGCCCACGTGGACACGACCTTCCTGGAGTATGCCGAGGTCGAGGGATTCACCTTGCCGACCCGCTTCGAGGAGCGGGTGCGGGGCCCGCTGCGTCTGTTCGTGCACGAGTGGTGGGTTACGGGACGTGACAGCAACCGCGGCTGGTCAACCGAGGATGTGCGCGGTCCCGGGTTTTCCGGCGCGGCGGGCGCGGCCGCGGCCGACTCTCCCGCTCCGTGATGGGCGCCCGGACATGCCATCATTCACCGATGACGACCGAAACGAGCCGGAACAACACCGAATCGGCGAGTGAAGCGCCCACCCCGGACGCGAAACCGGCAGGCACGACCGCGGCCTGGGGCAGCTGCTCGGCGGAGCCCTACTGGCTGGAAGTCGCGGAGGAGCTGGGGCTGGATCCCGAGATGGGCCCCGCGATGGACCCCGGGCCCGTGTCGGACCCGCCTTCTTCCTGAATGCGGTGGATCACCGCGAGGGCCGTGCGCCGGCTGTAGTCGTGGACCTTCCAGTGGTCCGGCATCCAGCCGACCAGGAAGCGGTAGAAGTCGGCCTGGGCCACCGGGAACAGTGCGCGCCACTCGCGCTCGACGGCCCCGGCCACGTCTCCCTTGCCCTGCGCGTACAGGGCCTCGCCCAGCGCGGCGAAATAGACCTCCAGCAGTTCGGCCTCCCAGGCCTCCTGTTCCCGTTCGTCCAGGCAGCTCCCGAGGAAATAGGCCACGTCGCGCATCCCGCAGCCACCGCCTGCGTACTGGAAATCGACGGCGGCGACGGCGTCGGCCCCGGGCGTGAAGCAGAAGTTCGCGACCTTGGCGTCGCCATGGACGAGCGTGCGGTGGCGGGCACCGGTCAGGGCGGCGTCCAGCGTGGGCGCCGCGGCGCGAATCGCCGGGTCCTCGATGGCGGCCCATTCGTCCGGGCGGGTGGCCAGGTGCCAGTAACTGCCCTCGGGCCACAGCCCCTTCGGGGCGTGTCCAAGGAAGCGTGCATGAAAGCGGGCCAGCCAGTGCAGGCAGTGCTGCGCCTCGGCGCGGGTCAGGTGTTCCTTGCGCCGCGCAAAGCCGGCGGCGTCGAGGTCTTCCAGCAGGAGCAGGTGTTCGTCGCCGATGGTCCCGGTGGCCAGGCAGTGGGGCACACGACTAACGGGGTTGCAGAGGCCGGCCCAGTCACGATACCAGGCCATCTCCACCTGGTAGGAGCGAACCTTGCGCTGATGCGAGCGGTCGTTGCTCCAGCCCCGCGGATGGTCCATTGCGTCGGGGAAGACCACGTGCTTGAGGATGACCGTCGGCTGGTCGGCCCCTTGCAGCCGGTAGCGGACGATCTCCCCGTAACCGCTCCACAGGGTCTGGATCACCTGCTCGCGTTCCGCCTGGCGGGCGCCGGTGGCCTGCCGGACAAAGTCGGTGGTGCGGGCGCTCATCGGCGCGGGGGCAGGGCGCGGCAGCTCCAGAACACGCCGACCATCTCCAGCATCGCCGCGTCGTCCCGCGTCCAGAACACGATGTCGTCGGTGGGGTTGGCGTAGCGTCCGCCGTAGGCGGTCTCGGTGGCCTGCAGGCGGGCCCGGGCACCATTGAAGGCGAGCAGGGCCTGGTTGTCTTCGAAGGTGGCGGTGAACTCGGGCCCGTAGGCGCAGATGTAGGACACCTCGCGCGGCGCGTCGTCGCCGCGGGGCAGTGCGCTGCAGCCGGCGAGCAGGACGATTCCGGCGAGGACGAGGAGTGGGCGCACGCGGTGGCCTCCGGTGGATGGTGTGCCATCGTAGCCGCTGGGCGGACGCCCTTGCATGTCTCCCTGCGGTGCCGGGGTTGTTGGCACGCAGTGATCAGGCGCTGTGGCCCGACTGCGCGCCGGTTGCCGCGGGTCGCGCGAGCAGGCGTTCGCAGTCCGCCGCTGCCTGCGGGCGGGCAAACAGGAAGCCCTGCAGGGTCTGGCAGCCCTCCGCCTCCAGGAAGTCCTTCTGTGCCGCGGTCTCCACGCCCTCGGCGACGGATTCGAGACCGAGGTTGTCGGCCAGGCCCAGTATGGTGCGGACGATGGCGGCATCACTGGTCCCGGGCGCCAGATCCGCGATGAAGCAGCGGTCGATCTTCAGCACGTCCAGCGGGAAGCGGCGCAGGTAGGCCAGCGAGGAATACCCGGTACCGAAATCATCCAGGGCCACCCGCACGCCCCGCTCGCGGAACTGGCCCAGGGTACGGATTACCTGCTCGATGTCGGCCATCAGCATGCTTTCGGTGACCTCCAGTTCCAGGGCATTGGCGTCCAGCCCCGTCTCTTCCAGCACACGGTCAATGCAGTGGGCCATTTGCCGATCCCGGAACTGGGGGGCGGCCAGGTTCACGGACATCCGCACGGCGGGGAGTCCGGCCTGATGCCAGGCCCGGCACTGGCGGCAGGCCTCGGTCAGGATCCACTGGCCCAGCTCGACGATCAGCCCGGTCTCCTCGAGGATCGGGATGAAGCCGCCGGGCGAATGCACCGTACCGCCGGGGTCCATCCAGCGCAGCAGGGCCTCGACGCCGACGACGCGCCCGTCCTGCGCGGCCACCCGTGGCTGGTAATGCAGGAAGAACCCCTCGTGGTGGTCGACCGCGCGCCGCAGCTGACCCTCCAGCGAGACGCGCTTGCGCACGTCGCTGTTGAGGTCGCCGGAGCAGAATTCGATGGCATTGCCCTCGGTACGCTTGGCCTGATGCATCGCCGATTCGGCGCGCCGCATCAGGTCGGCGATGTCGCGGGTATCGTGCGGATACACGGCGACCCCGATCGAGCCCGGGACGTAGAGTTCGTGTTCCCCGGCCTTGATGACCCGGCGCAGGGGTTCCAGCAGGCGGGTGACCGATCCGGCGACCGCGCCGGGTGCTTCCACCGGCAGCAGGGCGCCGAACTCGTCCCCGCCCAGTCGGGCCAGGACGCCGCCCACGGGCAGGCGGTTCTCCAGCCGCCGCGCCACATGTTGCAGGACCTCGTCACCGGTGGCCTGGCCCATGCCTTCGTTGACGCTCTTGAAGCGGTCGAGCCCGATATGGGCGAGTACCAGCGGGCGTCCCAGGCGTTCGGCATCCACCACGGCCTGCTCGGCGCGCTCGGCAAACCGGGTCCGGTTGGGCAGGCCGGTGAGGGCGTCGTGATAGGTGATGAAATGCAGCCGCCGCTCCGCCTCGCGGCGCTCGGTAATGTCGTGCACCACACCGGCCATGCGCTGGGGCTGGCCTCGGGAGTCGAAGTCCACGCTACCGCGCTGGTGCACGATGCGGACGCTGCCATCGGGGCGGACGATCCGGTGTTCGATGTCGTAGTCCGGGCCCTCCGGGGTCAGGGCCGCGTCGACGGCATGCTGCACGCGCTCGCGATCGTCCGGATGCACGGCCCGCATGAAGGCCTCGTGGGTCGCGCCCCACTGGTCCGCTTCGAGGCCGAAGATCCGGAAGACTTCGCTGGACCAGCGGATCCTGCCGGCCTCGAAATCCGAGATCCAGTTGCCCAGATGAGCAATCTGCTGGGCCTCCTGGAGTTCCCATTCACGCTGCTCCAGGGCCTCGCGCGCGGCCTGGCGCTCGGTGATGTCCTGGAAGGAGACCACCGCGCCGGTGACCCGGTTGCGGGAATTGAACAGGGGGGCCACGTTGATCAGTACAGGAAACCCGTGCCCGGCGCGGCTCCAGAAGTATTCCTCGCAGGCCTGCAGCGGTTCCCCGGTACGCAGGACCCGGTACACGGGGCATTCCGTGGCCGGGAAGGGCTGGCCATCGGGGCGGCTGTGATGGGACAGCTCGTGCGAGTTGCGGCCCAGAGCTTCTTCCTCCGTCGCAAACCCCAGCAGTTCGCGGGCGGCGGGGTTGAGGAAGGTGTAGTGACCGTCGGCATCGATGCCGAACACGCCTTCGGCCAGGCTCCCCAGGAGGTTGTCGCGCAGGGACTCGGTCTGCCGGCGCTCGGTGACGTCGATGCCCAGGGTCTGGAAGTGGGTGATCCGGCTGGCCCCGTCGAAGAACGCGCGGCTGGTCCAGCGAACCCAGCGGTCCGCGCCATCGCCGCGCTGGACGGGGTTTTCGATGGTGCGCACCGGGGCATCGGGGGTGTAGCGCAGCAGGTCGGCCCGGTTTTCCGCCTGGCGCTCGTCGGGCAGGTCGTGGATCCAGCGGTGGCCCACCAGCCCGCCGGGCGGGGCCGCGAAGAATTCGTGGGCGGCCTGGTTGGCATAGAGGATGGTCGTGTCGGGGTGATAGCAGATGATGATGAAGGGGTGATGTTCCACCAGTTCCTGGTACTGGATCTCCACCCCGGACGAATCGCTCATGCACTTCCCCCTGTCGGTCGCGGTTTCGGTGGCCCCTTCCCACCGATCGCGTCTTCCGGAGTCTGGCAGGAGGTCCGCGACCGCGCAAACGGTACTTCAGAGGGAGATTTGGCTCGCGCTACGCGACCGCCTGTCGCCGGGTGCGGGAGCGCCCGTAGAGGTCAGTGCGGGTCCTCGCGGGACTCCAGCTGATCCAGCGGGTCGTGGTCGTCCTCCTGTTGACGCACCCGTCGTGCGTGCAGGCCGGGATCGGCGAGCGAGGGGTCGGCCTGTACATTGCGTACCACCAGAAAGGTCCACACGGTGGCAAACCCCCACAGAAAGACCCCGATGGCCAGCGGGAAGGCGGCGTGCCCCGAAGTATCCCCGAGGCCGGTCCACAGCGCATAGGCAATGGAGACCAGGGCGGCGGCCCAGACGATGGCGATGGGAGCGGCGCAGCTGTGGGCAGCGGCACCGTAGCGGTAGGCCGCGACCGGGGGCAGGGTGACGCCGAGGGTTCGGTACAGCGCGGGTTCGCGCGCGGGGTCATGCAGGCTGGTCATGTTCGTGTCGCCCTCCCGAGTGCCGGATTCCCCGGAGTCTGGTCCGAAACCGGGGCGCTTTCCAGATGACGGCGCTTAGCGCCCGGCGGAATCGGGTATGGATCACGGATTCGGGCGTTAGCGGCCGATCGTGTCCCGGTCACGCGCGCGTATCGGTTTTCCCTGAGATCGCTGGCGATGGCAATGGTTCAGCCAGCCCTCGGGGAGTCCGTGATCGCGACCCGGTTCCGGCCATTGCGCTTGGCCTGGTACAGCGCGCGGTCCGCGGTCTCGACCAGCCGCGCGGCGTCGCCCGTTGCGTCCGGGATGATGCTGCTCACCCCGGCGCTGGCGGTGAGCGTCGGGGCAATGCGCGAACTGGCGTGAGGGATCGCCTCGTCGCGTATGCGCTGGAGGCAGCGTTCGGCGAGGGTGTGAGCACTCTCCCGATCGGTGTCCGGCAGGATCAGGACGAACTCCTCTCCGCCCAGACGTGCCAGCAGGTCCTGTTCGCGCTCGACGACACCGCCAAGGCAGGAGGCAATCCGTTGCAGGCAGACGTCGCCGGCCGGGTGGCCGTAGCGGTCGTTGTATTCCTTGAAGTGGTCGACATCGAGCATGATGACGGCGAGCGGCCGCTGATCGCGCCGCGCGTGCGCCCACTCGCGCTCGAGCACCAGATCGAACTGACGACGGTTGGCGATGCCGGTCAGCGAGTCGCGGTAGGACAGCGCTTCCAGTTCGGTCTTTAGGCGCAGCAGTTCTTCTTCCTGCTGCTTGCGTTCGCTGATGTCGAACATAAACCCGACAAGGGCTTCGACCTCGCCCCCTTTGCGCACCACGTGGACCACATCGCGGATCCAGATGTAGTGTCCGTCCCGGGTCAGGGCGCGGTAGTCGGCCTCGTGGTCGACGCCGGACTGCGACTGGGTCACGCAGAAGTTGACCACCGATTCGCGGTCGTCCGGGTGCATGCGTTCCACCCAGTCGTCGATGCTGACCCAGCTCTCCGACGTCCAGCCCAGAAGGGCCTCGATCTGGGGACCGATATAGGTGAAGCGCATGGTGGCCCAGTCGATTCGCCACGGGATCGCGCGGGTGGATTCCAGCAGCGTGCGATAGACGTCGCTGTCCGGTTCCATGTCGGCGAGCGTCGTGGATGGCTCGCGGGCGCGCGCGAGGTCCGCCGGTGTGCCACCGGGTGTTTCGGGAGGGTTCGCGCTCATGGCGAAAGGCGTCCTTGTGCCGTATTTCAGCTTGTTGTGAGTGGCTGGATCAGCAGCTCGAGGCGCGGGGTCCGGACGGGGCTGCCCGGGTTCGTGTTCACTGTACCGGTACCCATACTGCGCAGTACCAGCCGCTCGGGTGCCACGCCGGCATCCTGCAGGCGCTTGCCCGCGTTCAGGGCATCGCCTGCGGCGGGGGTCTCCGCGCCGTCGTCGGAGTCGGGGTCCGGGCCGTCGCGATAGGCCACGAGGGTGATCAGGCTGGCGCGAAATTCGTGGAGCAGGTGACCAATGGTGTCCAGCGCACGGGCCTGGCCGTTGCCTTCGTTCAGGGTGACGTGGATGCCCGCGTCCCGGTGCTCGATGGTGGCGGGCTGCCCGGCCAGCTCCTGGCGCAGCCGGGCGCCGAGGACATCCACGTAGTAGCCCACGCGGGCCGGCTCCAGCGTCTCGTGGCCCTGCTCGCGCAGGGCCACGCGGCGTTCGCTTTCCGCGTGCTCGGAGGTGGCCAGGCTCAGCGCCGCGGCCGAGGGTTCCTCGGGCGTGGCCTCGTCGGCCGCGGGGGTGTCCGCGGCCCCGTCCGGGTCGGTGGCCGGCTCGGCGGTCGTGGCGGGACGGTCCTCGGTCGCGGCCGGGCGTTCCTGTTCCACCGGCAACAGGCCGCAGCCGGTGGCGGTTGCCGCCAGCAACAGGGCCAGTGTCAGGGCGCGTCCCGGCAGGCGCGGGGTGGGGATATTGGGCATGCTCTCCTCAGTGGTTGCGGCACCAGTCCAGGAAGGCCGCGGCGGGCAGGGGGCGGCTGTACAGGTAGCCCTGTCCGCCGTCCACGCCCTGCTGGCGCAGCCATTCGGCCTGGTGGGGCGATTCGATGCCTTCGGCGACGATGTGCAGCTTCAGGGAACGGGCCATCTCGATGATGTGGCCGATCACGCTGCTGGTTACCGCCTCGTGGGCGATGGCATCGGCGAAGGTCTTGTCGATCTTCAGTGTATCCAGTTCGAAATGTTCCAGATAGGAAAGGCTTGAATATCCTGTGCCAAAGTCGTCGATGGCGATGCGGTGCCCGCGCCCGCGCAGTTCCCGCAGGCGGCCGCGTACGGCGTCTTCGTTCAGCAGCGAGCGTTCGGTCAGTTCCAGCTTGATCGAGGCGGGGGCAACGCCCGCCTCGCGCAGGGTCTTGCGCAGGGCGTCCCCGAAGCGATCGGAGGCCAGGTCGTGGCCGGTGATGTTGAGGTTGATGGTCTGTTCGGTATGCGCCCGCAGGTGATCCCCCAGGTCGTGGAGGATGGCGCGCAGGATCGCAAGGGTCAGGTCGGTGGCCTGTCCGGTGTCCTCGGCCAGGGGCACGAACACATCCGGACGAATGGTCTCGTCGCCCTCGCGGTGCCAGCGTGCGAGGGCCTCCGCCCCCCGGCAGCGGCCATCGGCGAGGTCGACGATGGGCTGGTATTCCACGCTCAGGCGGTCGCGGGCGATGGCCTCGCGCAACTCGCTGGCGAGGCTCAGGCGCCGCCGCAGGTAGTGCACCACCAGGAGTAGCCACAATGCCACCAGCAGCAGCCCGAAGATCCCGGCCACGACGAGGGTTGGCAGGTAGCGCTCCCAGAAGGCCGCCAGTGGCTGCGCCGCGATGATGTCGATGGGAAAGATCGTATCCAGGGAGAAGTGGCTGACCAGGCGCCCCGCGGCATGGTCCACGCTGAGACCGGCGGGCGTGGCGTCGGGCGACGGCAGGTCCGCGTCGGCTGGATGGCGTGTCATGGGCAGGCCTTCGACCCACAGACCCACCTGCTGGCTGTCCAGCAGGCCGGGGGGCATCAGCAGCCGCGGGTCGATGGCCACGTCGTGCTGTCCGAAGCGCATCAGGAACAGCTCGACACCGCCCACGGCGGTTGCCGTGCTCGGCCACCAGGCGATCACGCCGCTGTCGTAGATGCGGCTGGCCCGGGGCGGGGTCAGGGCCTCGCCCTGGACGAATCCGGCCCCGCACTGGCGTTCCGCCGCGCGCCAGTAGCCGATGGCCCGTACATGCGGCCGGGCCATCGCCACATCCTGCAGGTGTTCCAGGTGTTCCGGCGAGCAGGGCTCCATCTCCAGCTGGTTCAGGGTGTCCAGCAGGTCGCGGGCATCGACCAGGGTCGCCTCGGTCCCTTCGCCCAGGCGCTGGGCGAGTTCGGCCAGGCGTTTTTCCTCCGCCACCACGGACTCCTGCCAGAGGAACCAGGCCAGGGCGGCGAGCGGCAGCAGGATGCCGAGCAGGGCCGCGGCCGAGACCGAGAGCAGGACCTTGTCGCGTCGTGTGATCATGGTGGCCGTGGAAGAGGCGGGACAGGTGAAGCTTAGCATGCGCCCGGACGAATTCCGGGCTGGGCGCCGCGCTTTGGCGCGGTACCCGGAGCCGTCTATGCTCGAAGGGATACCAGTCGGTTCGGGGGTGCCCGATGAACACGAAGACGGAACCCACCCAGCCCGGAACACGGGCCGAAGCCGCTGTTGCCGTGCCGCGCAGCCGCCTCAGCATGCACGAAGGCGTGACCGCGTCCTGTGACTGCTGTTCCTGCGAGGCGGAACCCTACTGGGCGGAAGTCGCCCGGGAACTGGGGATCGACCCGGAATCCGCCGCGGATGGACGGGGAGATCACACCTAGTCGCAGGTCCCGACGGAGTCGCGGGCGCAGATGCGGCCATCGGTCCAGATGCTGCGCCCGAGCCGGGCCCCGTCCAGGCGTGCGCCCGCGAGGTCGGCCCCGGTCAGGTTGGCATGCGCGAGATTGGCGTCCTCGAGGTTGGCGTCGACCAGGTGCGCCCGGATCAGGTCCGCCCCGGTCAGGTTGGCGCCGGCGAGATCCGCACCCTCCAGGCTGGTCAGGGTGAGATCGGCGAAGCGCAGATCGGCGTCCGTGAGGCGGGCACCGTGCAAGCGCGCGCCGGCCAGGCGGGTGTTGTGCAGGGATGCGCCCGTCAGGTCGACGCCACGCAGGTCGGCGCCGGCCCGGTCACAGTAGTTCCAGTTGATGCCGGGCGCCGGTGCCGCTGCGCAGTCCGGTCCCGGGTCGCGTTCGAGCGTGATGCCGAAACCGATGAGCAGCGCGAGGGCCAGCGCAACCGCGGAGCCGCCCACGATCCAGGGGCGCGGCCCGCGGATCCAGCCGCTCCAGGGCGGTGGCGGTTGTTCCAGGATCTCGGCCCATTGCTGGCGGTGAGAGAGGGTCTCCGGTGATTCCGGGCAGCGGCGGTCGCCCTTGCGGCGGTCGCGGATCTCGGGCGGCGGGTCGTCGTGACGCCGCTCGCGGCGGCGTTCGTCTTCGCGCAGGCGCGCCTGCTCCAGGCGTTCGCGACCCTCCGGGGTGTGGGCGTTCTGCAGCTCTTCGGGGATCAGGTGCGGGCGCTGGTCGATCCGCCACCAGGTCTCGCCGTCGCGACTGACCTCGTCATCCGGGCACAGGCGGCCCAGGATCAGGAAGCGGCCGATGGAGCGCTGGGGGTAGGGGCCGCAGACCTGCCCGCCGCGCCGGGTGAACCACAGTTCATGGCGCCCGTCGCCGGGTTCCGGTAACGGGTCGTTGGGATCGGGCGAGGGATTGGGGGGGTCGTGGGCCACGCTGCTCCTGGATTCCCGCGGGGTCACCTCCGTTGCGACCGATGCCGCGATTATAGGGGATGCCCCCGGGACTCGAGCTGCTCGCGCAGTTCGTCGGCGGCGGGCTGTGCCTTTTCGAGGATCTCGTCAATGCGGTTGAAGTGCAGCAGGCGGATGCCGCCGGTGTCCGGGACGAGGTAAAGATCGGGCGGATCCAGCCGGGTCATGTGGCGGATGATGGAACCCTGCATGATGCTGAAGCTCTTGAACAGCAGGTCCGTGATGCCGATGTCCTCGGTGTCGTTCTGCGCGCCGTTGCCGGAGACATCCACGGCGATGACATAGTCGTACTGGCCCTGGAGCAGGTCGTAGGGCAGCGGGTTGGAGGCGCCTCCGTCGATCAGGTAGCGGTCATCGCCATGTTGCACCGGTTCGAACAGTCCCGGAACGGCCATGCTCGCGCCGATGGCGGCGAAGAGGTCGCCCTCGTCGATCACCACGCTGTCCCCACTGCGGAAGTCGGTGGCCACCACGGAGAACGGGATGCGCAGGTCGTCGAAGTCACGGGCCTCGGTGTGATCGGCGAGAAAGCGCAGGAATTCGCTGGAGTCGAACAGGGCGTTGCGGCCCAGCCGCAGCGGGACCAGGTCCAGCAGCTTGATGTCGGAGCGTGCCAGCCCGGTGAGGGCGTCGAGTTCGGACCCGGCGAAGTCATCGAACAGGTCCAGGATCTCTTCAGCATCCAGCCCAGCGGCATACAGCCCGCCGATCACGGCCCCGATGCTGGTGCCGGTGATGCGGTCGGGGTGCATCTCGAGGTCGTCGAACACCTGGAGGATGGCGATATGCGCCAGGCCGCCGGCGCCGCCCGAGCCCAGCGCCAGCCCGATGGTTGGCGATGACGAATCGGCGCGCTCCGCCATCAGAGGCGCCGGCGCGGCGGACAGCAACAGGGCGAGGAGCAGGACCAGCAGCGGCTTCATGGGGTGGCGTACTTCCGAATCGTGAGGTGCATCCTGCTACCCTGAGCCGGAATGCATCCGGGGGCAAGCCTTTTGGAATCAGGGTATTCGAGTGCGCGGGCCGACAGGATTCCCCGCGGGTTCAAGTGGGCCTATCTCGCCTTTGTGCTGGTGCTGGTGCCGATCTACGCGGCCGTGCACGGGTGGTTCAATTTCCTGTGGTTTTCCAACGTCGCGCTGCTGGGCGGGCTGCTCGCGGCCTGGCTGGAGAGCCGTCGCCTGGCCAGCATGATGCTGGTGGCCGTGGTCCTGCTGGAGCTGGGCTGGGTGCTGGACTTCCTGCTCAGCATGCTGGTCTGGGGCTGGGCGCCGCTGGGCATCGTGCACTACATGTTCAACCCCGAGATTCCGTTGTTCGTGCGCCTGCTGTCGCTGTACCACCTGCCGCTGCCGTTCGTGCTGATCTGGCTGGTCTGGCGCCTGGGTTACGACCCGCGCGCCTGGCGCTACATGGCGGTTCTGGGCTGGGCCATCCTGCTGCTGACCTTTGCGCTGGCGGACCCCGAGAACAACGTGAACTGGGTCCTGGGGCCGGGCGGCCAGGTCCAGGAGTGGATGCATCCGGTCACGTGGCTGGGCGTGGTGATGGCTTTTTGTACCGGGGTCTGGTGGTTGACCCATCTTCTGTTCGGGTGGTTGCTGCCGCGGCGCGGAGTAGAATGAAGTGGTCCGTCGGGTGGTAATGGCGAGGTGCTGCTGTGAGTGAGTCCCTGCATGTGGTGTGTCCGCATTGCGATGCGGTCAATCGAATCCCCGCCGCGCGCCTTGGCGCCGGGGCGAAGTGTGGCCAGTGTCACCAGCCGTTGTTCGTCGGCGAACCGGCGGAACTGACGAGCACGAATTTCCGGCGGCACGTCGAGCGCAACGATATCCCGCTGCTGGTCGATTTCTGGGCGCCCTGGTGTGGTCCCTGCAAGATGATGGCGCCGCAGTTTCGGCAGGCGGCGGGGGAGCTGGAGCCCACCGTGCGGCTGGCCAAGGTGAACACCGAGGCAGCACCCGATCTGGGGCAGCAGTTCGGTATCTGCAGCATCCCGACGCTGGCGCTGTTCCGCGGCGGCCGCGAGCTGGCCCGCCAGGCGGGGGCCATGGGCGCGGCGGATATCGTGCGCTGGACGCGGGGGCAGGTGTAGACGTGGGTCCGGGCCCGGCGTCCCGTGTTAGCCCAGTCGGCGCCAGGCCTCGTGGCCGCAACTCATGCACTGGTACTGGGCCTCGAAGTGTCCCGGTTCGTCCGGGCGTTCGCGGATGGTGCCGTCCTGGAAGGTGAAACTGCGCAGGGTGCAGCGCGGGCATTTCTCGACCGGGTCGCGCGGCGGACGGGGTTCGCCGGATGTCGGCGCGGGCTCGCCGTTCGTGGAGCCGGAGGCCTCCTCCAGCGCCTCATTGAGCTCCCGCGTCAGTTCGGCGGTGAGGCGGTGGGCGGCCTCCGCTCGGTCCTCCCGGGCCATGGCTTCCAGTTCGGCGAGGCGGTCGCGGATGGACTTCAGGCGGGACGCGAGTACGGTCATGGGGATCTCCGGGGTGGTCTGTCCGCGAGCATAGCCGGTTCGAGGTGGCCCGGGGATATCAGGAGTCGCCAGCGACTTGCGGATCCAGGCGCACTACCGTGCGTCCCCGAATCTGTCCCGCGAGGATCTGCTCGCCGTAATGCGGCAGGTCGTCCAGCCCAATCTCGGTGGTCATCGCCTCCAGATCGTGGCCGGGGAGCAATGCGGCCAGGCGTTCCCAGGTCGCTCGCCGTCGTTCGGCGGGGCACATCACCGAGTCGATCCCCAGCAGGTTGATGCCGCGCAACAGGAACGGCAGGACCGTGGTCTTGAGCTGTGGCCCCCCGGCCAGGCCGCAGGCCGCCACCGAGGTTCCATAGCCCATGCCGGCGAGTACATGGGCCAGCATGTCGCCCCCCACCGTGTCAACGCAGCCGGCCCAGCGTTCGCGCAGCAAGGGCTTGGTCGGGGCATCGGCCAGGTCGGCGCGGGGCAGGATCGTCGACGCACCCAGCTGTTGCAGGTAGTCGGCGTTCTCCGCGCCGCCGGTGACGGCGGTGACCGTGTAGCCCAGGCGGGCCAGCAGACGTACGGCGATACTGCCCACGCCGCCGGAGGCACCCGTGACCAGGACCTCGCCGGCGTCCGGCTGCAGGCCGTGGTCCTCCAGGGCCTGGATCGCCAGCATGGCGGTAAAGCCGGCGGTGCCCGCGGCCATGGCCTGGCGAGCGTTGTAGCCCGCAGGCAGCAGGACGAGCCAGTCCGCCTGCACGCGGGCGCGTTCGGCGTAGCCGCCCCAGTGGGTCTCGCCCACTCGGTAGCCGGTCAGCACAACGGGGTCGCCCGGGCGGTAGCGTGGGTCCGCGGACTCGAGGACCGTGCCGGCCAGGTCGATGCCCGGCACGTGCGGGTAGTCCCGGACCAGGTTCCCCTGGCCCTGCAGGATCATGCCGTCCTTGTAGTTCAGCCCGGAATAGTGCACCCGCAGCAGGACCTCGCCGGCGGGCAGGTCATCGAGCTGGAGTGGGCGGATTGTCGCCCGCGGTCCATCGGGCGTGTGTTCGAGGATCAGGGCCTTGAAGGTATCGGTCATGCGGTCTGGCGTGGTGTACGGATGGGACGGAGAGCCTAACAAAGGTGCGAGCGCGGGACCCGCGCGGCGGGAATGTTGCTACCCTCCAGAGTATGGGCGAGCATCGTGGACGGGCTCCGTCGAACGATTGCGCGGTGCGTGCCGACAGGTATCCCTGTGCGAGGATGGCCATGGCGGACGATCTCCACACGCGTTTCCACACCCTGATCATCGAGCATGCCCCGGTGTGGGTGAACACCCTGGACACCGAGGGGCGGGTGACGCTCTGGAATCGCGCGGCGGAGCGGATCAGCGGCTATCGGCGCGAGGACGTCGTGGGGCATGCCGCGATCTGGGAATGGCTTTACCCCGACGCTGACTATCGCGCGGCGATCCAGGAGGAGGTGGAGGCCATCATTCGCGACGGGCGCGAGATTGCGGGTCTGGAGACCACGATCCGGACGCGCAGCGGCGAGGCGCGCACGCTGTCGTGGGCGGCCCAGCGGTTTTTCGATGATGACGGCACGCTCATCGGGGCCAGTGCGATCGCCGAGGACATCACCCGCCGCAAGCACCTGGAGGCAAGGGCCCAGCGCCAGCAGCGGCTGCAGGCGCTGGTGTCCGCGATCTCCGCCCGGTTCGCCGACCTCGCGGCGGACGCAGTGGACGCGGCCGTAACGGAGGTACTTCGGGATCTCGGCGAGTTCTTCCAGACGGGCCGTGCCTATGTGATCCGGTTCCGTCCGGACGGGGCGACTATGGACCTGGTGCACGAGTGGTGTGCCCCCGGCGTCCAGCCGTTCCTCGACCAGATGCAGGGCATTCCCATGGAGTCCCATGGGTGGGTGACCGGTCACATCCGGCGCCGCGATACCGTGCACGTGCCCGATGTGGACGACCTCCCCCCGGAGGCCGCGGTGGAGCAGGCCGAGTTCCGCCGCCAGATGATCGAGTCCCTGTTGCTGATCCCGCTGATCAGTGATCAGAACGCCTTCGGCATGCTGGGTTTCGACTCGGTGAACCGGCGCTGCGAATGGAGCCCCGAAGAGATCGCCACCCTGCAGGTGGTGGCCGACATCATCGCCGGAACGTTCGCCCGCAAGCAGGCGGAGGCCGAGCTGGCGCGCCAGGCGCGGGTGGATGGCCTGACCGGGCTGGCGAACCGACGCGAATTCGACGCCGTGCTGGAGCGCGAATGCCGCTCTCGCCGCGAGGTGAATCTGGCACTGCTGATGATCGATATCGACCACTTCAAGCCGTATAACGACCGCTTCGGGCATCAGCGCGGGGATGACTGTCTGCGCCAGGTGGCCCGGGTGCTGCGGGAGGCGGCACACCGGCCGACGGATCTGGTTGCGCGCTACGGGGGGGAGGAGTTTGCCTGCATCCTGCCGGACACCACGCTGGAGGGTGCCCGCGCGGTCGGCGAGCGGGTGCGCCGCGAGGTGGAGGCCCTGCAACTGGAACATCCGGATAACGTGACCGCTACGGTGACGGTCAGTCTCGGCGTCAGTACGGTGAGCGGGGCGCGTTCGACGACCCCGGAGGCTCTGCTGGGCGAGGCGGACCGGCTGCTCTACTGCGCCAAACGCGAGGGGCGCAACCGGGTCTGCGCAGCGGGGCTGTAAGTGGCCGCGCCCGAGTCGCTATTCGCCGGTTGAGCGCGTCGGGCGCTCGCGCGGGTCGGGCGAGCGCGCGTCGGTGCGCTCTAGCAGGGGTACGACGGGCGTGGCCTCGCTGTCCTCGCTGACGAACTGGTCGCCTTCCATCCACGGCGGCGGCAATTGCGGCCGCATGTCCTGGACCTGGGCCAGATTCGGGAACTCGACCTTGGAGAACAGCTCGGCGGCGGATTCCTGTGCCTCGGGGTTCTGCACGGTCAGCACGAAGCCCGTGGCCAGCACCAGCAGGGACAGCTGGAAGCCCTGATCGCGGTAGGTGGAACGTGAACGCAGCAGATCGAGCATCGGATGGTCTCTCGGGAGTCTTGCTTCAGGAGACATTACGCCGGGGCGGGTGGTTCCTTCAAGCGGGCATGAGGAAAGGCCGGGTTTTTGGCTGGCCCGGGGCGCGGCCGGCGGATCTCAGGGTTCGCGGCGGCAGACCAGGAAGACCTCTTCCACTCCCGCGGTGGGCACCATGCCGGGGCTCAGTGCGAGCGGCTTCTGCAGGCGCAGGCCCAGCGGCATCAGGAAACGGTTGTAGACCTTCATGGCGACGGGCCGGTGTCGCTGCAGGAACCACATCCCGAGATCGGTGAGGCGCGAGGATTTCGGCTTCATCCCGAAGATCGCGCTTTGTTCGATCGTCAGCCCGTGGCATTCGAGTAGCTGGATCAGATGCGCCGGCTCGTAGCGCCGGTAGTGGCCGACGATGTCGTCGAACGGGGTCCAGTATTCCGGGTGCAGCGGGGTCGAAAGCAGCACCCGGGCCCCGGGCGCGGCCACCCGCGAGAGTTCGCCAAGGGCCGCCTCGTCGTCCTCCACGTGTTCGATGATGTCCAGTGCGCACACCAGGTCGAAGCGGTCGTCGGCATAGGGCAGGGCGGAGATCGGGGCGGTCTGGGTGACACCGCCCCGATGGTCCAGTGCGGCCAGGGCCGGCGGGCTGATGTCGACGAAGTGGGTGTCCGCGATGGGCAGTCGCGGGCGCATGCCGGGCCCCACTTCGAGGCGGCGCTCACGGGATGCCGCGAGACTGGAGACCAGGGTCCAGGTATTGAAGCGCTCGGGGGCTACCAGGCGGGTATCCGCCCACAGGCCATCATAGAAACGCTGATTGACGTCGCCGATGTCCGAACAGGGTTGTGGGGAGGGCTCTCGAGTCACGTAGAGGGCGTGCTGGAATGCGGGACGACAGTCTAACGAACCTGGAGGACGGTGACAGGTTTGCGGGCGTGTAGCGGGAAACCGTTCTCGGTTTGAGGGGGGCGACCGCATGGGTACGCCGTCATGGCCGGCCCGCCCGCCGGCGCGAGTGCTGGCGCTGAATCCAGTAGCGCAGCACCGAGCCGAGCAACAGGAAGATCGCCAGGACGACCAGCGGCAGGAGGGTCCGGGCCTGCAGGACCTCGCCGGTGGTGATGGCATCCGTGGCCTCGTGGATGGCGGTGGCGTAGACGCCCCACTTGACGGCCAGGCCGAGCACGGCCGCCAGCAGGAAGCCGCCCAGTGGCAGGCCGAGGGCCCCGCCGGCGTAGTTGATCATTGAATGCGGGAAACCGGGGAACACCCGCAGCGCCATCTGCGTGGCGACGTGGCCGTGGCGCCGCAGGAAATCCGTCAGCCAGTTGTCCTCGCGGCCATCGCGTTCGGTGCGCGCCAGGCGGGCGGCGACCCGGTAGGCCCCCCAGGCACCACTCGTGCTGCCGATCAGCAACAGGCCGACGGCGACCAGCGGCGGATGGAACGGGGCAATCAGCCATATGACCAGCGTGCCCGGCAGGGCGAAGACGAGCATCAGCGCCATCAGGAGCACCAGCCCGGCGGTGGCCCAGGGGCCGCCCGCGAAGGTCTCGCCCCAGGCCAGCAGGCGGGCCGGGTCCCCCATCCACAGCGCGCTGCCGATGCCCAGCGCGATCAGCAGGACCAGCACGCCACGCCCCAGGGTGGCGCGCGTGATCCGGTGGTGGACTGGCGGCATGGGTTCTCCGTGGCTGCGGCGGGACGATGGTCTCAGGGTAGACGATGCGCACGGGTGGCGTGGATGATCCGTGTTTCCCTCGCATTGCCGCGATGGATGGGTACACTCGGCGGGGTACCGCGAAGGAGCGACGGATTGAGCAAGAAGCTGGAAAACCGGACGGCACACAAGATCCTGCGCGGGCTCAAGTCGCGTTATCCGGTGTTCTACCTGCTGGGCTGGGACGAGGACCGCATGGAGCGGCTGCTGCGCTCGGTCGCGCGCTCGTTCTACGGCGAGGATGGCCACCTGGAGGTCTGGTCGGCGAGCCACGGGTTCGGCGAACACGATGCCCCGGGCGCGCCGACCACCGATCCGGTCGCGGCGGTGGCGCGGGTGGCGGCAGGGGAGACGGAAGCGCCGCGCATGGTCCTGCTGAAGGACCTGCCCACCTGGTTCGACGACAACCCGGCACTGGTGCGCGGGGTCCGCGATCTCTACTACCAGCTGAAGAAGGGTCGCAACGTGGTGTTCCTCAGCTGTCCGCTGCTGAAGCTGCCGGAGATCCTGAAAAAGGAGGTCTTCCTGGTCGAGGTGGACCTGCCCTCGGAGGCCGAGGTGCTGGAGCAGCTCGAGCACACCCATGGCGCCGAGGCGATCCCGCGCGAGCAGTTGTTCCGCCTCGCGGCGGGGATGCGCGGGTTGTCCCTGAACGAGGTCGGGCATCTGAGCGCGCGGCTGTTCCGCGGCCAGCCCCTGCCCGAGGCCGAGATGCTGGCCGAGATCCAGGAGGAGAAGGGCCAGATCCTGCGCAAGGAGAGCTGTCTCGAGTTCTATCCGCCACAGCGCTCGCTGGAGGACATCGGGGGCCTGGAGAATCTCAAGGAATGGGTGCGCACGCGCGCCGACCTGTTCACCGAGAAGGCCTGGAACGACAACGTTCCGCTGCCCGCCGGGGTGCTGTTCATGGGGGTCAGCGGCTGTGGCAAGAGCATGGCCGCCAAGGCCATCGCCACCGCCTGGGGGCTGCCGCTGGTGCGGCTGGACATGAGCCTGGTGCTGTCCGGCAGTTTCGGCACCCCGGAATACGCCTTTGCCCGGGCCACCCGTATCGCGGAGGAAATCGCGCCCATGGTGCTGTGGGTGGACGAGCTGGAGAATGCCTTTGGCTTCGACAGCCACGCCGCCGGCAGCGCCGGCAATGTGAATATCTTCTCGAGCTTCCTCACCTGGCTGCAGGAGAAGTCGCCACGCGTGTTCGTGGCGGCGACCGCGAACCGTATCCAGCAGCTCCCGGCCGAGCTGATGCGCAAGGGGCGCTTTGACCAGTTGTTCTTCCTCGACCTGCCGAACGTGGAGGAGCGCAAGGAGATCCTGCGCATCCATATCGAGCGCCATGGCGGCCACCTCGAGGACTTCAACCTGAACTACATGGCGGCCAGTACCGAGGACTGGAGCGGGGCCGAGATCGAGCAGGCGGTGAAATCGGCGCGCATCGACGCCTACCAGGAGGGCCGGGTATTCAACCAGCGCGACGTGATCCGTAACGTGATCAACACGGTACCGCTGTCGCGGACCATGGTGGAGCAGATCCGCGAGATCAAGAGCTGGGTATTCCAGCGCGCGATCAACGCCTCGAAGCCGGAGACGGCAGCCCCGCCGAAGCCGTCCGGCTGACCGCCCGGTTCGCCGGGCCGCCTATACTCGGAGCAGGGGGACGCCGAAGCCGGCGCCGGTCCCCCGCGGGTTCAGGGTCGGGTCGCCGGTGGAGGAATGCTCATGTGGCGCAATGTTTCTTTCGTGATCGTCCTGGCGGCGACCCTGGGGCTCGGCGGCTGTGCGACCTATCAGGGCTCGCAGGAGCAGGCCGGGATGGTGATCGGTGGCGTGCTGGGCGGCGTGCTCGGTTCGCAGGTCGGATCCGGACGTGGCCGCACGGCCGCCATCATCGCCGGGACCCTGGCCGGTGCGGCGATCGGTGGCTCGGTGGGCCAGTCCATGGACGAGGTGGACCGCCTGAAGACGGCCCAGACCCTGGAGAGCGTGCGCACGGGCGTGCCCTCGCGATGGGTCAATCCCGACAGTGGCAATCAGTACACCGTGGTGCCGACCCGAACCTACGAGACCACGGCCGGCCCGTGCCGCGAATACACCATTGACGCGGTGATTGGCGGCCAGACCGAGCAGGTGTACGGGACGGCCTGTCGGCAGGCGGATGGCAGCTGGCGCGTCCAGGGCTGAGACGCCGGTGTCTACCTAGGTAGACGCTGATTGAATCGCACGTCCGCGCTCGAGTCGCTTTTGCGTGCGAACAAGGCGCGGTGACTGCGGTGCAGTCATTCTGCACAAGGGAACCGCAACGCTGTGCGCGCGCCCGTTGTTGATCAACAACGGGCGGCCGAGCCCCTGCTTTCAATGGCTTGTGGGGTTGGTGCCCCCCGATTCTGAATGAATATGGCCCGATCCTGCGTTGCGCCCCGAATCCATCCAAAACGGGCGGGTAGAACCACTACCCGCTGCACGACGCGCCTTGTCTCGGAACGATTGTCTCGAACAACTGGGGGGGCACCAACGCGGACGTGCGATTCAGTCAGCGTCTCCCTAGCTGACGGGTTGCGGGCTGGCCTGTCCATCCCCCGGGGCAGAATCGGGTGGGGTGTCCGGCAGGTCGGTTTTGCCCGGGCCGTCCAGGGTGCGCGAGACCACGCGGTCGCGGCCTTCGCCCTTGGCCTGGTAGACGGCCTGGTCGGCGACCCGGAAGAGGTCGTTCATGCTGACCTCGCGCCCGGCCGGGCGGCTGGTGACGCCGAAGCTTGCGGTAATGGTCAGCCCGGCGGGTTCGAGTTCACGCAGCTGCTGGCGCAGCTCCTCCGCGCGGGTGTGGGCATCGAACAGGTCGCATTCCGGGAGTACCAGGAGGAATTCCTCGCCCCCGAAACGCAGGGCCACGTCGCTCTCGTGTCCGGTGGTGCGCAGGAGTTCGCCGACGCCGACCAGGACCTCGTCCCCGATCAGGTGGCCATGGGTGTCGTTGATCTGCTTGAAGTGGTCGATGTCCAGCAGGATCAGGCTGAGCGGGATGTCGTTCTGGTTGGCTTCGGCGAAGAAACGCGCGGCGCACTCGGCCAGGACGTTGCGGTTACGCAGCCCGGTCAGCGGATCGATCATTGCCATGTCGTAGAGCTTCTGGCGCTGGTCCTGGACCTCCTCGAACAACCGCTTGTTGGCCAGCAGGTTCCCGATGCGGGCGCGGACCTCGTCCTCCAGCACGGGTTTCGTCACGAAGTCGTTGACGCCGAGGCGGAAGAGTTCGGCGCGCCGGTTCTGGTCGTCCAGGCCGGACATGGCCACGATCGGCAGGCTGGTCTTGTCGGGGAACTGCTGGCGCAGCCGACTGACGAGCCCCATCCCGCTGATCTCGCCCTCGACCAGGATGTCGGAGAGCACGAGGTCCCAGGTGCCCCGGTCAAAGGCCTGCAGGGCCTCGTCGGCGCTGCGGAAGTGCGCGACCTCCAGGCCCATGCCCTCGAGGATGCGGATCATCACGCGGGCGACGGTGGGACTGTCCTCCACGTACAGGACGTTCCCCTCGTGGGCGTGTTCCACCGGCCGCCCGTAGCGCGCGGCCTGATGGAACAGGTCACGGATGTTGGTCTTGTCGTGGAGGTCGGTGGCGCCGGCCTCGAATGCCTGACGGCGGATGTCGTGGTCGTGCTGGGTCGTGAGCAGGATCAGGGGCAGGTCATGGCCAGCGGCCCTGGCACGGGCCCGGCGGCAGAATTCCACGCCGCTCATGTCGGGCAGGGTGATCGAGGCGCAGACCAGTTCCAGGTCGTTTTCCTCAATGCGGGCAAGCCCTTCGGCCCCGCTGCTGGCCATGATCGGCTTGTGCCCGGCGGCCAGGACCATGCGGCTCCACAGCGCCCGGAAGACCCGCGAGCGGTCGACGACGAGGATCTTCATGCCGGGCCTCCCGCGGCCGGGCGCCGCAGGGGCGCGCGCGTGGGCTGTGGCCGGGCTGTATTGGTCTTCATGGCGGGTTCCGACTCCGTTCAGGCATCCGCACGCAAACCCGGATGATGCGCGCCTTTGCGCTGCTGTTCAAACCGAAGCAACGGGCGCGGTGGACAGGGCCAGCGGGGGGAGGAACAATGCAGCCAGGCGGGCGAGCGCGCCAGGCCTATGGATCAGGAAGGGAGTCCGGCATGAGCTATCTGCAGCGAATGGGGAGTCTGCTGCGTTTTGGCAAGGCTGGCGAACGGCGCAGGAAGGCACGCCGGGAGGCCGCGCGCGGGCTGCGGGTGCTGGTGGTGGATGATTCGCGCACCGTGGTCGCACTGCTCTCCAGCATGCTCCGGCAAAACGAGATGGAGCCGGTGGGGGCCGGCGATGCCGAGCAGGCCCTGGCGCTGGCCCGCGAGAACCCGCCGGACCTGATCTTTCTCGACATCATCCTGCCCGGGATGACCGGGTTTGCCATGCTGCGTCAGCTGCGCCGGGATCCGGCCACCGCGAAGGTGCCGGTGATCATGATCAGCGGCAACGAGGACGCGGTGGAGCAGTTCTTCCTCGATCGCATCGGCTCCGATGATTTCATGAAGAAACCCTTCGGTCGCGGCGAGGTCTTCTCGCGGATCGAGCGCCTGGTGGAGCAGGGTCGCCTGCCGGCGCGTCCGCTCCGGTTTTCCGGGTAGAGAAGTCGTCGAGCGCCGTCAGTCCGCGAGACGGGTGCGCCAGGCGTCGATCTCGCCGTGCAGACGCTGCTGTGCTTCGGGCTCCAGGAACGCGGCGTCGATGGCGTTGCGCGCGAGGCGTTCCAGGTCGTCGGGACCCAGTTGCAGGGCTTGGGCGGTCGCGCGGAAGTTTTCCCCCACATAGCCGCCGAAATAGGCCGGGTCGTCCGAATTGATGGTGACGCACAGCCCGGCGTCCATCAGGCGTTTCAGGTTGTGGCCTTCCAGGCGGTCGAAGACGCACAGCTTGATGTTGGACAGCGGACAGACCGTGAGCGGGATCCGGTCGCGGGCCAGTCGCTCCATCAGCGCCGGGTCCTGTTCGGCCTGCACCCCGTGGTCGATGCGCGCGACCCGGAGCCCGTCCAGTGCCTGCCAGATGTATTCCGGCGGGCCTTCCTCCCCCGCATGGGCCACCGCGGGGAAGCCCTCGGCGCGGGCCCGATCGAACACGGCCTGGAAGCGCTCGGGCGGGTTGCCCAGCTCGGCCGAATCGAGGCCGACTGCATGGATATGTTCGCGCCACGGCAGTGCCGTCTCCAGGGTCTCCATGGCCGCGTCCGCACTCAGATGACGCAGGAAGCAGAGAATCAGCCGGCTGGTAATGCCGAGTTCACGTTCGCCATCGGCGAGTGCCCGGCGGATGCCGTCGATGACGGTCGCGAACGCCACGCCGCGTTCGGTGTGCGTCTGCGGGTCGAAGAAGATCTCGGTGTGGCGGACGTGATCCGCGTGGCAGCGTTCGAGGTAGGCCCAGGTCAGGTCGTAGAAGTCCTGCTCGGTCAGCAGCACGCGGGCGCCGGCGTAGTAGATGTCCAGGAAGGACTGCAGGTCGTGGAACTGGTAGGCCGCGCGCACGTGCTCGACCGAGGCGTACGGCAGCTCGACCCCGTTGCGTTCGGCCAGGGCGAACATCAGCTCGGGCTCCAGCGTGCCCTCGATGTGCAGGTGCAGCTCGACCTTGGGCAGGGTGGCGATGGCGTCTTGCATGGCGGGATCTCGTAGCGGCCGAAAGAAGGCGCGCAGGCTAGGCGGACGCGGCGCTCCGGACAAGTATCGGGGTCAGCCGAGGGGCGCGAGCAGCTCGTGGAAGAACCGGGCCAGCAGGCCGGGCTCCAGCCAGAGCATGAAGGCCACGCCCCAGGCGCCGCCCCACAGATGGGCGCTGTGGTTGATGTTGTCGCGGTTCTGCCGCTGGGCGTAGAGCGAGTAGCCGACATAGACCGCGGCAAACACGATGGCCGGGACCGGGATGAAGAACACGAACAGCAGGGACCACGGCTGGAGCAGGATGTAGGCGAACAGCACCGCGGACACCGCACCAGAGGCCCCCAGGGAGCGGTAGCCGGGATCGCGCAGATGGCGCAGGTGGCTGGGCAGGCTGGCGAGCACGATGGCGGCCAGATAGAACAGGACGAAGCCACCCATGCCGATCTCGGGCACCAGCACGCGCTCCATGGCCATGCCGAAGAAGAACAGCGTGATCATGTTGAACGCGAGATGGGTGCCGTCGGCATGGATGAAGCCGTGGGTCACCAGGCGCCAGTACTGGCCGCGTTGCACCGACGGTGGGTGATGGATCATCGCCTGCAGCCAGCGCGGGTTCTGCCATGCCAGCAGCGAGATCACGACCGTGGCAATGACGATGTAAAGGGTGATGCTGGGTTCAAAGTTCACCGGCAAACTCCTGCGAGCTGTAGCGCCAGGCCTGGAGCCCCATTGTCCAGCCGTCATGCCCCAGCCCGGCCTTCTGCAGCAAGGCATCGAGGAAGGCCTCGGGATCGGGTAGCTGCTCCCACACCGCGGGCAGGAAGGTCGCCCGCCGCGTCCCGGCCTGGATGACCAGGCCATCGCGCCCGGGCTGCAACTGCTGCAGCAGGGCCTCTCGATGCGGGGCATCCACGGGGTGCGCGGCGCTTAGCAGGGTCACCGAATACTCGAGCCCGACGAGTTCCTCCGGGCGCAGGCGGGGAAAGCGCGGATCATGGAGGGCGGCGGCCCGGGCGTTGTGCTGGACATCCGTGGCCAGGGGGCGATGGGCCTCCAGGCTGCCGATACAGCCGCGCAGGGCATCCCCCCGCTTTAGGGTCACGAAGCTGGCGCCCGGGTCGGCAAGCGGGGCGGGCTCCTCCGCGAGCGCGATACCGTCGGCGGCATGGTCGTGCGCGGCCCGGTGGATGGCGTCCGCTGCGAGTTCCAGCAGGCGCTCACGCGCCGGCGCGGACAGTTCGATGACGGGCGTCATTGCAGCATCCACGCGCCGTAGCCGACCACCTGGTCGCGCGGGCCGGCGGTGTCGCCGGAGTTGCGCTGGTCCAGAGTGGTAATGGCGAGACCCCGCTGCCGCGCCAGACGCAACAGGCCCGCCAGCGGGCGGCAGCCGCAGGCCTGTTCCGGGCCCAGCGCGTGTTCGTCCAGGCGTTCGATCGCCCGGGTGGTGGCGGCATCCAGGCGGCTCGCCGTGGCGTAGTCATGGAAATGGGAGAGATCCGAGCTGACCACGACGAGGGTCTCCGGGCCGCCCCACAGGCGTTCCAGTACGTTCGCAACCTGTTCCGCGGGGGCATCCCCGACCACCAGCGGTACCAGCTCGAAGGACCCCAGGGCCACCTGCAGGAACGGCAGGTGCGCCTCCAGGCTGTGTTCCGGGGCGTGGGCGACGTCGAGTGCCTGGACGCCGGGCAGCCCCGCGATGGTGTCCAGCGCCTTGTGATCCACGGGGACGTCGCCCAGGGGGCTGCGGTAGGCCGTGACCGTGGTGGTCGCGATCCCGTGGAAGGGCACGCGATGCGACGGGCCCAGCAGCACCACGCGCCGGATGCGGCCCGCCAGCGGGCGGATGCGGGCATAAGCCGAGGCCGCCACCGGGCCGGAGTAGGGGTAGCCGGCGTGCGGGGCGATCAGGGCCTTGGGCGGCGCCGCGTCGGGTGCCGGCCGGACGGCATCCAGCAGCCGGGTGACCGTGGCCCGCAGCTCGGCGGGGTCGGCCGGGTAGAACTGTCCCGCGATAGCGGGCTCGCGGACGCGGAGCGGGGCGCTCATGGGAGGTCTCCGTCGGACATTATGTCGTTGAATATCGGGGTTTCGGCCTCATATTCAAGGGCATGAACCACGAGCCGGACCGGATATGAACGACACCCCTGAACACGACGCCTTCACGGTGGCCACGCGCTACTGGCACAGCCTGGAGGATGGCCGCGTGCAATGCGACCTGTGCCCGCGCTACTGCAAGCTGAAGCCCGGGCAGCGCGGGGCCTGCTTTGTCCGCGCCAACCTCGACGATGCCGTGGTGCTGACCAGCTACGGGCGCTCCTCCGGCTACTGTGTCGACCCGATCGAGAAGAAGCCGCTGAACCACTTCCTGCCGGGCAGCCCGGTGCTCTCGTTCGGTACGGCGGGCTGCAACCTGGCCTGCAAGTTCTGCCAGAACTGGGATATCAGCAAGTCGCGCGAGATCGACACCCTGGCGGACCGTGCCGATCCCGAGACCATCGCCCGCGCGGCCGAGGCGCTGGGTTGCCGCGCGGTGGCCTTCACCTACAACGACCCGGTGATCTTCCATGAATACGCCATCGACGTCGCGGCTGCCTGCCGTGCGCGGGGCATCCGCTCGGTGGCGGTCACCGCCGGTTACATCACCGAACAGGCTCGCGGCGAGTTCTTTGCCGCCATGGACGCGGCGAACGTGGATCTGAAGGCGTTCACCGAGCGCTTCTACCACAAGCTGACCGGGGCGCATCTGCAGCCGGTGCTCGACACCCTGGAGTGGCTGGTACACGAGACCGATACCTGGGTCGAGATCACCACGTTGCTGATCCCCGGCGAGAACGACAGCGACGCGGAGATTACGTCGATGGCGCAATGGATCCTGGAACATCTGGGGCCGGATGTGCCGCTGCACTTCACGGCCTTCCATCCGGATTTCAAGATGACGGAACACCGGCGCACGCCGATCGAGACCCTGCAGCGGGCACGCCGGATCGCGCGTGAGCAGGGCCTGCATCACGTGTACACCGGCAATGTGCACGATGCGGACGGCCAGAGCACCTGGTGTGCGGGGTGCGGGCAACGCCTGATCGGGCGCGACTGGTATGAACTGTCGGACTGGAATCTGACCGCCGATAGCTGTTGCAACGCCTGCGGGGCATCGGTCCCGGGTGTCTTCGAGTCCCGCCCCGGCACCTGGGGTGCCCGGCGGCAGTCGGTGCGGCTGGCCGACTTTCGAAGGGCTTGATTCACCGGGCTTGAAAAGTCCCTTTGGGCGACCTAGTTAATTCGCTAGACAGGGTTGGATTTCTACCGGAGGTGATGATCATGGACCTGCAAAAGCTGAAGCCGTGGAACTGGTTCAAGCGCGAGGAGGCGGCGAACCCGGAGGTGGTTCCGGCGCGTGGCGAGATGTCGGAGGTGCACATGCGTGATCCGCTGATGCGCATGCACCGGGAGATGGACCGGATGTTCGAGGACTTCTTCGGTGCCGCTCTCGGCGGGCGCGGGCGTGATACGGCCTCGCTGCTGCTCAAGCCCAGTGTGGATATTGCCGAGAGTCGCAAAGCCTACCGGATCACCGTCGAGGTGCCGGGCATCGAGGAGGACGCGATCGACCTGACGGTGGACGGCGATGACCTGATCATCTCCGGCGAGAAGCGCCAGGAGACCAAAGAAGAAGACCAGGGCTATCATCGGGTCGAGCGGGCCTACGGGCAGTTCCGCCGGATCCTCAGCCTGCCGGGGGATGCGGATGTCGATGCGATCCAGGCGCGGTTCAAAAACGGCGTGCTGACGATCGACATCCCCCGCCGTGCGGAGGACGCGCGGCCGGGAGTGCGCCGGATCGACATTGGCTCCTGATCAGTCGCAGGCTCCACGGCGGCTGCGGTCGTCATTACGAACAGGATGGGAGGCGGGCGGATGACACGACGGATCGTGATCTGCGCGGACGGGACCTGGAATCGCCCCGAGGAGGACGTCGAGTCGGACGTGCCGACCAACGTGCTGCGTCTGGCGCGGGCCATCGCGCCCGCCGATGCCAGTGGTGACCCCCAGCAGGTCTTCTACGACTGGGGTGTCGGGGCGTACTACGCGAAGGTAACGGGCGGCGTGACCGGGCGGGGCATCCACAAGAACATCCAGGATGCCTATCGCTACATCGTCCAGAACTACAACCCCGGCAGCGAGATCTTTCTGTTCGGCTTCAGTCGCGGTGCCTACACCGTGCGCAGCCTGTGCGGGCTGATCAACAACTGCGGGATCCTGAGGCGCCCGGACGCGCGCCTGATCGAACAGGCCTTCCGTCACTACAAGAAGACCGCGGCGAGCCATGCGCCGGAGGGGTTGGCCTCGCGCGAGTTCCGGGCGGCGTATGCCCACCCCTCGCGGGAGATCCGCTTTGTCGGGGTCTGGGATACGGTGGGCGCCCTGGGCATCCCGTTCTCCCTGCTGGGGCTGTTCGACCGCACTGACGAGTTCTACGACACCAAGCTGGGCCCCAACGTGCGGGTCGCGCGGCATGCGATGGCGATCGACGAGACCCGCGCCGACTTCGAGCCGACCCTGTGGGAGCCGCGCCCGGGGCTGGACCTCAAGCAGGTCTGGTTCAGCGGGGTGCATGCCGATGTGGGGGGCGGCTATGCCCCGGATGCCGACGGGCGTCTGGCGTCGGAGGCGCCGCTCGCGTGGATGATCGACCAGGCGCGGGCGGCCGGCCTGCAGGTGGAGCCGCACCTGGTCGATGCCCTGCGGCCCGATCCGCTGGCCCCGCTGCATCGTTCACGGCGGCACATCTATCGCCTGCGCCGCCGCCATCGGCGTCCATTGCACCAGCCGGGGTATCCGACGGAACTGCATCCCAGCGTCCTCGATCGGTACCAGCAGGATCCCGACTATCGGCCCGAGAATCTGCGGAACCACCTGGTGGAATGGGGCTGGCCCGATGCCGACTGAATTCCCGCGGGCCGAGTAGTCGCTCGCATGGGGCGGGGGGGTGTCCGTTATGCTGTAGGGACCATGAACGGGGAGTTTTCCATGCAGCCTTTTCCCTCCAAGAATGTGTTTGGCGGGGCGCTCGAGCCCTGCGGCCGGGACCCGGTGACCGGCTTTTATCGCGACGGCCGTTGCGCCACGGGCTATGACGACCAGGGCATGCACACCGTGTGTGCCGAGGTCACGCGCGAGTTCCTGGATTTTTCCCTGGCGCAGGGGAATGATCTGATGACACCGGTACCGGAGTTCGGCTTCCCCGGCCTGGAGGCAGGGGATCGCTGGTGCCTGTGTGCCGCGCGCTGGCTGGAGGCCTACCGGGCGGGGGCGGCGCCCGGGGTGTTTCTGCGCGCCACGCACGAGGAGACCCTGGCGGTCATTCCGCTGGATATCCTGAAGGAACACGCGCGCGACCCGGCCGATTGAGCGGGGCAATCCTCCGCGGAATATCGGCGCAGGGCCGGGATGGGGCCGGCCCGCTGTAAATTAGGGAGAGATACGGATGGATCCGAGCATGCCGGGCGCGAGCAGGCGCCCTGGACAGGGGTGGGGTGCGGTCGGGGTTCGGGCGGATGGCTGAGCACATGGCGGTTCCCGAGATTGAACGCTTCCGCATTCTGCGGACGCTGGGTGCCAGTACCCGCGACGGGCTCTACGTGGCG
This sequence comes from Thioalkalivibrio sp. ALE12, assembly GCF_000381105.1. Classification (NCBI taxonomy): domain Bacteria; kingdom Pseudomonadati; phylum Pseudomonadota; class Gammaproteobacteria; order Chromatiales; family Ectothiorhodospiraceae; genus Thioalkalivibrio; species Thioalkalivibrio sp. ALE12. Next base: position 123,850 of record NZ_KB905907.1, on the reverse strand, counting down.
CACGATCCGGTACTGGATCGGCAGGTCGCGATTCGCACGCTGACCCAGGCGGGCGCCGACGACCTCACCCGTCAGGCCCTGCTCGCGGACGCGCGTCGCCTGAGCCGCTTCCGGCATCCGAATATTGCGCCGATCTTCGAGGCGGGGAGCTACCCCCAGGGCGTCTACCTGGTGTTCGAGTACGTCGAGGGCGAGACCCTGGACCGGATCCTGGCCGGGGGCGCGCTGCCGATTGATCGTGGCCTGGCCCTGATGCGCGAGCTGCTGGACGCCGCGGCGGCGGCCCATGAGCAGGGCATCCTGCACGGGACCCTGCAGCCGGCCAACGTGACCGTGAACCCCGAGGGGCATGCACGCATCACCGGGCTGGGCATGGCGCTGCCCGACGCCGCGGCCCGTGGCGAGAGCCACCTGCCGGACACCCCCTACTACCTGGCCCCGGAACAGCTGGCAGGCGAAGCGGCCAGCGAACGCTCTGACGTCTTCTCGCTGGGGGCCCTGTTCTTCGAGATGCTGACGGGTGAACGCGCCTTTGGAGGCGAGGATCCGGAGGCGATCCGGCAGTCGATGCTGGCGGCGGGGCTGGAGCCACCATCCGGTCGTACCGGTAATGGCGACGAGCGCTTCGATGCCCTGATCCTGCGGGCGACCCGCCCCGATCCGGCGGAACGCTTTGCCTCGGCCCGAGAGTTTCGCGAGGCACTGGTGGCGGCCCTGGAGGGGGAAGGCTCGCAGGACGCCGGGTCGCAGGATTTCATCCTGCGCAAGATCCGGCGCAAGCCGGATTTTCCCGGGATCTCCAGCCACATCCGCGAGATTACCCAGTGTTCCGATGACACCATGAAGCGTTCGGTGGCGGAGCTGTCGAACGCGGTGCTGAAGGATTACGCCACCACCCAGAAGCTGCTGCGACTGGCCAACTCGCCCTTTTACAGCAACTTCGGCGGCAATATCCGGACGGTGTCGCGCGCGATCGTGCTGCTTGGTTTCGAGCAGGTGCGCACGGCCGCGCTCGGGCTGGTGCTGTTCGAAAACCTCAAGGGCGGCCGGCATTCCGGTCGCCTGATGGAGGCCCTGGTCGGCACGCTGTTCAGCGCTATGCTGGCGCGCGATCTGGCGGAGCAGGTTGGCGGGGTGGAGAGCGAGCAGGCCTTCGTCTGCGCGCTGTTCCACGATATCGGGCGCATGCTGGTGCTGTACTACCTGCCCGAGGAAGCGGACGAGATCCGCATCCGTGTGGGTCAGGGCACGGGGGAGGACAGTGCCGCCCGCCAGGTGCTGGGGATCTCCTACGAGGCGCTGGCGCGCAGCGTACTGGAGGACTGGAATTTCCCGCGCGAGCTGGTGGCATCGGTAGAGCGCGCTCCGTCCGGCATCCTGCCGGCGGCCCGGGATGCCGATCAGCGCCTGCATCGCATCGTGACCCTGGCCTCCGAGATGGGCCAGTGCATCACCCGCGCCGAGCGCGACCAGCAGGGGGCTTTGCTGACCGATCTGCGCCGGCGCTATGAACATGCCCTGGGCGTGGATGCGCGCGGCATGCAGCGGGCGATCCGCTCGGGACGCGAGCATATGGATCACTTCCTGGCGGTGGTCAAGCTGCCGCCGGAAGGTCGGGAACCGCTGAACCGCCTGAAGGCGAACCTGGGGGTACGCATTGATGACGGCGAAGCGGAGGCGCTGGAACCCGAGCCGGGAGCCGGGGATGCGCTCCCGCGGGCCGGGCAGGAGCCCGCCGTTCAGGCCGCGGCGCTGATGGAGGCCCTGACCGACATGCTGGACAGCATGGTCGGCGAGTTCGACCTGAACGCGCTGGTCCAGACGACGCTCGAGACGCTGTATCAGGCGCTGGGCCTGCGCCGGGTCATGCTGATGCTGGCGGACCGCGAGCACCGGGTCCTGGTGGCCCATACCGCGTTTGGTCAGGACGCGGAGACCCTGTCCGGTCGCTTGCGCCTGAGCGTAGCGGGCAAGGGCGACATCCTGTCCCTCGCCCTGGAGCAGCAGAAGGATCTGGTCATCAGCGACAGCCACGAGGCATCGATCAGCCGCTATATCCCCGACGAGTTCCGGCAGGCCCTGGATGCGCGCAGCTTCCTGTTGCTGCCCCTGGCGGTGCGGGATCGGTGTGTGGGATTGCTCTACCTGGAATTGCCGGAAGGCGTTTCGCTGGACCCGAGCGTGTTGCGGGCGCTGAAGGCGGTGCGCAACCAGCTGGCCCTGGCGATCCGCCAGGCGCGCGACTGACCGATCCGGCTGCGCGGGGGCTCAGCCCCCCGGGGCCTCGATAATGGCGTCCAGCGGGTTGTCCTCCGGCAGCGCGCGCATGCGGCCCTGGCGCAGCTCCTGGGCCACGCCCTGCAGGCTGTGGCGGCGGGCGTGCACGCCGTCGAGGGACAGGAAGAAGAAGCGCCGCGTCGTGTCGCCGCGCCAGATCAGGGCCAGGCGCCGCGGGTTCTCGCCGGCGTCGTCGCAGAATTCGAACCAGTCTCCGATGTCGAGCCCGATCGCGGCGAAGACGTGGTCGTCGTCGCGGTCCTGGTCCAGTGTCGGGTCGTCGTCCTCGTAGCGCACGGATTCGCGTGTCTGCAGCCGTGCCCGCGGGTCGAAGCGCTCGGCGTCCTCCGGGGCCCGCAGGCGGTAGAGGTGGGCCTTGCCCAGGTGCTGCACCAGGTCGCGGATGCGGTCGTCCCCCAGGCCTGCGGCGCGGGCGTGTTCCTTCGCCTCGGCCACCAGCGGATTCACCTCGGCGGCGGTGGCCATGTTGCAGATGTGGCGCACGACCTGGCGCAGCACGCGATGCAGGGCCTCCCCGGCCTCGCCGGCGTCGTGCTCCACGGCCAGCACGGTCTCCCAGGACTGGAAGATCTCCTCGGCCGCGGTCTCCGGGAGATCGGCCCCGGTCTCCAGCGCGGCCAGCGCCAGGTTGCGCCGGGCCTGCTCGGCCCATTCCTCGGCGTTGGGCAGGTCGATCTGGGTGATCTGGCGGGCATGCCAGAGGGCGTCCTCGTTCTCCACGCTCTCGAGGAACTGGTTCATCAGCACCTCGGCGCTGTCGCGGTCGAGGCGGTCGGCCCGGTTGCGCAAGTATTCGATGGAACGCCGGATGCAGCCCAGGTAGCGTTCCACATCCTCGCTGTCGGGCTCCGACTCCGGATTGATGCGTATGGCGACGTTGATCAGGCTCCCGATCCACAGGCGCAAGGGGTGCGAGCGGTCGCGGAAAAAGCCGAGATCCCGGATGACGCCGGTGGCCAGCGGGTACTGCATCTCGCCGATCTCGGCGCGCACGGCCGGGTTGAACCCCACCTCGCGGAAGATGTGGTCGAACAGCCCCTGCAGCAGGTCGTGGATGAACGGCATCAGCGAGGCGCGCGGGTCCGGCTGATCGGAGGGCATGACGAAGGCCGTCATCGGGGCCGCGTTGCCGGAGCCCGCCGCTTGCCCGCCGCCATGGCCTTCGACTGGGCGAAACACCGGGGACTGCACCATGTTCGAGGCCCAGGCGGCCCACTGGGCCGGGTCGGCCTCGGTGTCGGGCATGCGCGCGGGTTCGTCGGCCTCGGCCTTGCGCGTGGAGGGCCGCCACCCGGAGGTCGTCGTGGCGGGGTCGGCGTCCGGTTCCGCGGAGGCGTCGGTATCGCGTGCGCCGGCGAGGCGTTTCCATGAGGCGTTGCGGCGAAGGGTTTCGCTGGACTCGGGGGCGGCCGGTGTCTCGGTGATCAGCCCGCAGTGTTCGATCGCCTCGACCACGAAGGCCAGGGTGGGGGCCGCGGTCTTCTGCATGCAGTCCAGGTAGGAGCGCATCAGGTCCAGGGTCATCTCGGTCTTGCCGAAGTACAGCTCGCCAATCTCGATCAGGCGCTCGTACCAGTGCAGCGGTGACCAGGGGGCCCAGTTGGGATGCTCGAAGCGGTTCTTTTCGCGCGCGGCCTGGGTGAACACGTAGTGCGAGTAGCGGTTGTTCTCGCGCATCGAGCCTTCCAGCTTGTGCCGCAGCGACCGCCGCGTGGACTGGTAGTCGTCGAGGATGCTGAGACCGTCGTCCTGATCCGCGAACGCGACCCCCGAGAACTCGTACTGCGGGGGGTAGTCGTGGCTGCGGAAGTCCTCCATCAGGGCGTCCTGGAAGTCCCGGGTCACGCGCTTCTCGAACATGCGGAAGTCATTCGCCCACAGGAGGGGATTGCCCGTCACATTGCCCCAGGTGCGTCCGGCCTCCCATTCGTCGCGGGCCGTCGCCAGGCAGCGCTCCAGGTGTTCGATCACCCGGGGCACGACCATCTCGGCGAGCTGCTCTCGCTGCACGATCGACAGCCCGGCCATCCCGGTCCATTTGCCGGAGGCCTTGAGCGGCTGGCGGGAAGAACCAAGGAGGGTGTCTTGGTCGGCTGGCATGAGGCACTCCGGCGTGGGATCGTCGTCGCTGCGGGTCCATCGTCCCGCAAAATCGTGATGTGTGCACGGGTTCGGGGCGCCGAGCGTTAGCGATTCACGGCCGGCGCACTAACGGGCTGGCCTGGGGCGGGGCGTCTGGGTAGTGTAGAAAACAATACTGAAGGTGTGAGTTACGAGAGCGCCGGATGGCAAGCGGAGTGTTCCTGGCATGTCCTGGGGATTGATACAACAGGAGATTCCCGTTGAGGAGATTCGGGTTGGCATGTACGTAAGCCAGCTCGACCGCCCGTGGCGGGATACGCCGTACTGGGTCGAGGGCATTCTGATCCGCTCGCAGGAGGACATCGACGAGCTGGCCCGCCACTGTCGCCACGTGTACGTGGACCGGGAGAAGAGTGCCCCGGAATCGCTGACCCGACTTGCGCCCGCCACCCGCGAAGCGGCGCTGACCGAAGCCGTTCCCGGTCGCGCCGAGGCGGCCCAGTTTCGGGGAATGACCGTCTACCGCGATCAGTGCAGCGTGGACGAGGAGTTCCCGGCCGCAAGCGAGGCCTGGGCCACGGCCGGTACCATTCTCGATCGCATCCGGACCGAGATGGAGCGCAATCCCGGGGTGCGCGTCGCGGCGGCGCGGGAGGCCTCGGAGGCGCTGCGCGAGAGCGTGGAGCGCAATCCCGATGCTCTGTTGTTGCTGGCCCGACTGCGCGATTCCGGCGATGTCCTGTACGACCACTCCCTGCGGGTGTCCGTGCATCTGCTGGCACTGGGACGGCACCTGGGACTGGACCGTGGCGAGCTGTCGATCCTGGGGCTGGGCGGGCTGTTGATGGATGTGGGCAAGATGCAGTTGTCCCCGGCCTTGCTGGAGCGGGGAAAGCGGCTGTCCCCCGACGAGCGCCGCGAGATGCAGCGGCACGTGGAGTACGGCGAGCAGATCCTGCAGCGCTCCCACGGCATCCCCGATAAGGTCTGCGATATCGTCCTTCAGCATCACGAGCGCGAGGACGGTCGCGGCTATCCGCGGGGGCTGGTGGCCAACGAGATCAGCGCCTGCGCGCGGATGGCGGCGATCGTGGACTCCTACGAGGAACTGCTGGCGGATCGGCGCCTGGCGGGAACGCCCTTCGAGGCGCTCAAGGAACTGCGCGAGCATGGCCGCTGGGGATTGAACTCGGCGCTGGTCGACCAGTTCACGCACTGCGTGGGGCTGTTCCCGGTGGGCAGTCTTGTGGAGCTGGACAGCGGCGAGGTCGCCATCGTCCTGAGCCACCGGCGGACCCAGCGCTTCATGCCTCGGGTCATGCGCATCCTGGATCCGCAGCGTCAGCCTTACCCCGATCCGCTGGAACTCGACCTCGGGTCGACGGACCCGGAATCCGAGGGTGCGCAACGGCAGATCGTGCGCGATTTGCCGGCCGGGGCCTACGGAGTCGATCCTGCACGCTATTATCTCTAGAAAAGACTGAAAAAATGTCCGGTTTGGTTACAAGCGGCGGCCGGCGTCCCAGTGCCAGGTGAGTGGTTCCTGGTCCGCTACAGCGTTCGTGGCACACGGCCGGACCGAACGGATTCAGTCTTTTCCTGGAGGCGCCGCGCGGGCGCAATGCCGGAGCCCAGCGATGTTGTCGAATCTGTCGGACTATCCAGCCTTTCTCGAACGCCTGCAGGCGGGTTGCGGTGCGCGTTCTCCGGCCCTGGCCGTGGTCGATCTGGAGGGCCTGGGCGATATTGATGCCGCCCTGGGTTATGACGTGACGGACCGGTTGCTGCATCAGGCCGGCGAGGCCCTGGCGACCGCCTTGCCGGGCGGGTTCGTCGGGATGACGGGACGCCACCAGCTCGCCTGCATGCTGCCCCATGTGGACGGCAGCGGATTTGCCGAGCTGGCGGGCCACAAGATGCTGCGGGTGCTGGGCGAGCCTTTTCCCTGCGGCGAGCGCGAGGTGCTCCTGTGGCCGCGGGTCGGACTGGCCCTGTCCCGGGGCGGGCGCGCCGTAGCCCCGCCGACCCTGCTGGCCCAGGCCTGTGCGGCGATGCGCAAGGCTCGGCGTGAACGGGTCCGCCTGCGCCTGCATGCCCCCGACGCAGCCGAGACGATGCTGGAGGGTGTCGACCTGTGGTCGCAGCTGGGCGATGCGATCGAGGAGGGAGCCCTGCACCTCGAGTATCAGCCGCAGATCGCCCTGGCTTCGGGGCGGGTGGAATCGGCCGAGGCCCTGCTGCGCTGGGATCACCCGGAATATGGCGCGATCCGGCCGTACACCATGGTGCGCGCGGCGGAGGGGACCGATCTGATGCCGCGCCTGACCCACTGGGTCTTCAACACCGCGTTGCGCCAGTGCGCCGAATACCGCCAGGCCGGGCTGGGCGTCGGGGTGTCGGTGAACTTTTCCGCGGATGATCTGCAGGAGCCGGAGGTGGTGGACCTGGTGGCCCAGTCGCTGGACCTCTGGGGCGTGCCACCCGAGCAGGTCACGATCGAACTGACCGAGACGGCGGTGATGGAGAGCCACGATGCCACCGCGCGCGACGCCCTGCACAGCATGAAGGGGCTCGGGCTGCGCCTCTCCATGGACGACTTCGGCATCGGCTATTCATCCATGGAGCGGCTGCTGCGCATGCCCCTGGACGAACTCAAGATCGACATGACCTTTGTCCACGAACTCAGCGCCAGTCCCCCGCATCAGCGCATCGTGGAGTCCATGGTCGGCCTTGGACACAAACTGGGCCTGACGGTCGTGGCCGAAGGGGTCGAGGACGAGGACACGTTGACCCGTCTGCGGGCCCTGGACTGTGATCTGGTGCAGGGGTTCTACCTCGGCCGGCCGGCCCGCCTGGGACACTTCATGGAGCAGATGTTGCGGACGCGCGATTGACAGCGCTGGCCTGATGCGTTCGCTACCTATCCTGTCGATCGTGAACGCAGGTACAGGTGGATCACGATCCAGTCGTACAGGGCGTGGGTGACGATGACCACCAGCAGGTTGCCGGTGAGGTGGTACAGGACCCCGAGGTACAGCCCGATCATCGTGGCGAACACGAAATACAGGCGGCTGATCGAATGGGCCAGTCCAAAGACCATCGCGGCGGCGACGATGGCCCACTCGGCGGACCAGCGTTCGGTCAGCCACCCCTGCAGCACACCCCGCACCAGCAGTTCCTCGCCCACGCCCGCGAGGATGGAGATCAGCAGCACGGCACCGGGCAGGGCGTGCCGAAAGAGCTGGTGCACAAAATCCCGCACCTGATCGGCCAGGGCACGATAGGGCTCCCAGCCACTGATGGCGAGCGCGCCCAGCAGGATCAGCATGGGCAGTACGGCGAGGGCGCCCAGGGCGGCGGCGTCCAGGCTCCACTCGATCCGCTCGGCCAGCGGGATCCCGGCAACGCGGGCCAGGATCAGGGCGAGCGGGATCAGCGCGGCCTGAAAGACCAGGCCGGCCAGCAATGGGTGCCGCGCGATGGCCTTACGCAGGCTCATGGCAGGGTGGACGGATTCATTCGCGAGAGGATGCCCGATCCCGGGGGCGGTTGTCCCGCACGAAAAAAAACCCGCGCCGCCGGACGGGCGGGCGCGGGGTGGAGTGAAGGCCCTGGATGGCCCGTGGCGGTCGTCAGGTCTTGGCTTCCTCGATGCGGATCAGGGCCAGTTCGTGGAACAGCCCCTTCATCAGGCTGATGCACATCAGCAGCAGCACGATGACGAATGGCAGGCCGGTACTGACCGCCCCGGCCTGCAGGGCGTTGAGGGCCGCGGCCCCGCCAACCGCCAGCAGGACACCGGCGACTACGCCCTCGGTGGTGGCCCAGAACAGGCGCTGGGACTGCGGGGCATCGGTCTTGCCGCCCGAGGTGATGGAATCGATCACCAGCGAACCGGAATCCGACGAGGTGATGAAGAACACCAGCACCAGGGCGATGGCCAGGAACGAGGTGATCGCCGTGAACGGCAGGTGTTCCAGCATCTGGAACAGCGCCAGTGACGAGTCGGAGATGCCGTCGGCCAGGGCGCCGATCCCCTCGCGTGCCTGGTCCACACCGGAGCCGCCGAAGGCGCTCATCCAGATCACCGTGACCAGGGTCGGCACCAGCAAGACGGCGGTGACGAACTGGCGCACGGTGCGCCCGCGGGAGACGCGCGCGATGAACATGCCGACGAACGGCGACCAGGAGATCCACCAGGCCCAGAAGAAGATCGTCCAGGCGTGGTAGAAGGTCTCGTCCTCGCGCCCGACCGGGTTGCTGAGCGGCAGGATGTACTGCACGTAGCCGCCGACCGTAGTGCCGACGCTGGACAGGAACGCCAGAACCCCTCCGGCCACCATCACGAACAGCAGCAGCAGCGCGGCGAACAGCAGGTTGATGTTGCTCAGGACCTTCACGCCGCCATGGATGCCGCGCATGATCGACAGCAGGGCGATGATGGTCACGCCGATGATGATGGCGACCTGCGTATTCAGGCCCGAGTCGATGCCGAACAGGAATTCCATTCCCGAGGCGGCCTGCTGTGCCCCCAGGCCCAGCGAGGTGGCCAGGCCGAACATGGTGGCCAGTACGGCCAGGGTATCGATCACGTGACCGATCGGCCCCCAGACGCGCTCGCCGAGGAGGGGATAGAAGGCCGAACGGATGGTCAGCGGAAGGCCCTTGTTGTAGGCGAAGAACGCGAGCGCCAGGCCGACCACCGCGTAGATCGCCCAGGGATGCAGGCCCCAGTGATACATGGTTGCGCCCAGCGCCGCCTGGCGGGATTCCTCGGTCCCGCCTTCGATGCCCAGGGGTGTGCCGAACCATTCGGTGAAGTAACCAACGGGCTCGGCCACGCTCCAGAACATCAGGCCGATACCCATGCCGGCGGCAAACAGCATGGAGAACCAGGAGATCACGGAGAACTCCGGCTTGGCGTCCTGGCCGCCAATGCGGATGCGCCCGATCGGCAGCAGGATCAGGGCCAGACAGAACAGAACGAAGATGTTGCCGGCCGACAGGAACAGCCAGTCGAAGGTGCGGCCGATCCACTGGCGCGTGGCGTCGAGGTGTTCGTTGGCCTGTTCCGGAAAGATCAGGGACAGGATGACGAATACGACGATCAGGAATGCGCTGACCACGAAGACCGGGTTGTGCAGGTCCAGCCCCAGCGGGTTGATGTTCTGCTCGCCAATCTCGTGGTCGGTGTCGTATTCGGCTTCCAGTGCCTCTTTCTGTTTTTCCAGGTCCTGCGGATTCTCGCTCACCGTCTCCTCCTTGGCTTTTTTCTGGCATGTTGCCTTGGCCGAATGTCGGCCCGTCGCAACCCTGTCGAGTAAAGACACTGCACCACAAAAATGCAAAGGGCCGGTCCAGAATGCGTTTTACCGGCGTGAGGGAGGGGCCCGGCGCCTCAGCGGCGCGACAGCTCGCAGAGGGCGCGGACATGGGCCGCCGCGCTGCGCCCGAGCGACGAGAAGTCGTATCCACCCTCCAGCATGGAGACCAGGCGCCCGCCAGCGTGGCGCGCGGCGACATCGACCAGGGCACGCGAAATCCAGGCGAAGTCGTCTTCCGCCAGGTGCAGGCTGGCCAGGTGGTCGTCCCGGTGGCCGTCGAACCCGGCCGAGACCAGCACCAGCTCCGGCTGAAAGAGATCCAGAGCGGGCAGCCAGTCGCGTTCGATCGCGGCGCGAAAGTTTGCGCCGTCGGTGCCGGCGGCCAGGGGCGTGTGGATCAGGTGATCGCGTTCGGCCAGCGGTGTGCCCGGGTAGAACGGGTGCTGGAAGGAAGAGCAGTAGAGCACCCGAGGGTCCTCCCGGAAGATGTCCTCGGTCCCGTTCCCGTGGTGGACGTCGAAGTCCGCGATCGCCACGCGCGCGAGGCCGTAGCGCGCCAGCGCGTGGGCGGCCGCCACCGCGATGTTGTTGAACAGACAAAAGCCCATGGCCCGCTCGCGTTCGGCGTGATGGCCGGGCGGGCGGACGGCGCAGAAGACATGGTCGGCTTCCCCCTCCATCACGGCCCGCACGCCCGCGACTCCGGCCCCGGCCGCGTGCAGGGCGGCCGCCAGCGAGCCTTCGTTCATGACGGTGTCCGCGTCGAGCATCGTCTGCTGCCCGGGCGCCGGGGCGCTGGCCCGTATGCGTGCGACATGCGCCGGGCTGTGGACCCGCTCGAGTTGCGCGTCGGTGGCCGGGGGCGCATCCAGCAGGATCAGGCCTTCCAGCAGGCCTTCGTCGAGCAGGGCATTGCGGATCGCGTGCAGGCGGCCGGGGCGCTCCGGGTGGGTCGGGCCTGGATCGTGCAGCAGGCAGTCGGGGTGCGAGATATAGGCCGTATGGGTCATGGTCAGCCTCCGTCGGGGCACCTCCTGCGAGTATAGGGGGCAGACGGCGGCCAATGCGGTGGCCCCGTGCGGCCCCAGCCGGTACGGTAGGACGCGGGATCAATCCATGGTGCAGAGGAGATGTGCATGAAGGCCTTGCTGATCGACCCGGAGAAGCAGACGATCGAGGCGGTGGAGGTGGAAGGGCGCGAGGATATCGCGCGGCTGATCGGTTTCGATACGCTCGAGTCCGACGAGATCGGTCCCGATGGTGACCGCCTGTTCTTCGACGAGGAGTGCTTCCTGCGGGGGACGACCGGGCGTTTCCAGATCGACAACGTGATCCCGGTGTCGGGCAAGGGCCTGGTGGTGGGGACTCGCGACGACGGCGCCAGCCTGCAGGACGTGGTGTCCGACCCGGATGCCCTGCGGGCGCGGATGAAATACCTCTAGGTGTGGAGTCTCACAAGGTTGTCCTCAGGTAGACCGAGGACGCTGATGGGCGGCTGTTTGTTCAGGCTACCGTGTGGGCGGTGCCAGTTGTAGTCGTGGATCCACCGGGGCAGATGGCGTTTGCGTTCCTCTGACGTGGCGTAGGCGAAGGCATAGGCCCACTCGCGCAGGGCGGTCTGGATGAAGCGCTCGGCCTTGCCATTGGTTCGCGGCGTGTAGGGCCGGGTGCGACGATGGCGGATGCCCAGTCGGCGGCAGGCCTGGCTGAACGCCCGGGCGTGGTAGCAGGGCCCGTTGTCGGTCAGGACCCGCCGGATGGTGATGCCCAGGGTGGCGTAGTAGCGCACGGCCGCCTCCAGGTGCGCGATCGCATCCTGGGCTCGTTCGGCGGAATGGATCTTACTGTAGGCGAGGCGTGAGCGGTCATCGATAGCCACATGCACGTACTCGTAGCCCACGCCGATCGAGTCCTTGGCGCGCACGCCGGTCACGCGGTGGCCCGGGTGACGGAAGCGCGCCAGCTTCTTGATGTCGAGGTGGAGCAGATCGCCGGGGTGTTCGTGTTCGTAGCGCCGGGGTGGCTCGGCCGGCTCCAGTGCGCTCAGGCGGTTCAGGCCCTCGCGCCGCAGGATGCGGCTGACGCTGGCCCTCGAGATCCTTGTGAAGGTCGCGATGCGATCCATGGTCCAGCGCTGGCGCCGCAAGGCGACCACCTGGCGTTGGATTCGTCGGGGGGTTCGCCGCGGTTGGCTCCGTGGCCGGGACGAGCGGTCCGCAAGTCCGGAACGGCCGGCTTCCTGGAACCGCTGGACCCAGCGCTGCACGGTCTTCGGATCCACGTCAAAGGCGCGGGCCGCTGCACGAAGGCTCAGGCCGTGATCCACGACCAGGCGAGCCATCCGCTCTCGACTGCGGGGACCCATTAAGGCATTTTGATGAAGGTTCACGGGGCGTCCTCCTTGGGAATGGCTCAGTCCGCAAACTCAGCATCCTTCGGAGTCGTCCCGTGGACAACCTATTGAGAGATCACACCTAGGGGCCTCAGCGCAGCTGGCTGTCCTTGGAGGCGCGGCGGTTGTAGGGGCTGGTCGCGTGGTGCTCGGCGTCCTGCGCCTCCTGGCAGGTGATGCACAGGCGCACGCCCGGCAGGGCCTGGCGCCGTCCCTCGGGAATCCGCGCGCCGCATTCCTCGCATTCGAGCAGGCTTTCACCAGCCGGGAGTTCGCTGCGCACGCGCTGCAGGGCATCCTCCACCGTGTGGTCGATCTGCTCCTGCTCCGCTCCGTCCTTCGCCCATCCGCCCGCCATTCGCGTGCTCTCCCTTTTGCGCATGCCTGCAAGGCTGAGACCGCCCGGACCGGGTGTGAAGTTCCGGCGGGCCGGGCCCGCCCGGGTGGTCCGCTCCCCGCGTGGCAGGGGCTATCCGTGGCCGAATTCGCGGGCGACGTAGTCGATGTCCTTGTCGCCGCGTCCGGAGAGGTTGGCCAGGATGGTCGTGCCCGGGTTCTCGCGTCCGTGTTTCATGGCCCAGGCGACGGCATGCGCGCTTTCCAGTGCCGGGATGATCCCTTCGGTGCGCGATAGCTGGTAGAAGGCGTCCAGGGTCTCGTCGTCGTTGATCGCGTGGTAGGCGACGCGTTCGGTGGTCTTCAGGTAGGAGTGTTCCGGGCCGACGCCGGGATAGTCCAGCCCGGAGGCGATCGAGTGCACCGGCGCCGGGTTGCCTTCCTCGTCGGCCAGCAGCATGCATTTGAAGCCGTGGATCATGCCCGGCTTGCCATAGGTCATGGTGGCGGAGTGCTCGCCGAGCTTGGTGCCGCGCCCCAGCGGCTCGACCCCGTTCAGTTGCACCTGCTCGTCCTCGATGAAGCCGGCGAACATCCCCATGGCGTTGGAGCCGCCGCCGACGCAGGCCACCACGTGGTCGGGCAGCTCGCCGCCGCTCATCTCCAGGTACTGTTCGCGCGCCTCGATGCCCACCACCGACTGGAAATTGCGCACCATCAGCGGGAACGGGTGCGGCCCGACCACGGAACCGATCGCGAACAGGGCCTCGTCCGCCTGCGACAGGTAGGACTGGAAGGCCGAGTCCACGGCCTCCTTCAGCGAGCGACCGCCGAAGGAGACGGGCACCACCTGCGCCCCCATCAGCTTCATGCGGGTGACGTTGGGGGCCTCCTTGGCGATGTCGATCTCGCCCATGTGGATCTCGCACTCCATCCCGAAGTAGGCCGCCGCGGTGGCCAGGGCCACGCCGTGCTGTCCGGCGCCGGTCTCGGCGATCAGCTTCTTCTTGCCCATGTGCTTGGCGAGCAGCGCCTCGCCCATGCAGTGGTTCAGCTTGTGCGCGCCGGAGTGATTCAGATCCTCACGCTTGAGGTAGATATGCGCACCTACCGAGCGGCTCAGGTTGTGGGCGTAGTACACCGGCGTCGGGCGACCCTGATAGTGCTTGCGGATGTAGCGCAGCTCGTTCAGGAAGTCGCCCGAGCGCGCCAGGGTGCGGTAGGCGTGATTGATCTCGGCGAAATGCGGTTCCAGTTCCGGTGGCAGGAACGCGCCGCCGAATTCGCCGAAGTAGCCTTCCGGGCTGGGGAAATCCTTGAGATACGACATGGGCGGTCTCGATGCTGGATGGGTTGCGATCAGGGGGTCCGTCCGCGCGGACGCCAGGGCGTATGATCCTTCGCGCGGCGTGGGATGCCAAGCCCGAGGTGCTGAAAGGGCACTCGGTGGCGGCGGCTTGTGCTGCGGGGCGCGCCACGGCGCAGGAACCCCACTGTCATCGCGAGGCGCGCGGCGCCGTGGCGATCTCCGTGCTGGCCCCGGTGGCCGGGTGGATCCGGGGGCCTCTCCAAACGATTGCCGTGGCCCCTGCGGGGCCTCGCAATGACGAGGGGATGGGCGGAGCTGCGGCCCCGTTCGCGCGCGCACTCAGTAGTCGAGCCGGTTGTAGCGGATTACGCGATCCAGCTCGGCGGTGCTCAGCGCGAGGCCGTAGTCCTGCTGCAGGCGGGCGTGCAGGTCGGCGGGGCTGTTCGGGGCCGGGTCCATCTCGCGGGCAAACTGGCCGACATCCTCGATGACCGCCCAGGGATAGAGGATCCAGCGCCACTCCTGTACCGCCTGGCTGTGGAAATCGGCGCGACAGGACGTTCCGGCCTTTTCGTGCAGCACCGCGGTACGTACCGCGGCGGGCTGGAAGCCCTCTAGGTGCGGGCGGGCGGCCGCCAGGGTGTCCCCGGAGTCGTTGACGTCGTCCACCAGCAGGACCCGTTCGCCGCGGACGTCTCCGGCGAGCGGGACGGTGACCGCGGCAGGCTGTTTCGCGCGGGCACCCGAGGTGTAGTGTTCGACCTTCAGGCTCAGCAGCTTGTGCACGCGGAGAAAGTCGCAGAGAAAACGCGCCGGCATGAAGCCGCCGCGGGCAATCGCCACGATGCAGTCCGGCTGGAAGCCGCTGTGCAGGACCTGGCGTGCCAGGTCGTCGGCCGCCCGGACCACCTCGTCCACGGTGATCAGCTGGACTGGCATCTTGTTCGGTTCAGGCATACGCCGCGATCTCCACGCCGGCGGCTTTCATCTTTTTTCGGGCCTCCGCGCCGCCCTCCGGCGTAACGGGCAGCGCGGCATGCGGGATCAGGTGGACGTCAAAGCCGTTGTTGCGCGCGTCCACGGCTGTTGCCGCCACGCAGACGTCGAGGGCCAGCCCGCCCAGCCAGATCCGCGTCACGCCCCGTTTCCGCAGTTCTTCGGCCAGGCCGGTCTGGTCGAACGCGGAGTACTGGTCGTGGTCGAAGCGCGTTCCCTTCGTGACCTTGATAACGCCGGCAGGCAGCCCGAGGTCCGCATGGAACCGGGCCCCGGGCGAGTCCTGCAGACAGTGTGGAGGCCAGGGGCCGCCCTGTTCCCGGAAGCTCGGGTGGCCGGCCGGGTGCCAGTCGCGGGAGGCATAGACCGGCAGTCCCAGCGCGTCCGCGGCCTCAAGCCAGCGGTTGAGCACCGGGATGACGGTGTCGCCGTGATCGATGGCCAGGGCCCCGCCGGGGCAGAAATCGTTCTGCACGTCGACGACCAGCAGGGCATCCCCGGTCTGAAGCTGGTGGCGCGGATCGTCTGTCATGGGACTCCCCCTTGGTGTTTCCGCTGGCCGGATGTGGCGTGCCGGGCGCGTATGGCGCGGGTGACCGCATTCTGGTGTGCCTGTAGCGCCGGGCTGACGGACACGGGGTAGGGTGTCTCCGCGGGCTCGATGGCGCGGATCGCGGGGGGCAGTTGCGCCCGCTGTTCCCGCGCGTGGTCGCGCAGCGTGTCCAGATCGCGCGGATGCGCGGGCAGGCGCTGACCCCCGTGCATCACCGGCCGCAGTAACGGTTCCCCGGGCTGGCTTTCGTTGTGGCGGGCAATGATGTCGCCCGCGAACCGGCCGCCTTCCTGGCGTCGGAAGATCTGCTTGGCGCCCGGCAGGATGGGTTTGCCGCTGGAGAGCTTGAGGCGGCCTTCTCCGGCGTACTCGGCCAGCTTGTAGGCGATATCCAGGTCCGGCACGTCGGTGGAGATGCCCATGCTGGTGCCGACGCCGAAGGCGTCGATGGGTGTGTCCCGTGCCAGCAACTCGGCGATCGCGTGTTCGTCGAGGCCGCCGCTGGCGAAGATCCCGACCTGCTGCAGTCCGGCGTCGTCCAGCATCGCCCGGGCTTGGCGGGCCAGTGTTCCGAGATCACCGGAGTCCAGGCGGATGGCGCGAACGCGGAAGGCCTCGCCCCGTTCGTGGCCGAGCTGGATGACCCGGCGCACGCCTTCGAGGGTGTCGTAGGTGTCCACCAGCAGCACCGTGTCCGGGTAGAGGCGGGCAAAGGCGGCGAAGGCCTCGGCTTCATCCTCGTGCGCCTGGATGTAGCTGTGGGCCATGGTGCCGCTCACCGGGACGCCGTAGCGCTTGCCCGCCAGCACATTGGAGGTACTGGCGACGCCGGCGATATGGAAGGCGCGCGCGCCCTTCAGGGCGGCGTCCAGCCCGTGCATGCGGCGGGCGCCGAAGTCCACGACCTGCCGCTCCCCGGCCGCGGTCACCAGGCGGGCGGCCTTGCTCGCCTGTACCGTCTGCAGGTGGATCTGGTTCATCACCAGGGTCTCGATCAGCTGGGCCTCGGGGAGCGGCGCGGTGACCTCCAGGATCGGTTCGTTGGCGAACACCGGGGTGCCCTCGGGCACGGCGCGGACCGTCCCGGTGAAACGGAAGGCCTCCAGCCAGCGCAGGAACCGGTCGGAGAAGCGGTCGAGGCCGGCCAGGTAGTCGAGATCCGACAATTCGAAGCGCAGGTCTTCGAGCTGTTGCAGGACGGTGTCCAGCCCGCAGGCCAGCAGATAGTTGCGGCGCTGCGGCAGGCGGCGCACGAACAGGCTGAAGACTGCGGGTTCGTGCAGGTCCTCCTCGTAGTAGGCCTGAAGCATGGTGAGTTCGTAGAGGTCCGTGAACAGCGCCAGGCCAGGGGTGTACGGGGCGGTTGCGTGCCCGGCGCCGGTCATGCCGTCAGCTCTTCCAGAATCTGCGCGTGGACCTCGAGATCGGCCTCGGTGTGCAGGACGAAGCGGATGTGGCCGACGGCGTCCAGACGCGGGGTGGCGCCAATGACCGTCTGCAGAGCGATCCGGGCGGCCTCCTCGACGGGATAGCCGAACGCCCCGGTGGACAAGGCCGGAAAGGCGATGCCGTAGACCCCGGCCTCTTCCGCCCGGAGCAGGGCATTGCGGTAGCAGTCGGCCAGCAGTCGGCTGGCCGGCTCGTCATGCCCGTAGACCGGCCCGAGGCAGTGGATCACGAAGCGGTTGGGCAGGTTGTGGCCGTCGGTCAGAACGGCCTGACCCGGTTCGATCGGTGCCAGCGGCTGGCATTCACGCTCCAGCCCCGGGCCGGCGGCACGGTGGATGGCTCCGGCCACACCACCGCCCGGACGCAGCCAGGCATTGGCGGCGTTGACCACCGCATCCATGTCGCGTTGCGCGGCGATGTCGCCGGTGGTGCATTCGATGGTGACGCCGTGAACCTTGACCCGCATGTGTTCCCCTTGTCCGGAATTCCCGCGGCCTGGCCGGCCACCTGTTCCAAGCATAGGGCACTCGTCCCAATCGGGTGAACCGCGTCTTAGCGAGCGTCCCCGGCGAGCCGGTCGCGTACCGCCGCGGTCAGTTCCAGCGAGCGCCGTCGCGCCGCGTGATCGAAGGTGGAGGTGGTGACGATCAGTTCGTCAGCGCCGGTCTGCTCGAGAAACCGGCGGATCTCGGTCTCCACCGTGTCCGGTGCGCCGATCGCGGAGCAGGCCATGGTCTGCTCGACGATCGCGCGTTCGGCGCGGTCGAGCCGCTCGCGGTAGCCCTCGACGGGGGGCTGGATCGGTTCAGGGCGCCCGCGACGCAGGCTGATGAACGCCTGTTCCATGGAGCTGGCCAGGGTGCGGGCCGCGTCGTCGGTGTCGGCGGCGTACACGTTGTAGCCGAGCATCGCGTAGGGGCGGTCCAGCCATGCGGACGGTTGGAACTGATTCCGGTACAGCGCCAGTGCGTCCATCAGTTGCCCGGGAGCGAAGTGCGAGGCGAATGCGTAGGGCAGTCCCATGCGGGCCGCCAGCTGGGCGCCGAACAGGCTGGAACCCAGGATCCAGACGGGCACCTGCTGGCCGGCGCCGGGGATGGCGCGGATCACCTGGTCCGGCTGCGGATCGTCCAGGTAGCCGAGCACCTCGGCGACGTCCCGGGGGAATTCCTCGAGGTCGATGTCCGGCGCACGGCGCAGGGCGCGGGCCGTGGTCGGATCGGTCCCGGGTGCCCGGCCAAGTCCCAGGTCGATGCGGCCGGGGTACAGGGCGTTCAGGGTCCCGAACTGTTCGGCGACCACCAGGGGTGCATGGTTCGGCAGCATGATGCCGCCGGCACCCACCCGGATCTGTTCGGTGGCGGCCGCGACCTGGCCGATCACGACGGCGGTGGCGGCGCTCGCGATGCCGGGCATGTTGTGGTGCTCTGCCAGCCAGTAGCGCCGGAAGCCCAGCGTCTCGGCGTGGCGCGCCAGATCCAGGGTGTTGTGCAGCGCCCGGCCGGTGTCGCCATTGGCGGTGATCGGGGCCAGGTCGAGGACGGAGAACGCGGTCATGGGTGCGATTGTACCGGCGCGGGTGTCGGGCGCAGCCGCCGGCGTTGCCGGTGGGGTCTATAGTCGGGTTAAGGCCTTGCCGGAGGGCGCGCCATGAGTATTTCCAGGACCCTGAACAACTTTCTCGACGAGCATGCGGTGACCTACCAGGTCGTGCACCATCCGCATTCCGACTCGGCCAGCCGCACGGCCGAGGCGGCCCATGTGCCGGGTGACGCCGTGGCCAAGGCGGTGCTGCTGGTCGAGGAGGACGGGCAGTACCGCCTGGCCATCGTGCCGGCCACGCGCCGCGTGAAACTGGGACGCCTGCACCGGCTGCTGGGCGAGCATGTGGGCCTGGCCACCGAGGACGAGGTGGCCCGCGTGTTTGCCGACTGCGAACGCGGCGCCATCCCCGCCCTGGGGCCGGCCTTTGGGCTGGAGACCCTGGTGGACGAAAGCCTGCTGGAACAGCGCGACGTGTATCTCGAGGCCGGCGACCACGAATCCCTCGTGCACCTGCGCGAGGCGGATTTCCTGTACCTCCTCGGCCAGCCCCGCCGCGGCGACTTCAGCGCCCACGTCTGAGTTTCCAGCCCTGACGACACTCCCTCCCCCGAGCGAATTCGGTATCGCGCGGCCACTTCGTCTATCGTCGGTGGCTGTCCTGCAGGAGGAGGTGGCTGGATGACGACGATGGATCCGTTTCTGGAGATGGCGCTGGACGAGGCGCGCGAAGGCCTCGGTGAGGCGGGGATCCCGATTGGTTCGGTGCTGGTGCACCGGGGCGAGGTGATCGGGCGCGGACACAACCGGCGCGTGCAGCAGGGCAGTGCCATCCTGCATGCCGAGATGGATGCGCTGGAGAACGCCGGGCGACAGCCCGCGCAGGTATACCGCGAGTGCACGCTCTACACGACGCTGTCGCCCTGCGCGATGTGCAGCGGGGCCATCGTTCTCTACGGTATTCCGCACGTGATCATTGGCGAGAATGAGTCCTTTCTCGGTGAGGAGGACTGGCTGCGCGGGCACGGCATTCAGGTGGATGTGGTGCAGGACCCGGGCTGCCGCGAACTGATGCGGTCGTTTATCGAGAACCACCCCGAGCTGTGGCACGAGGACATCGGCCACTGACACCACCTTCCGGCGGGTGTGCGGGCTCAGGGGCCTTCGCGCGGGGGCGGATCGGCGTAGGGATAGTCGCTCGCCTCCAGGTTTTCCTGGAAGCTTTCGAGGCGTTCCACGGCCAGGTCGGTGCGGTTGAACTGGGCGATGTGGAACAGGGCGTCGCCCTCGTTGATCAGCGGCAGGTTGAGTTCGCCGATGATGATGCCGGAGGCGGGGGCGAGGATCTCGGTCTCGGTCTCGCCGAAGGGGTCGGAGACGATGGCCAGCCGGGTCTGGTCGCGGACGACGCGATCGCCCTGGCGCACGAAGGTCCGCAGGATGCCGCTTTGCGGCGCCCGGACCCAGCCGCTGGTGCGGGCCATGATGGGCTCTTTTCGCGGGCGCCGGCGCACGGCCGGGAGCATCTCCAGGTGGCGCATGACCTCGATGATGCCGTGTACCCCGCCGCGGATGGAGAGCTCGTCGAAGCGCAAGGCCTCGCCGGCCTCGTAGAGCAGGATCGGGATCTGGCGTTCCGCGGCCGCCTCGCGCAGGGAGCCGTCGCGCAGCGCGGAGTTGAGGATTACCGGTGCGCCGAAGGCGCGGGCGAGCTCGCGGGTTTCCGTATGGTCCAGGTTGGCGCGGATCTGTGGCAGGTTGGACCGGTGGATGGCGCCGGTATGCAGGTCGATGCCGTGCGTGCAGCGCTGGACGATCTCGCGCATGAACAGCCGCGCGACCCGGGCGCCCAGCGAGCCCTTCTGTGATCCCGGAAAACAGCGATTCAGGTCGCGCCGGTCGGGCAGGTAGCGGCTCTGGTTGATGAAGCCGTGCATGTTCACCACGGGCACGGCGATCAGGGTGCCCTTCATGCGCCGCAGGGCGGGCACCTTGAGCAGGCGGCGGATGATCTCGACGCCGTTGATCTCGTCGCCGTGGATGGCGGCACTGACGAACAGCACCGGCCCCTTGCGCCGGCCGCACAGGACCTGAACCGGCATGTTGGTGGGTGTGTGGGTGTACAGCGCCCCCAGTTCCAGCTCCACCGTGCGGCGTTCGCCCGGGCGGACGGTGATGCCGCCGATCGTGATCGGGTCGTTGCGAACGGCCCGCGGAGTCGCCATTAGCCGCGGCCCTTGGTCTTGGTCCGGTTGGGCTTGGCGTTCTTCTCGATGAAGTCGATGATCATGCCCGCCACGTCCTTGCCGGAGGCGTTCTCGATGCCTTCCAGGCCGGGCGACGAGTTGACCTCCATGACCACTGCGCCGTGGTTGGAGCGCAGCAGGTCCACACCGCAGACGTTCAGCCCCATCACCTTGGCCGCGCGCACGGCGGTGGCGCGTTCTTCCGGGGTAATGCGGCACAGCGTGGCGCTGCCGCCACGGTGCAGGTTGGAGCGGAACTCGCCTTCCTTCGCCTGGCGCTTCATGGCGGCGACGACCTTGTCGCCGATCACGAAGCAGCGGATGTCCGAGCCCTTGGCCTCCTTGATGTATTCCTGCACCAGGATGTGCTGCTTCAGGCCCATGAAGGCCTGGATGACACTCTCGGCCGCCTGCTTGGTCTCGGCCAGTACCACCCCAAGGCCCTGGGTGCCTTCCAGCAGCTTGATCACGCAGGGCGCGCCGCCCACGGTGGCCAGCAGGTCGTCGATGTCGTCCGGCGAGTGTGCAAACCCGGTGACCGGCAGGCCGATACCGCGGCGCGACAGGAGCTGCAGGCTGCGCAGCTTGTCGCGCGAGCGCGAGATGCCGACGGACTCGTTCAGCGGATAGACGTTCATCATCTCGAACTGGCGCAGCACGGCGGTGCCGTAGAACGTGATGGACGCCCCGATGCGCGGGATGACCGCGTTGAACTGGTCGAGGATGTCACCCTTGTAGTGGATCTGCGGGTTGTGCGCGGTGATGTTCATGTAGCAGCGCAGCGGGTCCACCACACGGACCTCGTGGCCCCGCTGGTCGGCGGCCTCGACCAGGCGTCGGGTGGAGTAGAGCTTGCTGTTACGCGAGAGGATGCCGAGTTTCATTCAGGCGCCTGCTGGGCTGTCGGGGTTGACGGACGATGGCTGGCAATGAACGAGGCCTGGGGATCGACCAGGAAGCGACCCCGCATGGCCTCGCGGCCAAGCAACATGCGAAAGAGCATGGTATCGCGGCTGGTCAGGGAAAGCTCAACGGGCAACAGCAGCGGGCCCAGTTGCACGCGGGTGGCGATGAAATAGCGATCGCCGCTGTGTCCGCCGGAGTCGGTGACGCGGCGGATGTCCAGTACCGGGGCCTCGCACCAGACCTCGGTTGTGGCGTCGTGCTGGTGAGGGTGAATGCCGAAGCGTACCCATTCGTGACCGTCACGGGTGAACGGCTCGATGTGGAAGGTGTGGAGCGCAGAGCTGCGCGCGCCGGTATCGACCTTGCACTTGATGGCGGGGATCCCGAGATCGGGGAGCCCGACCCATTCGCGCCAGCCGAGGATGGGCGCCTCGCGGGTTTGCGGTGTAGTTTGGCTGGAAGGGGACGGGTGATCCACGTCGGCTCCCGGTGCGGGTGGAAGCCCCACTATAGGGAAACACTGATCCATGTACACGCTCGCGTCGGCACCCCGGGTTCCCCGATCCTGCTTTGCGGCCCGAATCCGCCAACAACGGGCCGGTAGAACCACTACCGGCCGCGCACCGCGCCTTGTTCGCGAGCCAAAGCGACTCGAGCGCGAGTGTGTACATGGATCAGTGTTTCCCCAGCGAATTAGCCGCCCGCTGCGAGCGGCCGGGGTCACTTGGTTGCATGTGACCCCGAGGAGGGCTCAGTCCTCCGCGATGGCCGCGCTGGTCAGGTTGTCCAGCGCATTGCTCATGGTGTCCAGGATGTCGTCCCGGTCGTCGATCCCGTGGCGTTCGGCCATCCATTCCGGATCGTTGTACGCCAGCCAGGTCTGGCCGTCGTCATCGGTCCAGGCCAGGGCCTTCATTGGCAGGTCGATGCCCGCGGTCTGCTGGCTGGTGAACATGTGGCTGCCCAGTGCCGGGTTGCCGAACAGCAGGAGTTCGGTAGGACCGAGGTCGATGTCCACACCGTCGGCCTTTGCCGCATGGTCCCAGCGCAGGGCGACGCCGACGTCGTTGGCTGCGAGCGCGTTCTCCAGCCGATCCAGGGTCTCGGAGGCCGAATGCGGGCTGGCCTTGGCGATCATGCCGGGGACGTCGACGGCCAGCGCCGGTGTCGCGGTCAGGGCCAGGGGCAGCAGGGCAGTGAGCAGAGTCTTTTTCATGACGAGGTCCTTGTCTCGGGGAGAATTGAACAGGTCGGGCCGGAGAGCGGTGGGCCGTTGCCCCGGGTTGCACCTGCGTGGAAAACCCAAGGCGGGGAAGGTAGACGATCGATACAGATTTTGCAGGGCCCCTCGCGACGATGGTCGGTTCGGGGCCTGAATTCGGGGGGGGCAGTCTGCCGGGGCGGGCGGACGCCGGCCATGTTCGAGCGGCCGGAAAAAAGGCTCCGGCGTCCGCCAGAGGGCGGCAGGTGCCGAGGCCTGCGTCACTGCATCAGCAGGTAGCCTTCATGCTGCAGTTCGATGATCTCGGCGTCGGCCATCGGCACGACGTTGACGAAGCCGTGGATGTCCTCGAGCTCGATCCCGCGCAGGCGGGCGGAGGCTTCGCACATGCGGAACTCGATATTGCCGGCCTGGGTCAGCGAGCGGGCGCGGCGCATCAGTTCTTCGTGCTCGTCGAATTCGTCGCGGGTGAAGTAAGGCACTTCCTGCCCGTGCAGCACCATCACGATGTGCGATTCGAACGGGTCGGCCTCGTAGACATTGTTCAGCATGCTCACCCGATCCAGCACCATTTCCAGCTCGCGCGGGCTGCTGGTGTAGACGTCATAGACCACCTTGCGGGGCTCGTAGGGGCGATCCATCTTCTCGGCGGAACCCCACGGCAGGTTATCGTCCGCGCCGGCAACCAACGGGGTGGCCAGCAGGCTGACGGCGGCCAGCAGGATCAGCAGCAGTCGGGTTACGGGACGGTTTTTCCGGTTCATGAGTGGCTCCTTGGTTGCTTTGCCTCGTGAAGGGTGGACGCTTTGCCGTAGCGAAACGTTCCTTGCGACGCGGGACGCTACATGCGGGTCTCGGGCCCCTGGTTCCGCAGTACGCGCTCGAGGACCGATTCCATCGCGAAGGTGATGCGCCGGCCCAGCGTCTGGGGACGGTGATAGGTCAGTTCGAATACGTCCGCCTCGCGGGTCAGTTCCAGCAGCAGGTCATCGCTGGTGCGCAGTTCGTCGGCCAGCCCCATCTCGCGGGCCTGTTCGCCGTACCAGTGTTCCCCGGTGGCGACCTGCTCGAGGTCCAGTTGCGGGCGGTAGCGGGCCAGGAAGGTCTTGAACAGCTCATGCGCCTCTTCGAGTTGCTCGCGGAACTTCTTGCGGCCCTCGTCGGTGTTCTCGCCCAGCATGGTCAGGGTGCGCTTGTACTCGCCGGCGGTCAGCAGTTCGACGTCGATGTCGTTGCGTGACAGCCAGCGGTGAAAATTGGGAATCTGCGCGACCACGCCGATCGAGCCCAGCACCGCGAAGGGGGCGGCCACGATGCGGTGGCCGACCGCCGCCATCATGTAGCCGCCGCTGGCGGCCACGCGGTCCACGGCCACGGTTAGGTCCAGCCCCCCTTCACGCAGGCGGGCCAGCTGGGCGGCGGCCAGCCCGTAGGAGGGGACCAGGCCCCCGGGACTTTCCAGGCAGACAATCGCCCGGTCTTGGTCCGGCCGCGCCATCGTGAGGATCGCGGTGACTTCCTCGCGCAGGCTTTCGACGCTGGAGGCGCGGATGTCGCCGTCGAAACGCAGCACGTACACGCGGGGGCGTTCGGTCGTCGAACCGTCGTCCGGAGGCGCATCGGCGGATTGCGTCATGTCCGCGCTCCCCGATCCTTCCGCCTGCGACGGGGCATCGTGGGCTCGCCCCAGCTTGCGACGGCTCCAGGCGCGCAGACGCTCGAGCCGACCACGGCGGCGTTCAACGGCTCGGCGCACGGTTTTCTCCATGCGCTCGAAGCGGTCGTTCAGGCGCTTGACCTGCAGGCGGTCCGGCCGTCGCTCGCGCGAGCGGGCGAGCAGGCCGGCGAACGCACTCAGCACGATGAGCGCGGCGACTACGGCCGTGGCGGCCTTGGCGAGGAAGAGTCCGTATTCCTGCAGAAATTCCATTTCGTGTCCCGGTTGAATGGGGTTGCGTGGTGAGCCGCGAAGGCGGTGTGTGCATAATGCCAGCATGGATACCGATACAGTTGAAGACCCCCGGAGCGCGGGACGGTTTCACGGCCAGAAAGGTTCCGCGGCCGGTCCGGTTCCCGAGCCGATCATTCACGCCGGGTATGCCACGCTGAGCCTGCGCCAGATCGACGACTGGAACGGGGTGCCCAAGGGCACGGCCTTTCGCCTGTTCAAGGCACGCAAGGACCAGCTGCGCGAGGGCGCGGATTTCTTCTACATCCCCGAAGGCAGCCACCCCGAACTGACCGAGACCCTGCGCCTGGATGGCCGAATCTATCCCTCCACCGTACACCTGGTACTGCTGACCGGCGCCGCCTATGCCCGCCTGCGCGAGGAGTGGCATGCGCGCACTCACAAGCCGGGTTGCGGATGCCCCGACGAACACTGACAGGGCGCGGCCCCATGGGCCTGTCCGAGCGGGCCGATTGATGCGTGTCACCCTTGAACAGTGGCGGATGCTGCAGGCGGTGGTGGAGGCCGGCGGCTTTGCGCGTGCCGCCGAACGGGTGCACAAGAGTCCGTCGAGCATCAACCATGCGGTGCAGAAGCTGGAAGAGCAGCTGGGGGTGGATGTCTTCGAGGTGCAGGGCCGCAAGGCCGTACTCACCCCGGCGGGCGAGGCGCTTTTGCGCCGGGCCGGGCATCTGCTCGAAGAGGCGGCGGAGATCGAGAACCTGGCCGGCGCGCTGGCGGCAGGGGTGGAATCCGAGATCCGGCTGGCAGTGGATCAGCTGCTGCCGCGCGAGCCGGTGATCCGGGCGCTGGAGACCTTCTCGAAGGCCTACCCGGCCACCCGGATTCAGCTGCACGAGGTGGTGCTGAGCGGGGGGCCGGACATGCTCCGGGAAGCGGCCGTGGACATCCTGCTGGGGCCGGAACTGCCTTCCGGTTATCTCGGGAGCTGTCTGGGCGAGTTGTCGATGGTCTGCGTCGCGCATCCCTCGCATCCCCTCGCCCAGGCGGAAGCGGCCCTGACCCGGCGCGATCTGCAGGCACACCGCCAGGTGGTGGTGCGCGATTCCGGCGACCATGGAGGTGGCCAGGGCGGCTGGGTCGAGGCGGACCAGCGCTGGACGGTCTCGCACATGGGCACGGCCTGCGAGATCCTGCGTTCGGGCATCGGGTTCGCCTGGGTGCCGGAGGATCGCATCGCGGGGGATCTTGCCGACGGCCGCCTGGTCGAATTGGATCTGGAGGCCGGGGCGCGCCACCGGGTGCCGTTCTACATTACGCATGCCGATCGTGACCGCGCCGGCGTGGCCAGCCAGTCCCTGATGGCAGCACTGGAACAGGGTTTCCGAGGCGAGCCTTCATAGTCAGGCAAAGCTTGTGGGAGCGGGCTTGCCCGCGAAGCGCCGGCCCGCGCCGGATCGTGCCCGCAAGCCTGAGCGCAATACCCAATCACAAGGAAAGAACCAATGTGCGGGATCGCAGGAGAATTCGTCTGGGGTGAGCGGCGCGCCAGCGGCGAGGCCGTGGCGCGCATGCTGCCCTGCCTGGAACGGCGTGGGCCGGATGCCGACGGGCTGTGGGCCTCCGGGCGGGTCGCGTTGGGGCACCGGCGCCTTTCGATCCTGGATCTGTCGCAGCGCGCGCACCAGCCGATGTTCGACCCGGAGACCGGGCTCGCGCTGGTGTTCAACGGCGCGATCTACAACTTCCGCGCCCTGCGCAGCGAGCTGGAGGGCCGCGGCCATCGTTTCTTCTCCACCGGCGATACCGAGGTCATCCTGCGCGGCTATGCCGAGTGGGGCGAGGGCATCGTCGCCCGGCTGCACGGCATGTTCGCCTTTGCCCTGTATGACGGCCACGCCCAGCGCCTGCTGCTGGCGCGCGACCGCATGGGCATCAAGCCGCTGTACCTGGCGCGCACGGGCGACGGCATCCGCTTCGCCTCCAACACCCAGGCGCTGCTGGCGGCGGGCGACGTGGATACCGAACTGGATGCCGAGGCACTGCACATGCTGTTCTCGCTGCACGCGGTGGTGCCCGCGCCGCGCACCGTGCTGCGTGGCATCCGCAAGCTGGAGCCGGGGCATTACCTGAGCATCGATGCGCGCGGCCAGGAACGTCTGCAGCGCTACTGGACGCTGCATGCCCACCGCCCGGACGCGGCCGTGTCCGACGCCGAATGGCAGGAGCGTATCGAGCACAGTCTGCGCAGCGCCGTGCGCAGGCGCCTGGAGGTGGCCGACGTGCCGGTCGGCGTGCTGCTCTCCGGCGGGCTGGACTCCTCCCTGCTGGTCGCGCTGGCGATGGAGGAGGGGGCGCAGGACCTGCGCACCTTCACGGTCGGTTTCGAGGATCAGCCGGAGGAGAAGGGCTCGGAGTTCGAATACTCCGATCCGGTCGCCGAGCGCTACGCCACCGACCATCAGGCCACGCTGATCCCCAACGACCAGGTGCTGGCCCGATTGCCGGAGGCGGTCGGGGCGATGGCCGAGCCGATGTTCGGCCAGGACGCGGTGGCCTTCTACCTGCTGTCCGAGCAGGTCTCGCAGCATGTGAAGGTGGTGCAGTCCGGCCAGGGCGCGGACGAGGTCTTCGGCGGCTACTTCTGGTACCCGCAGATGGCCGAGGACCGTCACGGCGACTGGGTGGAACGTTTCCGCCGCCACTACTTCGACCGCGACCACCCCGAGATGGCCGAGATGCTGCGCCACCCGCCGGCGAACGACGTGACCGGCGACTGGCTGCGCGAGCAGTTTGCCGAACTCGAGACCGACCGCGCGGATTCCTTCATCGACGCGGTGCTGGCGCTGGATGTGACCACGCTGATCGTGGACGATCCGGTCAAGCGCGTGGACAACATGACGATGGCCTTCGGCCTGGAGGCGCGGGTCCCGTTCCTGGATCACGAACTGGTGGAGACGGCCGCCGCGATGCCGCCGCACCTGAAGCTGGGCGACGGCGGCAAGGACGTGCTGCGCCGCATCGCCCGCGGGCGCCTGCCGGACGCGGTGCTGGACCGGCCCAAGGGCTACTTCCCGGTGCCGGCACTCAAATACGTGCGCGGGGA
Organism: Thioalkalivibrio sp. ALE12; assembly: GCF_000381105.1. Lineage (NCBI taxonomy): Bacteria > Pseudomonadati > Pseudomonadota > Gammaproteobacteria > Chromatiales > Ectothiorhodospiraceae > Thioalkalivibrio > Thioalkalivibrio sp. ALE12. The sequence continues at coordinate 96,180 of NZ_KB905907.1, read as the reverse complement.
CTTCCTCGAGTTCATGCGCGACATCCTGACCTCGCGCGCCTCGCGCGAGCGCGGCCTCTATCAGCCGGCCTACATCGACAGGCTGCTGGATGCCCCGGACCAGTACTTCACCCGCATCCAGGGCTCCAAGCTCTGGCACGCAGCCCTGCTCGAATACTGGCTGCAGACCCACGTGGACCGGTAATCGCGGCATGGAGCGGGTGCGGATCCGGCGCGTCTACGATCCGGTCGATCCCGAGGGTGGGGCCCGTGTGCTGGTCGACCGCCTCTGGCCCCGCGGGGTGAAGAAATCGGCGCTCGCGCTGGATGCCTGGGAAAAGTCGCTCGCCCCGTCCGCGGATCTGCGCCGCTGGTTTGGCCACAACGTGGCGTGCTGGCCCGAATTCTGTCGCCGGTATCGGGCGGAACTGGCGGCCGCTCCCGACGATGCATGGGCCTGATTGCTGGGGTATGCCCGGCGTAGCCGCCTGACCCCGCTGACGGCCACCCGAAACGAGGAGCACAGCGATGCGGCGGTCCTGCGGGAACTCCTCGACGCCGAACTCGCCGAGGAGGCGACGAACGACGAGCGGGCCTCGCCGGTGTGTTTCGGACCCGAAAGCGGGGGGCGCGCGGGGTAGACCGTCTGGCCCCATGTCCCCCACGCGTCCTGATCGGCGTCAGACCTTGAAGCGGTTGACGATCTCGCGCAGTTGCTCGGACAACCCGGCCAGGGTCTCGCTAGCCTGACCCATTTGTACGACATTGGTGGCGTTGTGCTCCGAGACTTCGCTGACCGAGTGGATATTGCGGTTGATCTCGTTGGAGGTAGCCGACTGCTCTTCGGCTGCGCTCGCGATTTGCCGCGTCATGTCCTCGATCTTTTCGACCGCGGCGACAATCTGTTCGAGCGACGTGCCCGCCTGGTTGACCTGATCCACGCCATCCTGGGCCTGGGTCTGGCTGGCGGCCATCGCCGTTACGGCCTGATCCGCACGCTTCTGCACCGCCTCGATCATCTGCTGAATCTCGGTGATTGACTCCTGCGTGCGGACGGCGAGGTTGCGAACCTCCTCGGCGACCACCGCGAACCCACGACCGTCTTCCCCTGCGCGCGCTGCCTCGATTGCGGCGTTCAGAGCCAGCAGGTTGGTCTGGTCGGCGACGTTGTTGATGACCTGCAGGATGTCGCCGATATTGTCGCTGTCACCCTTGAGCGCCGTGATGACCTCGGCGGTGCTCTGGATCTCGTTCGAGAGCTTGTTGATCGAGGTGACCGATGCGCTGACCACGTTGCGGCCACTCTGGGCCTGTTCCGTGGTTTCTCGCACGACATCTGCCGTGCTCTGGCTGTTGCGGGCGACCTCCTCGACGGTCGCGGTCATCTCGTTGATCGCTGCGGCCGCGTCACTGAGCTGGGCGTTCTGGCGATTTACACCCTTGTCGGTCTCTTCGTTGATGTGTGAAAGCTCGGTAGCGGCCGAGGCGACTTCCTCGGCATGGCCGCGAACGCTGCCGATCAGTTCGCGCAGGCGGGACTGCATGGTGGCGATGGCCGCGAGCAACGACGAGTCATCGCCCTTGCGCAGCTGGATCGGGACGGTCATGTCGCCCTCCGACACCTGGCGGACGACGTCCGATGCGTAGGCAGGATCGCCCCCTAGTGTGCGCAGGACGTTGCGGATTACCCCGAGGCTGATCAGCGAGGCCGCGATCAGGATGGCGATGGTGAGGCCGACGACCCACCAAAGCGCGCGTTGCAGCTCGGCCAGTGCGACCCCTTCGTCGAGCTCCATCAGCAGGCCCCAGCCAAGCAGGGGGATGTCGGTAAAGCTACCGATCACCGCAGTCCCGATTGCGTTTTGGTAGCGTCCGACCCCACTGTCACCCGCGGCGATCGCCTGTGCAGCCCGGGTGTCGATTGGCTGGTCCGTATCGGGGGCCGATTCAACCGGTGTCACGGGATGCCGGTCGCGGTCTACGAGGTAGATCTCGGATCCTTCGCCGAGATCGATCGCGTTGACCCGATCAAAGATCGTGTCGAGTTGCACCGCCCCGCGCATCACGGCGATTGGTTCGCCATCCGGTCCTTCGATCGGAATTGCGACGGTGCTGACCCGATTGCCCGTCGCGCGGGAAACCACCGGCCGCGAGAAGGTGTCCTCCCCACTGATCGCGCTCTGGAACCATGCCCGGTCGGGCACATTGAAATCGTTCGCCTCCTCGCGGCTGAGGACGCGCGCCTGTCCGTCGAAGGCCACTCCGACCTCGCCCATGCCGTCGGCATTCACGACAAAGATCGTGTCGTATTCACCGCGCAGCGACGCGATCTGCTCGATCAGGTGCTCGAGTTCATCGAGGTCCATGCCGCGAGCTGCATCGAGGCCTGCGAGGTAGCGCATTTCATCCTGCCGCCCCAGGAGCCATTCGTTGAAGGACTGGGCGTTGGATTCGCCCATTGCGTGAAGCCGGTCGATGGTCGCGTCGGTGTAGGAGGCGCGGTACTGCAAGAAGATGAGGGTGGCAACGATGAGGATCGCGCCCACGATGAGAGACAGGATCATCAGCGTCAGGCGGGTACCGAAGCCGACACTGGAGAGGGGGTTCAGGGATGTCATCGCGTTGTCCTTCCATTTCGTTGTTCTAGTCGGAGGGCGACAAGCAGATCCGTGTGAGCGCCGCACCCGATACAGGGGGTAGCGGCACGCCCAAAGGCTTTTTTAGAGCATTTTGGGCATTTTTCTTGTGGGAACGGTGTATCGCGTTTCGGTACGGACGGATTTCCCGGTAATCGCTATCCGGGATCCTGGCGGCAGGGGTTGCCCCGACGGGGGAGATCCCGGCTTTTCGCTACGCTCCGGCCGGGATGACGATGCAGGGGTAAAGGGCGGCGCTGGTGATATTCCAGGAAAGGCGCGGATTACAGCGACCTGCGGCTGGCTATGCCGCCTCCGGAGGATCTCCGTGACTGGCCGACTCTCGTTGCTAATCAGGTCCGCTTTCGAGCTTGGCCTTGTTCGTGCCTTCGTGCTCTTCGTGGTGAAATCCGTATTTCCCTCAGGACTCCGTCAGGCGCGGCATCAGCATGGTGAGGTTGCAGGGCATGGTGCGGTCGTCGAGCTGGGCCTGGATGATGCGGTCCCAGGCGGTGCGGCAGGCGCCGGTGGAGCCGGGCAGTACGAAGAGGTAGGTGCCGTTCGCGACCCCTGAAAGGGCGCGGGACTGCAGGCTGGATGTGCCGATCTCTTCATAAGAGAGCATGCGGAACAGCTCGCCGAAGCCCTCGATGGTCTTGTCCAGCAGCACCGAGGCGGCCTCGGGTGTGCCGTCACGGCCGGTGATGCCAGTGCCGCCGGTGGTGAGCACCGCATCGATCTCGGGGTCGGCGATCCAGCGCGAGAGCTCCGCGCGGATGGCGTAGATGTCGTCCTTCACGATCCCGCGATCGGCCAGGCGGTGGCCGGCGCCTTCGAGGCGTTCCACGAGGGCATCGCCGGAGCGGTCCTCCGCCAGTTCGCGGCTGTCGGAGACGGTGAGCACAGCGATGTTCAGCGGCGTCCGGACGGGGGTGGTCTCCGGCGTGGAATCGGTCATGGCAACGTCCTGTTGGTGTATCGTGGCGCCCATCTTAATGAGTTGCTGGAGTTCCGGGAATGTCGGAGCGGGTACAGAAGGTCCTGGCGGCGCGCGGGCTGGGTTCGCGGCGCGAGATCGAGGGCTGGATCGAGCGCGGCGAGGTGCAGGTGAACAACCGGACCGCGCGGCTGGGGGATCAGGTCGACGAGCACGACGTGATTCGCGTGCGCGGGCGTATCGTGCGGCGCCCGGAGCACCCGCACCGCTGGATCGTGTATCACAAGCCGGTGGGCGAGATCTGCAGCCGCTCCGATCCCGAGGGCCGGCGACCGGTGTTTGCCAGCCTGCCGCGTCTGAAGGGGCAGCGCTGGGTGGCGGTAGGCCGGCTGGACCTGAATACTTCGGGCCTGCTGCTGTTTACCACCGACGGTGAGCTGGCCAACCGGCTGATGCACCCGAGCATGGCGCTGGAACGCGAGTATGCCGTGCGGGTACTCGGCGAGGTGCCGGCGGCCACGCTGGACATGCTGCGCGAGGGCGTGGAGCTGGAGGATGGCCCGGCGCGTTTCGACAGTCTGGAGGAGCAGGGCGGGGACGGCGCCAATCACTGGTATCACGTGATCGTCAGCGAGGGGCGCAACCGCCTGGTGCGGCGGTTGTGGGATGCCGTCGGGGTCACGGTCAGCCGCCTGATCCGGGTGCGCTACGGGCCGGTGGTCCTTGGGCGGGGTCTGAAGACCGGCGCGGTGCGCGACCTGGAGAGCCGCGAGGTGGCCGGGCTGTACGCGGCGGCGGACCTGCCGATCCCGGAATCGGCGCGCCCTCGCGGGCGGGGCGGACCGCGCCGCGACCCCCGGAGCAAGCAGCGGCCCGGCAAGCCGGCGGCGGCCGGCAAGTCGCGCAACAGTCGGGCGGCGCGCGAGGACGGCTGGAGTTCCTCGCCGCCGAAGAAGTCGGGCAAGCCGGCATCCCCTGGTGGTCGCGGTGGTGGCCGGGGCGCGAAGCCCTCGGGCGGTCGTTCCGGCGGGCGCCCGGCGGGCGGTGGCAAATCGGGCGGGCGTCGCCAGCGGTAACGCCACGTGCGGATTCCCGACCTTCTGGAGGCCCTGCGTGCGGAGTACGGCGACCTGCAATGGTGGCCGGCCGATACCGCCTTCGAGGTGATGGTCGGTGCGGTACTGACCCAGAACACCAGCTGGACCAACGTCGAGAAGGCCCTGGACAACCTGCGCGCCATCGATGCCCTCTCGCCCGAAGGACTGATGGCGCTTGACCCGGAAGAACTGGCCGAGCGGATTCGTCCCAGTGGCTACTTCAACGTGAAGGCCGACCGGCTGCGGCATCTGCTGCGCTTCCTTGAGGCATCCGGCGGTGTCGAGGGACTGACCGCGCTGGAAACGGCCGAGTTGCGCTCGGCGTTGCTGGGCGTCAAGGGCGTGGGCCCGGAGACGGCCGACGATATCGTGCTGTATGCCTTCGACCGCCCGGTCTTCGTGGTGGATGCCTACACGCGGCGTCTGTTCGAGCGCCTGGAGGTCCCGCAGGCGCAGGCCCCCTATGATCAGCTGCGTGGCCACGTCGAGACGGAGTTGGGGCCGGATGTGGCCGCCCTGAACGACCTGCATGCGCTGATCGTGGAGCATGGCAAGGAGCGCTGCCGCCCGCGACCGCGGTGCGAAGGCTGCCCGCTGCGCGACCACTGCAGCCATCCCGACACTCGGGGAAACCCTTGAGGTCGCCGCCTCGTGCCGGTTGACGCTGACCCCGGGGCGCCCGAACCTGAGCGTTTGGCCCGACTGACCCGGGAGGTCGCATGCGGTACGTCTACTCCCTGCTGATCATCGTGTTCGTCGCGGTGGTCGCGATCTTTGCAATCCAGAACCTGCGACTGGTGACCCTGAATTTCCTGACCCTGCATGTGACGCTGCCACTGGCGTTGCTGATCGTCGGGATCTACCTGCTGGGGCTCGTCTCCGGGGGCGCGCTGGTGGCCCTGCTCAAGCGCTGGATCCGTGGCGCGAGTCGCTGATCGGGGCGGTTCGACGCCTATGAACGGTCGCGTACGGTGACGGCGCTCTGGATTCGTCGTCACCCCCTGCTGGTGATCGTGGTGGCACAGCTGTTCGGCACGTCGCTGTGGTTCTCGGTCAACGGGGTCGGGTTGTCGCTGCAGCAGGCACTGGGCTGGTCGCCGGCCGAGATCGGCTGGCTGACCATGGCGACCCAGACGGGCTTCATCACCGGAACGCTGGCGGTGGCCGCGACCGGCCTGGCGGACCGGTTTCGTGCCAGCCGGCTGTTCGCGATCTCTGCCGTGGCCGGGGCCGGACTGAACGCGATGTTTATCCTGCTGGCCGGTGTCTGGGAGATGGCCCTGCTCACGCGGTTCCTGGTCGGACTGGCGCTGGCCGGGGTTTACCCCCTGGGCATGAAGCTGGTGATTGCCTGGACGCCCGAGTACAAGGGCTGGGCCCTGTCCTGGTTGTTGGGCATGCTGACTCTGGGCACCGCGCTGCCGCATCTGCTGCGCGGCGCCACGCTCGATTTCCCCTGGGCGATCCCGGTGCTGCTGGCGTCTTTCCTGGCGGTGCTGGCGGCACTGCTGATCCTGCGCCTGGGGGATGGGCCCCACCTGCCACCTCCGGGGCGCACACCGGGTCTGGGCAAGGGTTTTCGTGCATTGCGGCGGCGGGACTTCCGGGCCGTGGCCGGAGGCTACTTCGGGCATTGCTGGGAACTGTACGCCTTCTGGACGCTGGTCCCGCTGCTGGTGGCGCGCGAGCTGTCGCGTCTGGAGGCCGATGCCGGGCTGATCCCGTGGCTCGCCTTCGGCGTGATCGCGCTGGGGTTGGCCGGCTGCGTCTGGGGCGGCCGCCTGAGCCGGAGCCTGGGGAGTCTGCGCGTGGCGCGGGTGGCCCTGGCGACGTCGGGCCTGGCCTGTCTGCTGTATCCGCTGCTGGCCGGGCACTCGCCCTGGCTGCTGTTCGGCCTGCTGGCGTTGTGGGGCCTGACGGTGATCGCGGACTCGCCGCAGTTCTCCGCGCTGGCCGCGGACAGTGCGCCGGCGGACGCGGTGGGGTCCGCGCTGAGCGTCATGAATGCGATTGGCTTTTCCCTGACCCTGCCGGCGATCTGGCTGACGAGCTGGCTGTGGGCGGATGGCGGGTTGTGGGTCCTGTGGTTGTTGCTGCCCGGCCCGTTGCTGGGTCTCTGGGCGCTGGCCCGCCTGTCGCCGCCGCTTCGCCCCGTTACGGCTCGCTGAAGCGGTCGCGTCGCGCCGCCCGCGACGCAGCGATCAGGAGGCTGCGAGTCGGGCCTGCGCACGCTCCAGGAGTTCGGCGGCGGCGTCCGGTTGTTCGCGCAGGGCGCGGCTCCAGTGCGGGAACAGGTTCTGCTCCTCGCGGCCCTCGTGCTTGGCCAGCGCGCCGGAGATCAGGGCGAAGAACGGGGCCACGGCCCAGGCCTCGTCGACCCCTTCGCTGAATTCATGCTCGAGCATCGCGGTCTGTTCCAGGATCTCGTCGTGCTCGCGCAGCATGATCGAGGTCGGGTCCTGGCCGTTCGGGCTGCGCGGCAGGTCCAGCAGCGGCACGATCAGTTCGTTTTCCACCTCCACGTGGCGGCGCAGGCCATCCACGTAGGCGTGGAAATCCGGTGCGGCCCCCTCGAGATCGCCGGCGTTCACCTTGTGCAGGGCGCTGGCGAACAGGCGGTCGATGCGCAGGTGGTCGCGCTCCAGCAGGTCGACCAGATCCACCGGGGCGACATCCTCGCGGCGCTGCACCGCGAGCTTCCACAGCGGTGGCCCGTTTTCGAGACCCCGCCAGTGGATGGCATGCCGCAGCTGCAGGCCGACGGCGTCCATCAGGAGCTTCGGTTCCTGGTCCAGCCAGACCTCGAAGACCTGGCCCGGCCGCAGTTCGCGAAGGGTGTAATAGGCCCGCGTATGGGCATGGTCGCCCAAGCCGCGCAGATCGAGCAGGAAGTCAGCCATCGTCGCTCCCGATCCCGCGCCTTGCGGCCATGCGGGCACCGATGGTGTGGCGCTCTTCCGGGCTCAGCAGGTGCTCGGCGAACGGCAGCACGGCCCGCTCTTCCAGGTCGAGATGCACGCGGTATTGCCGGATCCAGGCCTCTGCGCCGGTCAGTTCCGCGGTCGAGCCGTCGGCAATTCGCTGCAGGGCCGGTTCCAGCCGGTCCCAGCCGGCCTCGATCTCGGCATGTTCCGCGCTCAGGCGCTCCAGCCATTCGCACAGTTGGGGGTGGCTGTCGGGGTGGTCGCAGTGCCGCTGGAGGAGGGGGAACAGATCCTCGTCCTCGTCCGCGTGGTGATTGGGGGCAGCCTCGTGAAAGTATTTCAGGACCCGAGCCGCCGCGGTGCGCGCCTCCTCGTCAGCGCCCTTTGCGGCGAGGTGGGCGGGCAGACGCTCGAGGATGTCCAGGGAGTTGAGGATGCGCCGATGACAGGCGCGCAGCAGCTCGACAGGCTGCTGGAATCCGGGGACGGTCTCGTGGAGTTGCAGATGCATGGCAGTTGCGGCCTTGGCGGGTTTTCCTGAAGGGTGACTGTTACCGATCGGACGCGAGCGGGTGTTGATCTCGATCAATGTATACTGAATATAGCTTAAAGTATGCTGGGTAAAACCTGCCAAGGAGCATTGCATGCACCCTCGAAACCGGATGTTCATCCTCGCGGCCCTGGTCTATGCCCTGCTGGGCGGGCTGCTCGGCATCCTCTGGCTGGTGCATCCCGGCCTGATCCCGGGCAACGTGCCGCGCATCCACGGCCACCTGATGCTGCTGGGCTTCGTGACCATGATGATCTATGGCGTGGGGCTGCATGTGCTGCCGCGCTTTTCCGGGCGGTCCCTGTTCTCCGAACGCCTGGGGCATGCGCAGTTCCTGCTGGCCAACATCGGGCTGTGGGTGATGGTCGCCGGCTGGCTGGTCTTCCATAACGCGACGGTCGCGGTGGGTGGCGCGATGGCCTGGGGGGCGATGATCCTGTTCGCCGTGAATATCGCACTGACCGTGCGCCACTACGGTCCGAAGGGGGCATAACCATGGCACGCGAGGAATACAACGGTTGCGAATTGCCCGACGACCTGTTCTACGACCTGGACTACGTCTGGGTGCGGCCGGAGGACGACGGGACCTTTACCCTCGGGATTACCGATCCGGCGCAGACCATGGCGGGCCGTGTGCAGTACTTCCGTTTTCGCAAGCCGGGTTCGCACCGTGCCGCGGGCAAGCCGGTGGCGCGGCTGGAGTCGGGCAAGTGGGCGGGCGGCATTCCGACCCCGTTCGACGGCACCATCGAGCGTATCAATCCGGCGGTGGAGGCCGATCCGGGTCTGGTGAACGTCGCGCCCTACACCGATGCCTGGGTGGTGGTGATGCGCCCGGACGACCCGCAAAAGGCGCTGGAGCGGCTGCACACCGGCCCCGAGGCGATCACCGGTCTGAAGCAATGGATCGATCGTTACGACATCCACTGCATGCGCTGCGCGGACTGAGCCGGGGGAGACGGATTCATGAAGGTGGAACTGCTGGTATCCGAATGGTGTGCCTCCTGTCACGATGCCGAGCGCATCTGGCGTCAGGTGGCCGAGGACAAACAGATCGACTTCGCGGTGGTGGACATGGGCCAGCCGGAAGGCCGCGAGCTGGCCACCCGGCTGCGTATCCGCTCCATCCCGGCGGTGGTGGTGGATGGCGAGCTCAAGCACATCGGTCTGCTGGATCGCACGGCCGCCACCGAACTGGTAGGCGCCGCCCCGGAGCGTACGCAGAAGGCGGCCCGGCATGTGGGGCTGGGCCTGTCGCCCTCCAGCCGGGCCTCGGTGCTGGGGGCAATGGTCTGGCTGCTGATCGCGGGGGCGGCGCTGCCGCTGGGGGGCTTTTTCCTGGAGGGCGCGGCCCGGCCGGCGGCGCTGCACGGCTTTACCCTGGGCTTTCTGCTGCTGCTGATCATGGGGCTGGGCGAGCACATGCTGCCGCGCTTTACCGGGCACCCGATCGCGGGCGGCTGGCTGTGGGTCTGGGCACCACAGATCCTGGTGCATCTGGCCGTGGTGGGGATGGGCCTGGGCTGGATCCTGGGGGTTGCGATGCTGACGGCGGTGGGTGCGCTGGCGGCGCTGATCGGCCTGGCGCTGTTTACGGTTCGGGTGGTGCCGCTGCTGGTGCGTCCGTCCCTTTGAGCTCGCGCGATAGGATGGTGGCCTACCCACGATTCGGAGTGTGGCCGTGAGTCTTTTCGAGAAACGTATTGGTGATCTGGAACAGAGTTTGCCGCATCTGGAACCGGCCGAGGTGGCCCGCTGGCGCCAGGACGGGAAGCCGTTTCTGCTGGTGGACGTGCGCCAGCCGGAGGAGGCGGCCGAGGGTACGATCGAGGGCGCGGTGAATATCCCCCGGCCCAAGCTGGAGGCCACCATCGAATCCCACATGCAGGACCCCCAGCAGCCCGTCGTGGTGTTCTGTGGGGGGCGTGGCCGGTCCCAGCTGGTGGCCGACAGCCTGCGGGCGATGGGGATCGATGCGCATGTGCTGCGCGGCGGCTATGCGGCCTGGCGGGACGGCGAGGGCCGGTAGTGAGTGTGCGGGCGGATCGATATTCCAGTGCCGTGACTGGCTGGATCGCTTTTTCGTCGAGACTTGGCTAATCTCGAAGTTCGTTTCCCGGTTTCCGGAAAATCCCTGAATTTTCTTCTCTGGCGCGTCTCTCCGGGGGCGCGTCGTGTATTTGGAGTGTGAACGTGAACAAGCCGAAGATCATCGTCTCCACCACGGACATGGAGCGTCTGGACAAGCTGCTGGAATCGCTGCCGGAGGATGCCTTTCCGGGCAAGGCCGATCTGGAGGCCGAGCTGGACCGTGCGGATGTGGTGGATTCGCACGAGATCCCGGGTGCGGTGGTGACGATGAACTCGAAGGTCCGGTTCCGGGTGACCGAGTCCGGCGAGGAATTCTCGATGACGCTGGTATACCCGCGGGACGTGGATGAAAGCGGCGGCACGCTGTCGATCCTGGCGCCGGTGGGCAGCGCCCTGCTGGGGCTTTCCGAGGGGGACGAGATCGAGTGGCCGCGCCCGGGTGGCGGGCAGATGCATGTGCGCATCGTGGAGGTCGAGTACCAGCCGGAGCGGGCGGGCGAATACCACCGCTGACGGGCGGGGGCGGTGGGCGTGTATCCGGCGCGGATTCAGCCCCAGTAACCCTGGCGATACCACTGGCCACTGCGCAGGCAGCGATACAGCCAGAGCCGGCGGCCCTGGCGATCGAGTGCCCGGGCGTAGTCGCGCCGTGCATCCTGGCCATGGTCCCACCAGCCGTCTTCCAGCCGCCCCAGCCATTGCGGCTGGTCGGGCGGGGTGGCGGGGTCGGGGCCCTGCAGCCACAGGGCCGCCCCGACGGTGCGCTGGCCCGGTGTCGGGGCGACCGGGGCCGGAGTAACGGCGAGATCGTGGCGTGATCCCTGGGCCTCCTCCGGCCTTGGGGTGCGGCGGTTGACCAGGCGGGTGACCGCCGGCTCGCCCAGGCGGGCGCGCAGTCGGGCCAGGACCGCGGGCAGCTGATCCGCCGGTGGCGTGCTCGCCGGGTCCCCGGCCAGCAGGCTGTCGCCCCGGTCCGGGGGATCCAGCAGGCGGGATGCCCGCAGGCGCAGGCCGATGACGGCCTCCGGCAGGGTTTCGCGCTCCAGACGAGTCTGCCACAGGGGTAGCCATTCGTCGGCGCGCATGCCCGGCTGTCCGCGTTCCAGCGTCAGCCGGGTGCGCGCCTCGCGATGTGTCAGTTCCAGGGTCATCCCCTGCAGGCTGCGGTTCAGGCCGCGCAACTGGGCCTCGGCCTGGCGCAGCAGCCGTTTGAGCGGGAAGGCCAGGGCCGTGGTGGCGTGGATCTCGTGCTCCAGGCGCAGGGGCAAATCCAGCACCGGAGGTGGCGCAAAGCGGGGCAGGGTCTCCACGCGTCGGGCCAGCAGGTGATCCAGCAGGTCCAGCAGTTCCGGTCCGTGGCGCCGGGCCAGCTCGGCGCGTGACAGGCGCAGCAGGTCGCCCAGCTGGCGCAGGCCCAAGGCGCGCAGGCCTTCGCGGGTGGCGTCGGCCAGCGGCAGGGCCTCCAGCGGCACGGGTGTCAGCAGTCGGCGCAGGCTCTCGGGGTCCTCCGCGATCGCGGGGTTGCGCAGGTGCGCCAGCAGGCGCGCGGCGGCGGGGCTGCGCCCCAGCCCGATGCGGGGATGGAAACCCAGGCCGGCCAGGGTGTCCTGCGCCTGCTGGCGCAACGCCTCCAGGCCGCCGAACAGGCGGCGGCTGCGTCCGACCTCCATCAGGATACGGTGGGCCTCCGGTTCCGGGTGCACATGGTCGGAGAACCGCAGCAGTACGCCGGCCAGCATCTCCAGCTGGGTCCGCAGGGCGTCCGGGTCATGTTCGACCAGTTCCGGGGTATCCAGCACGGCCAGCGCATCCCCCAGCGCCATGCCGGGTCGCGCACCGGCGCGCCGCGCCGCGCGGTTGGCGGTGTGCACCCGGGGTGCCGCGCCGGACGTCACCACCAGCAGGGGGCGCTGCAATCGCTCCGGCTCCGGTCCCGCCCGGGCCAGGGACTCCAGCGCGAGGTGCGGCAGCTCGATGGCCATCCAGTGTTCCCGCCGCGCCCGGGTGGCACTGGCGGGGCGTGCCTCCGGTGGCCGGGGAGTGGGCGCGGGGGCGGGCGCCGCCGGCAGCAGGCTCAGTTGCTGCCGGGCAGGTTCGGGGGGTGTGGCTGCGCGCGCGGGGCGGGCGGGCTGGCCCATTTCAGGCCCCCGGTGCTTCGGGAATCCACAGAGGCTGGCCGGAGCGGGCCCAGTGGCCGGCCCCCTTCAGGCAGTGCAGTTCCAGGCCGGTGGCCGCGGCCTGCCAGCGCAGGCGCTGATGGGCCGGCGAGGGCTGGGCCGCGGCGTCCGGCGGCCGGTACAGGACGGCGCAGGCCCGGCTCTCGCTGGCGGCCAGGCGTAGCCGGCGCAGCAGGGCTGTCTCCACGGGACGGCGCAGCCAGGCGAGCAGCACGCCGAAGGCCGGGTCGCGCAGACACTGCTCGCCGGCCCAAAGGGTGTCGCGATCGTGCTCGGTGTGGATCAGCAGTACCCGCTCCGGCGGGATGCCCAGGGTCTGCCAGCCCGGCAGCCAGGGGGTAGCCGGTGGCGCGATCACCGCGATCCAGTAGTCGTCCTGGCCGCAGGCGGTCAGCATGGGGACCAGCAGCCGGGTCTCGCCGCAGCCGAACGGGGCGCCCAGCAGTTCGACCAGCTGGCCGCGTGGCCAGCCCCCGCCCAGGGCCCGGTCGAGTTCCGCGTGGCCGCTGGGCCAGACCGGGGCATCCGGGGCCGGGGTGGCGCTGCGTCCGCGCCAGAGGGCCGGATGGTCGAGCAGGGTATCCAGCGCGCCCATAACTCAGGCCTGGGGGTCGAGATCGCGCAGAACGCCCACGCCGACCCCCTCGATGGCCAGTTCCTGGCGCTCCAGGTCGATCTCGATGGGGGCGAAGTCGGGGTTCTCCGGGAGCAGGCGCACCCGCGGGCCGTCCTGCGCGAAGCGCTTTACGGTGACCTCGTCCTCGATGCGGGCAACCACGATCTGACCGGGCCGGGCCTCCGGGGTCTGGCGCACGGCCAGCAGGTCGCCGTCGAGGATGCCGGCGTCGCGCATGCTCTCGCCATGCACGCGCAGGAGGTAGTCGGGGTGGGCACGGAACAGGGCGTCGTCGACCCGGTAGTGGCGCTCGATGTGTTCGGTGGCAAGGATGGGCAGTCCGGCGGCGACGCGCCCGACCAGGGGCAGCTCGCGCGGTGTGCTGCGCACCGCGCCCGGCAGGCGGATGCCGCGGGAGGTGCCGCCCAGCAGTTCGATGGCGCCCTTTTTTGCCAGCGCCTTCAGGTGGCACTCGGCCGCGTAGGGTGAGCGAAAGCCGAAGGCCCGGGCGATCTCGCTGCGGGTCGGTGCCGTGCCCTGGTTGGCGACGGTCTCGGTGATGTAGTCGAGGATGGCCTGCTGGCGTTCAGTAAGCGACACAAGGCGCCCTCCGGTATCTGTCTATATATACAGTATCCGGAGGGCTCGCCGCAGGGCAAGGGCGGATTCACCACGAAGCCCACGAAGGCACGAAGAAGGTCAAGATCCAGGTCAAAAACGGTCTACAGGAAGAAGAGAAGGCTGGAAGATAGAGGGGCCATGACGGGCGCTACCAGGGCAATGCTGGGAAGCGGCCACTTTAGGGGCGTACGATTCAGTCAGCGCTCCCCATATGTCTGCTTGCCATCACGCTTCACCATCAAAGCCTTCTAACCTTCCAGCCTTCCTGTGAATCGCCCTTGAACTTCTTCGTGCCTTCGTGGGCTTCGTGGTGAATTTGCCCTGGGTTTTAAGACGTTTCAGGTGGGGGTGTAGTCGAGTGGCAGGGCGGTGCGGTCGACGACGCGGCGCAGGACGAAGCTGGAGTGCACGCTGTCCACGCCCTCGAGGCGGGTGATGCGCCGCAGCAGGAAGTCCTGGTAGGCGTCCATGTCGGGGACTACCACCTGCAGCATGTAGTCGGCGGATTGGCCGGTGATCAGGTAGCAGTGCTGGACCTCGGGGTAGCCGGCCACGGTCTCCTCGAAATGCGCGAAGCGTTCCGGGGTGTGGCGGTCCATGCCGATGTGGATCAGGGCGGTCAGTTCCAGGCCCAGGCGGCGCCGGTCCAGCAGCGCCACGCGGCGCAGCAGGATACCGGCCTGTTCGAGCGCGCGGACGCGGCGCAGGCACGGGGAGGGGCTGAGTCCGACGCGTTCGGCCAGCGCCTGGTTCGACAGGCTCGCGTCCTCCTGCAGGATCTCGAGGATGCGGCGGTCATAGCGGTCCAGTGAGTGCGGTTGCGGTTTCATAGGTGGATTATTGCGCATATTGAGCATTAATGCGCAATGATAGATCCCTCCTAAGGCCTTGATAGGGAAAAACGCAAGGTTATGCCCGGATGAATGCGTTAGGATAATGCACAAACAGAAATCCCCAGCGCGGCGGCCGATTGTACGGCCCGGGCCGCGCCCTTACAGGAGACGCGCACCATGGCCTTCGATCACACCAAATACGCCCCGTTCCCGCCGATCGACAAGGCGGATCGCCGCTGGCCGGCGAAGCGCACCACGGTTGCGCCGCGTTTCTGCGCGGTGGACCTGCGCGACGGCAACCAGGCGCTGGTGCACCCGATGAGCGTCGAGCAGAAGATGCGCTTCTTCGAGGTGCTGGTGGATATCGGCCTGACGGAGATCGAGATCGGGTTCCCCTCTGCCTCGCAGATCGACTACGACTTCACCCGCCGCCTGATCGACGAAGACCGCATCCCCGAGGGCGTGTATATCCAGGTGCTGACGCAGGCGCGCGAGGATCTGATCCAGAAGACCTTCGCGGCGCTGGAGGGCGCACCGCGCGCGGTGGTGCACGTGTACAACTCCACCAACCCGGCGCAGCGCGAGCAGGTCTTCCGCATGGACCGCGACGGTATCCGCGGCATCGCCGAGAACGGCGCGCGCTGGGTGCGCGACTATGCGGCGAAGTACCCGCAGACGGACTGGATCTTCCAGTACTCGCCGGAGAGCTTCTCCACCACCGAGCTGGACTACGCGGTCGAGGTCGTGGATGCGGTGAACGCGATCTGGCGCCCGGACCAGGGCCAGAAGGTCGTGATCAACCTGCCGGCCACGGTCGAGTCGGCCACGCCGAATGTCTTCGCCGACCAGGTCGAGTGGTTCTGCGATCATGTGCAGTACCGCGAGCACTTCTGCGTGTCGCTGCATACGCACAACGACCGCGGCACCGGCGTGGCCGCGGCCGAGCTGGGCCTGCTGGCCGGGGCCGATCGCCTGGAAGGCACGCTGTTCGGCAACGGCGAGCGCACCGGCAACATGGACCTGGTCACCGTCGGCATGAACCTGTACTCGCAGGGGATCGACCCGACCATCGACCTGTCCGATATGGAACGGCTGATGGAGGTGTACAAGGAGTGCACCGACATGCCCATCCACCCGCGCCATCCGTGGGCGGGCGAGCTGGTCTACACCGCGTTCTCCGGCAGCCACCAGGATGCGATCCGCAAGGGCCTGGCGCACTACAAGGAGCAGGGCGGCCACTGGAACGTGCCCTACCTGCCGATCGACCCGGGCGATCTGGGCCGGCGCTACGAGGAGGTCGTGCGCATCAACAGCCAGTCCGGCAAGGGCGGCGTGGCGCATGTGCTGGAACGCGATTACGGTATCGAGGTGCCGCGCTGGCTGGCGATCGAGTTTGCCCGCATCGTGCAAAAGGATGCCGAGACCTCGCAGATCGAGGTCTCCTCGAAGCGTATCCACGAGCTGTTCGAGCAGCATTACCTGACGCCGGTCGCCGGCTGGGATCTGGTGCGCTACGAGATCGAGAAGGAAGGCCCGGTGGTGCGGCTGGACGCGACCATGGGCCCGCCCGGGCGCGAGTCGCGCCTGCAGGGCGAGGGTCATGGCGCGGTCGAGGCCCTGACCGCCGCGATGCAGGCCGAGCGCGGAGTGGAGGTGAAGGTCAGCCACTTCGACGAGCATGCGATGGAGTCCGGCACCGAGGCGCGGGCCATGGCCGCAGTGGACGTGCAGGTGGACGGCGAACGCTCGGTCGGCGTCGCTCTGGGCGAGGACACGACCGCTGCCACGCTGCAGGCCGTGCTCAATGCCACCGGTCGCCGCCTGGGCGAACGCGCCACCGAACCGGCCGCCGTTAACGCCTGATCCCGCGGCCTCCTGTACGGCTGTGGGCGCGCAGGGGGGCGTTGAGGGCCACGCAGGCACCGGTCGTTGGGGTGGGGCTGGCTTTGGCAGGGGCTTCGCCTGCAAGCAGGCTCCTACCGGGGTGGGATGTGGTCTTGTAGGAGCCGCCTTGGCGGCGAAGCCCCTGCCCGCGCCGGAGCGCCGCAGCCGGGTTCCGTCCCGGGCTCTTTGCTTTACCCGCTTCTCCGGCGCGTCGGGTGCCGGAGGCGTCAGAATCGACGAACGGTCAGGCCCATCGATGAAGCCGCGTCCGCCAGCACGTTGTCTGCGGTGGCGATGACTGGAACCTCGTGATGCCGCGCGGTTGCGATGTGCAGTGCGTCCAGTGTCCGCAGTGGGTGTTCGGGGTAGCGGGTGATCAGGTTGGTCGCTTCCTCGAAGAGTGAATCATCGAAGGGATAGAGCTGTAACGAGGCACTGGAGATGTCGTCCTGGAAGGTGGCGAAGATGATCGTTTCCAGCTCCTGCGGCAGTTCGCCCATACGCCGGCGCCGTGCGAGCAGGGACCGCAGTTCCGTGGCCACCAGCCGACTGATGATGGCGACGTCGACTTTTTGCAGGTAGTCGACAAAGGCCTCGGAGCCCGGTTCGTTCAGGTACCACTTGGCCAGGGCACTGGTGTCGAGGTAGCACCGTTCATCCGCGCTCATCGCGCTCTTCCCTGAGGAGGGTCTCCGAGGGAATCAGTTGCGCGGTGCGTTGGCGAAGCTCGTGGTGGTCGGGACGCTGACGCCCGCGACGCACGGGGAGGACGCGTGCAATGGGTTTTCCGTGACGGGTGATGGTAATTTCGCCGGACGCCTGTACGATTTCGTCCAGGTGCCCAATGGAGGCCCGCATCTCGCGGACGTTGAGCTCTTTCATGGCGCCCCTCAGGTGTGCTTCATTTTCTGATATTGAAGCACGAGGCTGTACGTCCGGCAATGACGGGGCCCATTGGGGCACGCAAAGGCGCTTACTTCACCCGCTTCTCCAGCATGTTCTGCATGCGGACCAGGCGTTCCTGCAGCTTGACGGTTTCCTGCTGGATCTCGTGGATCTCCGCGTGCAGGGCCTGGTTCTCCTCGTGCACGCTGTCGTGGATCATCTGCTGTTCGATCTCCATCGCGCGATCATGCATGCGCTGCATGGCGTCCACGATGATCGCGATGAACAGGTTCAGCACGGTGAACGTGGCGATCAGGATGAACGGCACGAAGAATATCCAGGCCCAGGGGTAGACCTCCATCACCGGACGGGCGATGTCCTCGGACCAGCCCTCCAGCGTCATCACCTGGAACAGGCTGTACATGGTGGCACCCAGGGTGCCGAACTTCTGCGGGAAGGATTCGCTGAACAGGCCGGTGGCGATGATCGCGAACACGTAGAAGATCAGTAGCAGCAGACCGATGATGGAGACGATGCCGGGAATGGCTCGCAGCAGCGCCTCCACGATGAAGCGCAGCTTCGGCACCATGGACACCAGGCGCAGCAGACGCAGCACGCGCAGCACCGAGAATGGCCCGGAGGCGGGGATCAGCGCGATCCCCACCACGAAGAAGTCGAACACGTTCCACGGGTTGCGCCAGAAAGCCAGGCGGTAGACGAACAGCTTGGCCAGCACCTCGGCGGTGAAGAGCGACAGGATGATCGCGTCCGCGGCCAGGATGACCGGCCCCATCCAGCCCATCACGGTATCCGAGGTCTCGAGCCCCAGGGTCAGGGCGTTCAGCAGGATCAGGCCGATGATGAAGCGCTGGGTCAGCCGGGCCTCGATGAAGCCTTCCAGGCGCGTGCGCAGCGTGGGGGTCTCGCTCATGGTGTCGGGGGTCGTCGCAGTGCTCGGGGAGGCGCAAGAGTAGGGTAAAGGCCGCATTCCGGCAATCGCGCCCGCTAGGGAAACACTGATTAATGCACCCGCTCGCGTTGGCACCCCAGGTTTTCCGAGACCAGGCGCGTCGCGCAGCGGGTAGTGGTTCTACCCGCAAGCGGCGCAACGCAGGATCGGGGAACCTGGGGTGCCAACCCCCACAAGCTAGTGAAAGACGGGGCTCGGCCGCCCGTTGTTGATCAAAAACGGGCGCGCGCACGGCGTTGCGGTTCCCTTGTGCAGAACGACTGCACGGCAGTCACCGCGCCTTGTTCGCACGCAAAAGCGACTCGAGCGCGAGCGCGAGCGCGTGCATTAATCAGTGTTTCCCCAGGGGCCTGTGTCTCTGCCCCGCGCGTGGTAAAACGCGTGGACCGATGAACCCCGGCTGCAACCGTGAGGAGACGATGAATGTGGGACGAGCGCTACGCGGCGGATGAGTACGTCTACGGCACCGAGCCGAATGATTTCCTGCGTACCGCGGTGGCCAACGTGCCACCTGGGAAGGCCCTGTGCCTGGGCGAGGGAGAAGGGCGCAACGCCGTCTTCCTGGCGCAGCAGGGCTTCGAGGTGCTGGCGGTGGACAGTTCCGCCGTTGGCCTGCAGAAGGCCCAGCGTCTGGCAGAGGACCGCGGCGTACAGATTGACACCCTGGTGGCGGATCTTGCGGATTACGCGATCGAGCCGAACTCCTGGGATCTGATTACCTCCATCTTCTGCCATGTGCCGCCGCCGCTCCGGCGTCGTCTGCATGCCGGGGTGGTTGCCGGGCTGCGACCCGGCGGGGTGTTCATCCTCGAGGCCTACACCCCGGCGCAGCTGGAATGGGGGACGGGCGGGCCGCCCACAGCCGAGCTGATGATGACGCGGGACGCGCTGGTCGAGGAGCTGGACGGGCTCGAATTCGAGGAAGCCGTGGAGCGCGAACGCGACGTGCTCGAGGGGCAGTTCCACACTGGGCGCGGTGCCGTCGTGCAGATCCTGGGGCATAAGCCAAGGCAGGACTGGGGATAGGCCCCGGGGCGCGCGGCCGGTTCAGGCGGGCCGGGGCGGGACGGCGATGCCCGCCTCGCGCAGCCACCCGCCCAGGGTGATCAGCGGCAGGCCGACCAGCGCGGTCGGGTCGTCGCCTTGCATGCGCGCGAACAGGCTGATACCCAGCCCTTCCGACTTGAAGCTGCCGGCGCAGTCCAGCGGCTGCTCGAGTGCCACGTAGTGGTGGATCTCCTCCGGGGTCAGTTCGCGGAAGGTCACGGTAAACGGGACTTCGCCGGTCCGCGCCTGGCCGGTGGCGGTGTCCAGCAGGCAAAGGCCCGTGTGGAAGGTCACCGTCTTGCCCGACAGGGCCGCGAGCTGAGCCTCCGCGCGGCCCGTGTCGCCCGGCTTGCCGAGGATGCTGTCGGCGTGGCTGGCGTTCTGGTCGGAGCCGATCACCAGGTGGTCGGGATAGGCATCGGCCACGGCGCGGGCCTTGGCCTTGGCGAGGCGGGTCACCATGGCGTCGGGGCGCTCGTGAGGCCGGGGGGTCTCGTCCACCTTCGGGCGGGCGGTCTCGAACGGAAGGCGCAGGCGCCCGAGCAGTTCGGCGCGGTAGGGCGAGGTGGAGGCGAGGACCAGTTTGCGCGCGGTCTCAGTCATCGGCGTGGTCGATCTCGATCAGCGCATCGTCGGGATTGGCGGCCGCCCCCTTGGCGACGTTCACCGCAGTGACGGTGCCGGACACGGGGGCGGCGATCTCGGATTCCATCTTCATGGCCTCCAGCACCAGCACCGGCTGCCCGGCCTCCACGCGGTCGCCCTCGGCCACCAGGACGTCGATGATGGTACCGGGCATCGACGTGGTGACGTCGCCGGGGCGTGTCGCGCGCCGCGACTTCTTGCGGCTTCCACCCCCGCTCGGCGCGGCATGGCCACTGGCGGTCTCGATGGTATCCAGGGTCTCGATCTGGACCTCTTCCGGCATGCCGTCGACCGTCACGTACATCGGACGGGTGTCCTCCCGATGGTGGCCGGATCCGGTTACCTGGATGTGGTAGGTCTCGCCGTGGAAGGTCACGTTGAACTCCACTGGGGCCGGGCAGCCCGCCTGGGTGTTCTCCGGGAGGTTCAGCGGTTCCGGCTCGAGCGCGCCGTCGTGGCGTTGTTGCAGGAACTGGCGCCCCACCTCGGGGAACAGGGCGAAGGTCAGCACGTCCTCCGGCCCGCGGGCCAGTTCGCCGATCTCGGCGGCCAGCGAGTCCATCTCCGGGGCCAGGAGGTCGGCCGGGCGGCTGTCGATGACCTCGGCATTGCCGATGGCCTGTTGCCGCACCACGGCGTTGATGGGGCCCGGTGCACGGCCGTAGTGCCCGGTCAGGTACTGCTTCACCTCGTTGGTGATGGTCTTGTAGCGCTCGCCGGCCAGCACGTTCATCACCGCCTGCGTCCCGACGATCTGCGAGGTGGGCGTCACCAGGGGCGGGTAGCCGAGGTCTTCGCGCACCCGGGGGATCTCTTCCAGTACCGCGTCGAAGCGGTCCAGCGCGTTCTGGTCGCGCAACTGGTTGGCCAGGTTGGAGATCATCCCGCCGGGCACCTGGTTGACCTGGACGCGGGTGTCGATGCCGGTGTATTCGCTCTCGAAGCGCTGGTATTTCTTGCGCACCTCGTGGAAGTACATCCCGATCCGCTGCAGCGCGACGAGGTCCAGCCCGGTGTCGTGCTCGGTGCCGGCCAGCGCGGCGACCATGCTCTCGGTCGGCGGGTGGCTGGTACCGCCGGCGAAGGCGGAGATCGCGGTCTCGATATGCCGGCAACCGGCCTCGATGGCCTGCCAGTGGCACAGCTCGGACAGACCGGAGGTGGCGTGGGCATGCAGGTGGACCGGCACGTCCAGGGCCTCCACCAGCTCGGTGACCAGCTCACGGGTGGCGGTTGGCGTGAGCAGCCCGGCCATGTCCTTGATCGCGATGCTCTGCGCGCCCATGGCGACCAGCTCGCGTCCCAGGGCGACGAATTGTGTGGCCGAATGTACCGGGCCAGTGGTGTAGCAAAGTGTGCCCTGGGCATGGCCTCCGGCCTCGCGGGTGGCCTCGATCGCGGTGCGCAGGTTCCGGGCGTCGTTCATCGCGTCGAAGATGCGGATGATGTCGATGCCGCCGGCGACCGAGCGCTCGACGAAGGCGCGGACCACGTCGTCGGCGTAATGGCGGTAGCCCAGCAGGTTCTGGCCGCGCAGCAGCATCTGTAGCGGGGTGTTCGGCAGCGCGGCCTTCAGCTGATGCAGGCGCTCCCAGGGGTCTTCCTTCAAGAAGCGCACGCAGGCATCGAAGGTCGCGCCGCCCCAGACCTCCAGCGAGTGGAAACCAATGGCGTCCATCTGCTCGCAGATCGGCAGCATGTCCTCGGTGCGCATGCGCGTGGCGATCAGGCTCTGGTGGCCATCGCGCAGGGTGACATCGGTGATGTGAACTCGATCCATGGTCATTCCGGTGTCCGTGCGGCGGGCTGCGGTCTACAACCCGTGGTGAGCGGCGAGGGCGGCCGCGACGGCCACCGCGAGCTGGCGATCGGAACGCTTGCCGGGGAAGTGCGTGAGCTCGGGGTGCGCCGCGACAAATCCGGTGTCGAAGTGGCCACTGCGGAACACCGGATGGTCGACGATGGCCAGGTGGAAGGGGATGGTCGTCTTGACGCCGAATACGCCCATATCGCGTAGCGCACGGTTGGAGCGTGCCAGCAGGTCATCCCACTCCAGGGCCCAGCAGATCAGCTTGGCGCACATCGAGTCGTAATGCGGCGGGATGGTGTAGCCCGTGTAGATCGCCCCGTCGGTGCGCACGCCCGGTCCTCCCGGGGCGAAGTAGCGGGTGATGCGGCCGAAGCTCGGCAGGAAGTCGTTCTTCGGATCCTCCGCGTTGATGCGGAACTCCATCGCGTAGCCGCGCCGGGTGATGTCGGACTGGGCATAGCGCAGGGGTTCGCCGGCGGCGATGCGCAGTTGCTCCTGCACGATGTCCACCCCGGTGATCATCTCGGTTACCGGATGTTCTACCTGAAGACGGGTGTTCATCTCCATGAAATAAAAAGAATCGTCCGAGTCCATCAGGAACTCGACGGTCCCCGCGTTCTGATAGCCGACGGCCTTCGCGGCCCGCACGGCGAGCTCGCCCAGATGGTCGCGCTGGGCGTCGGTCAACTGCGGCGAGGGCGCGATCTCCACCAGCTTCTGGTGGCGCCGCTGGACCGAGCAGTCGCGCTCGAACAGGTGGATCGCCTGGCCGTGGGTATCGCCCAGGATCTGCACCTCGATATGCCGCGGATTGACCACGGCCTTCTCCAGGAAGATCTCGGTGCTGCCAAAGGCGCGGGTGGCCTCCGAGCGCACGCGTTCGAAGTTGTGCTCCAGGGCGCGCGCATCCTCGCACAGGCGGATCCCGCGTCCGCCGCCGCCGGAGGTGGCCTTCAGCATGACCGGGTAGCCGATGCGCTCGGCGACCTCGAGCGCGGCCGCGACGTCCTCCAGGTTGCCCTCGGAGCCGGGCGTGACCGGCACACCGGCCTCGATCATCGCCCGGCGCGCGGCGACCTTGTCGCCCATGCGGCGGATGACCGAGGCGTCCGGGCCGACCCAGATCAGGTCGCGCGCGGCGCAGGCGGCGGCGAAGTCGGGGTTCTCCGAGAGGAAGCCATAGCCCGGGTGGATGGCGTCGCAGCAGGCGGCGCGCGCGACGCTGATCAGCCGGTGAATACTGAGATATCCGCCCATGGAGTCGGGACCGATGGCATAGGCCTCGTCCGCCTTCTTTACGTGCAGGGCGTGGCGGTCGGCGTCCGTGTACACGGCGACCGAGATGATGCCCAGTTCGCTGCAGGCCCGGATCAGGCGCACGGCGATCTCGCCCCGGTTGGCAATGAGCAGCTTGCGAATCAAACGGAAGGCCCCGGACAGGTCGATGACTTCTCGAGTATCGACGTCGTTCGGGGTGGCTGCAAGTTTCTGTTTCCCTTTGACAGATCGCCCGCGCGCGCGTATATTCCGCGCCCTCGTTCCGGGGAGGCCCGAACGGTTTTCCCAAGAGTTTGTTATGAGTCGTATCCCCGTCTCTCTGGACCCGTGGCAACCGCGTGCCCGGCACCTCGAATTCGAGGGCGACCTGCGTCCCGAAGACCTGCCGCGACTGCGCGCCGACGCGTTGCCGGGACACCCGCTGCGGGTGCACGCGAAGTTCCTGCTGGAACGCGGGACACTGGACGAGATGCGTCTGAGCGGGGTGATCAGCGGCGAGCTGTGGCAGACCTGCCAGCGCTGCCTGCAGCCGCTGGCGTGGGAATTCCGTCTGGAGGCGGATGCGGTGCTGCTGCCGCCGGAGGGCACGCCGGCCGGCATGAGCGAGGACGACGATTTTGTCGAACTCGAGGCCGACGGCCTGCTGCGCCCCGCGGCATGGATCGAGGAAGAGATCCTGCTGGCGTGGCCGCTGGTGCCGCGCCACGCGGATTGCGAGCCGGCGGCGGCGCCCGAGTTCACCGAAGGCGAACGCGGCGAGAACCCGTTTGCCGTGCTGGAACAACTGAAAAAGGGGGGCGGCCCGGACCGGGACGACCCGTGAAGCGAACGCGGTCGGGGCATTGCCCCCGCCGAACCGTTATACTTGCGCCCGTTTTGATACCGGGCTCACTCCCGTCGCCACGGGAATCTGATCAATCTGGAGATGCATCATGGCTGTTCAGCAACGCCGCAAGACCCGTTCCAAGCGTGACATGCGCCGCTCTCATGACGGGCTGACGGGCGCCACCCTGTCCACCGATCCGACGACCGGCGAGATCCATCGTCGTCACCACGTGACCCCCGATGGCTTCTATCGCGGTCGCCAGGTGATCCAGCAGGACGTCGAAGTCGACGAAGACGAAGATTAAGGTCCGGGTAATGACTGTCCCGGGGCCACGGTTGCGTTTGCACCGTGGCCTTTCCGCGTTTGAATCCGGCTCTGTCCCGGCCGGTCGTCGGACTCGAGCATGACTGCCAGCTTCACCATCGCACTGGACGTGATGGGCGGTGACCACGGCGCCCCCGTCGTACTGCCAGCGGCGCGTCGCGCACTCAAGGTGGCGGACGACTTCCGCCTGCTGCTGGTGGGCGACCAGGACACCATCGAATCGGGCCTCTCCGGCTGGTCCGCTGCCGAACGCGAGCGCGTCGAGATCGTGCACGCCAGTCAGGTCGTGGGCATGGAGGAACTGCCGGCGGTGGCGTTGCGCACCAAACGCGACTCCTCCATGCGCGTGGCCATCGACCAGGTCAAGAACGGCGCGGCCCAGGCCTGTGTCTCCGCCGGCAACACCGGTGGGCTGATGGCCACTGCCCGCTATGTGCTGAAGACCCTTCCCGGTATCGACCGCCCGGCCATTGCCACGGCATTGCCGTCGATGGAAGGGCACACCCACATGCTCGATCTGGGCGCGAACGTGGATGTCGAGGCCGCGCATCTGTACCAGTTCGCGGTGATGGGCTCGGTGCTGGCGAACGCCGTGGACGGCCTGGAGGCCCCGCGCGTGGGGCTGCTCAACATCGGCTCCGAGGCGATCAAGGGCAACGACCGGGTGCGCGAGGCCGGGCGCATGCTGGAGGCATCCAGTCTCAATTACATCGGCTTTGTCGAGGGCAACGACGTCTACTGCGGCGATGTGGACGTGGTCGTCTGCGACGGGTTCGTCGGCAATGTCGCGCTGAAGGTTAGCGAGGGCGTCGCCAAGATGATCTCCTCGAACATGAAGGCCGAATTCCGCGCCTCGCTGTATTCACGTCTGGCTGGACTGTTCGCCCTGCCGGTGCTGCGCCGCCTGCGCCATCGCTTCGATCACCGTCGCTACAACGGGGCCTCGCTGCTGGGCCTGCAGGGCGTGGTCATCAAGAGCCACGGCAGTGCCGACGAACTCGCCTTCGAGCACGCGATCCGCATCGCCCGCATCGAAGCGGAGGCGAACATCTCGCGGCGGATCGACAAGCAGCTGGGCCAGCTCCTCGGGCAGGAGAACAGCGAGTGAAGCATGCACGTATCAGCGGCACCGGCAGCTACCTGCCCGAGCGCATCCTGACCAATGCCGAACTGGAGGCGATGGTCGACACCTCGGATGCCTGGATCCGCGAACGCACCGGCATCCGCGAGCGCCACATCGTGGCGGAGAACGAGGTCACCTCGGACCTGGCGCTGAAGGCCGCGGAACGGGCGCTGGATGCCGCCGGCATTCGGGCCGCCGATCTCGACCTGATCCTGGTGGCGACCACGACCCCGGACCAGATTTTCCCCAGCACGGCGTGCATCCTGCAGGCCAAGCTGGGCGTGGGCGGCTGTCCGGCGTTCGACATCCAGGCGGTGTGCAGCGGTTTTGTGTACGCGCTGGCGACCGCCGACCGCTTCATGCAGAGCGACGAGATCCGGCATGTGCTGGTGGTCGGGGCCGAGACGCTTTCGCGCATCACCGACTATACCGACCGCGGCAATTGCATCCTGTGGGGCGATGGCGCGGGGGCTGTGGTCCTGTCGCGCTCCCCCGACCCGGGCATTATCTCTACCCACCTGCATGCCGACGGCCATCACAAGGGCTTGCTGGAGGTCCCGGGTGGCGTCTCCCAGCCGAATGACAATCCCGATCTGGAATTCATCCGCATGGAGGGCCGCGCGGTCTTCCGGGTCGCGGTGAACACACTGGACCAGATCGTTGACGAGACCCTGGAATACAACGGCATCGACAAGTCCGAACTGGACTGGCTGGTGCCGCATCAGGCGAATATTCGCATCATCCAGGCGACCGCGAAGAAGCTGAACATGTCCATGGACAACGTGGTGGTCACGGTGGACCGCCACGGCAATACCTCGGCCGCCTCGATCCCGCTGGCGCTGGACACCGCCGTGCGCGATGGCCGCATCAAGCGGGGCGACCTGATCCTGACCGAGGCCTTCGGCGGCGGCTTCACCTGGGGTTCCGCGCTGATCCGGATGTAGCGCACGCATCAGACTTGGGCGGGGGCTTCGCCTGCAGGCAGGCTCCCACAGGATTCATGCGGCGGTTCGCCGCAAGACGGGAGTCGACGACATGGGGCGCGAGATCGAACGCAAGTTCCTGCTGGCCAGTGATGCCTGGCGCGAAGGCGTGGTGCGCTCGCAGTACATGCGCCAGGGCTACCTGTGTGGCAACGATCGCGCCTCCATCCGCGTGCGGGTGGACGAGGAGGGGGCCAACCTCAACATCAAGAGCGCGACCCTCGGCGTGGAGCGCGACGAATACCAGTACGACATCCCGGTGGACGAGGCGCATCGCCTGCTGGATACCCTTGCCGGACCGCAGGTGGAAAAGACCCGGTACTGGGTGGACGTCCAGGGCTGGGAGTACGAGATCGACGTGTTCGAAGGCGCCAACGCCGGGCTGATCGTCGCGGAACTGGAGCTCCCGAGCAGCGATGCCGAGTTCCCGCGTCCCGAGTGGCTGGGCGACGAGGTCTCGCACGACCCGCGCTACTACAATACCGAGCTGGCGCGGAACCCCTACCGCGAGTGGCCGGATG
Source organism: Thioalkalivibrio sp. ALE12 (assembly GCF_000381105.1). NCBI lineage: Bacteria > Pseudomonadati > Pseudomonadota > Gammaproteobacteria > Chromatiales > Ectothiorhodospiraceae > Thioalkalivibrio > Thioalkalivibrio sp. ALE12. Next base: position 69,423 of record NZ_KB905907.1, on the reverse strand, counting down.
CCTCCTGAACCGGGCGCGATCTTTCGCGCGGACTGCCGCGCCTGTCCGCGCCTGGCGGCCTTCCTCGAGGAGGTTCGCGACAAGCATGCCGACTATCATGCCGCCCCGGTGCCCTCGTTCGGGCCGTTGGATGCGCGGCTGCTGATCGTCGGCCTGGCGCCCGGGATGCATGGCGCCAATGCCACCGGGCGCCCGTTCACCGGCGACTATGCCGGCGTCCTGCTGTACGAGACGCTGCACGAGCACGGCTTCGCCAGCGCGCCGGAGAGTACCAGGGCGGACGATGGCCTGGAGCTGATCGACTGCCGCATCACCAACGCGGTCAAATGCCTGCCGCCGCAGAACAAGCCCACCACGGAGGAAATCCGTACCTGTAACGGCTTCCTCGCGGCCGAGATGACGGCCATGCAGCCGCGGGTGATCCTGGCGCTGGGCAAGATCGCGCACGATGCCATCCTCCGGGCCAAGGGCCTGCCGCTGTCCAGCCTGCGCTTTGGCCACGGTGCCGAGCACGAACTGGACGCGAAGACCCGCCTGATCGACTCCTACCACTGCTCGCGCTACAACACGCAGACCCGCCGCCTGACCCCGGCGATGTTCAGCGAGCTGTTCGCTCGTATCCGCAGCCACCTCGGTTAGCCTTCCGGCCCGGAAGGTCTGCCCGGTGCCCTCAGGGCCTGTGTCCGGGGTGGCCACCCGGATCGCCACGCGCCTGCGGCGCTCGCGATGACGCTGTGCTTCCCCTGTCATTGCGAGGCCCCGCAGGGTCGGTGGCAATCGGTCAGTTTACGGGCAGGGCCGAGCTCCCCGCCTACGGGCAATGGAAATGGCGGCAGAAATGCGCCCGGATCTCATCAACGGTTTGTGCGTCGAGCTTCGCGTATTGACGAGTGATCAGACGGCTACTGAGCGTGAAGATCTTGTCGTAGCGAACCCAGCTGGTCTTGGGAAGTGAACCCTCCAGCAACATGTTCGGGTTCACTTCTATTGCATGAGTCTGGTTTGGCGACGAAGTGACGGCGAGCGCAGCGAAATCGCCGAATCGATCGATCTCGGAGAGGACGAGAACAGGCCGGCGTTTTCGAGTGGTCAGGTCCGAAAAGGGAAAGGGGATGGCAACGATAGCTCCCGGCTCAGCGGTCATCCCAGACCTCGTCCTCGGGGTTTTCCCAGATCGATCCGAGAGCAGTTTCCTGGGCCTTCTTGATGTCTTCGCCAGGCGTGTCACTCAGACCGTGCTTGGATTCCAGATAACCAATGAAGTCCAGAACTTCGCGCGAAAGGGGCTCGGGCAGGCGTTTGACCTCTTCATAGATCTGTTCGGCGATATCCATGGCTCGGTCCTCCCGGTACGTCGCCTCGAGTGGCGAAGACTTATAAGTAATGGCATCAAGGATATCCCGAATGGTATCGGCTGCGCACGGGGCTATGCCGGAGGGTGGGGCAGTTCCGGTATCCTGATGCGATCATGAGTACCCCCGAGACCGGATTCGATCACAAGGCCTTTCTGCAGTCGCTGACGCAGTCCCCCGGCGTGTACCAGATGCTGGATGCGTCGGGGGCGGTGCTGTATGTCGGCAAGGCGCGCAACCTGAAGAGTCGGGTGGCGAGCTATTTCCGTGGCAGCGATGACCGCGGCCCGCGCATCCGCTCGATGGTGCGGCAGATCGCGGATATCCGTGTGGCGGTGACGCACACCGAGGCCGAGGCCCTGCTGCTGGAGGCCAACCTGATCAAGCGCCACCGGCCGCGCTATAACGTGCTGCTGCGGGACGACAAGAGCTACCCCTACATCTACGTGTCCAGCCAGGAGTATCCCCGGCTCGGGTTCCACCGTGGTGCGCGCAAGAAGGGCGTGCGTTACTTCGGGCCGTACCCCTCGGCCGGGGCGGTGCGCGAGAGCCTGGCGCTGCTGCAGAAGCTGTTCCAGGTGCGCCAGTGCGAGGACAGTGTGTTCGCGCATCGTTCCCGCCCCTGCCTGCAATACCAGATCGGGCGCTGCACCGCCCCCTGTGTCGGCTACATCGAGCCGGAGGACTACGCCCGCGACGTGGAGGCTTCGGTCAAGTTCCTCGAGGGCAAGAGCGAGGCGGTGGTCGCGGAATTGATGGAGCGCATGGAGGCGGCCTCCGCGCGCCTGGATTTCGAGCACGCGGCGCGCCTGCGCGACCAGATCGCGCGGTTGCGCCAGATCTCCGAGCAGCAGTTCGTCTCGGGCGGCGAGGGCGATGCCGACGTATTCGCGCTGGCGCAGGAGGCGGGGGCCTGCGCGGTGGAGATCTTCTTCGTGCGCAATGGCCAGAATCTCGGCAACAGCGAGCTGTTCCCCAACGTGCCCGAGGCCACGGATACGGACGAGATCATGGCCGCGGTGCTGGCGCAGTACTACGCGGAACGCGAGCCTCCGGCGCGCATCCTGCTTTCGCACGAGCCGCAGGGTGCGGAGGCACTGGAGGCCTTTCTGGCGGAACGTCGTGGCGGGAAGGTCGCGCTGGCGTGGTCGCTGCGCGGCGAGCGGGCCCGCTGGCTGGACATGGCGCGGCGCAACGCCGAGCTGGCGCTGAAGACCCGCATCGCCAGCCAGGCCGGGCAGACCGCGCGGCTGGATGCCCTGACCGCCGAGCTGGGGCTGGAGGAGGCACCCCGGCGCATGGAGTGCTTCGATATCTCGCACACCGGGGGCGAGGGCACCGTGGCCTCCTGCGTGGTGTTCGGGCCGGAGGGGCCGATCAAGTCGGACTACCGCCGCTTCAATATCGAGGGGATCGAGCCGGGCGACGACTATGCGGCCATGCATCAGGCGCTCAGCCGGCGTTTCGCGCGGCTGAAGAAGGGCGAGGGCCAGGAACCGGATATCCTGTTCATCGATGGCGGCAAGGGCCAGGTGACGCAGGCGCTGAATGTGCTGGCGGATCTTGGGCTGGACCACATCAAGGTGGTGGGCGTGGCCAAGGGCGAGGAGCGCAAGCCGGGGATGGAAACCCTGATATTGAGCGGGGTAGAGGCGCCCTCTATACTCCCCGCGCATTCCGGCGCGCTGCATCTGATCCAGCAGATCCGCGACGAGGCCCATCGGTTTGCGATCACCGGACACCGCGCCCGCCGCGCGAAGGCGCGCAAGGAATCGACCCTGGAGGCCATTCCGGGGCTGGGGCCGAAGCGGCGCAGCGCGCTGCTGAAGCACTTCGGCGGCCTGCGGGGCGTCAGCCGGGCCGGGGTCGAGGAGCTGACCAAGGTGCCGGGGATCCATCGACGCCTCGCGCAGTCGATCTACGACCAGTTTCACGAGAGTTAAGGAAACACTGATTAATGTGCACGCTCGCGTTGGCACCTCAGGTTTTCCGAGTCAAGGCGCGGTGCGCAGCCGGTAGTGGTTCTAGCGGCAAGTGCCGCAACGCAGGATCGGGGAACCTGGGGTGCCAACCCCGAAGGGGCTCCGGCGTTGCGGTTCGCTTGTGCAGAATGACTGCACGGCGGTCACTGCGCATTAAACGCACGCAAAAGCGACTCGCGCGCGAGCGTGCACATTAATCAGTGTTTCCTTAAGCTACTGCCATGTTCCCCCAACTGCCCACCTGGCTGACCTGGTCGCGGATCGTAATGATCCCCTTGCTGGTGGCCGCGTTCTACGGCCTGGCGATGCCGCTGGGCGGCGTCCTGGCCGCCATCATCTTCGCCCTGGCGGGGCTGACCGACTGGCTGGATGGCTATCTGGCCCGGCGCTGGAAGGTGACCAGCCGGTTCGGCGCCTTCCTGGACCCGGTCGCGGACAAGCTGATCGTGGCCGCGGCGCTGGTGCTGGTGGTCGATCACAACCCGGGGCTGGGCCTGGCACTGGCCGCGATCGTGATCATCGGGCGCGAGATCGCGATCTCCGCGCTGCGCGAGTGGATGGCGGAGATCGGCGGCAGCGCCAAGGTGGCGGTGTCCTGGGTGGGCAAGGTGAAGACCACGGCCCAGATGGTCGCGATCTTCCTGCTGCTGTGGGCGGAGCCGATCGCCGGGCTCCCCACCTTCGTGATCGGCGAGTGGTTGCTGTATCTGGCCGCGGCGCTCACGCTGGTCTCGATGATCCAGTACATGCTGGCTGCCGCGCGAAGCAACTGACACGCGGCGCAATCCCTTCTAGTCGGCGTCCCTGACGCCACGCGACAAGCGGCGCCCACCGGGCGACCCGGTGCGTTCCGCCGCGCCGGGGTTTGGCGATACACTGCGATGATCGACCACGTGTCGCCCGCGGGAGCGCCTATGCCCGGCCCCCAGCTAGACCTCGACAACATCCAGACGCTGGAGGCGCTTCAGGGGCTGCTTCCCGGTTTCGTCTACCAGTTGCGCCGGGGGCCGGACGGGCATTTCGCTTACCCCTACGTGGGGGAGGTGGTAGAGCGCTGGTTCGGCGTGAACCGGGAGGCGCTGAAGTCCGACGGGGGGCCGCTGCTCGACTGCATCCATCCGGATGATCGCGAGTGGGTCATGCGGTCGACCATGGAGTCCGCGGAGCACGCGGAGCCCTGGAGCATGGAATTTCGCATGCGGTGTCACGGGGGCGGGGAGATGTGGCTGTCCGCCTACGATACCGTCCGCCGCTTGCATGACGGGACGATCGTCTGGACCGGCTTCGCCACCGATATCACGGAGCGCAAGGAACTGGAGGCCTCGCTGCGCCAGAGCGAGGCCAAGTTCCGCGCCTTCGTGGAGACGGCCAGCGACGTGATCTATTCGCTGCGTCCGGACGGGGTACTGACCTACGTCTCGCCCAACTGGACCGAGAACCTTGGGCACCCGGTGAGCGCCGCGATCGAGCACTCCATCGACGAATACGTAGCGCCGGAGGACCTGCCGGCCTGCTACGCCTTCCTCGACCACATCGCGCGCACCGGCCAGAAGGCCGGTGGCATCGAGTATCGAATCCGCCACCAGGACGGGCATTATCGCTGGCATACCAGCAACCTCTCGCCGGTACTGGACGCCGAGGGTCGGGTTACAGAGCTTCTCGGCATTGCGCGGGATATCACCGAGCGCAAGGCGACCGAGGAGCAGATGCAGCGCCTCGCCCATTACGACCCGCTCACGGACCTGCCGAATCGCACCCTGTTCTATCAGATCCTCGAGCACGAGCTGGCCGGCGCGCGGCGCGAGGGGCAACAGGTGGCCCTGATGTTCGTGGACCTGGACGAGTTCAAGCCGGTTAATGACCGCTATGGCCACGCGGTGGGCGATCTCCTTCTGCGCGAGGTGGCGTGGCGCCTGACGGGCGCGCTACGGGAAAGCGATGTCGCCGCGCGCATCGCCGGCGACGAGTTCGTGGTGATGCTGCCGCGCTTTCAGTCGGCGCAGGAGAGCCGGGCGCAGGCCGCCGCGATCGGCGAGAAGATCCGTGCCGCCCTGGCCGAGCCGTTCGACTGCGACGGCGTCGAGGTGGGGATTTCCTGCAGCATCGGGATTGCGCTGTTTCCGCTGGATGCTGCCGACGGACCGGGCTTGTCGCGGGCGGCAGACGCCGCGATGTATGTCGCGAAGAATGCCGGACGCAACCATGTGGTGGTGTTTGACCGCGCGGTGCATGGCGCCGGGGCGATCGGCTACCGCGGGTATTGACCTGCCGGGAATCTGCGGTAGAATACGCGCCGATAACGAAGAGCGGGAATAGCTCAGCTGGTAGAGCACAACCTTGCCAAGGTTGGGGTCGCGAGTTCGAATCTCGTTTCCCGCTCCAACAGATTCCTGAAACCCCGGTTCCGCCGGGGTTTTCTGTTTCGGCCCGCGCAGATGCCCGTGCGTTCGCGGACCGGAACCCACCCGATACAGGCTGGGTGGCAGAGTGGTTATGCAGCGGACTGCAAATCCGTGTACGCCGGTTCGATTCCGACCCCAGCCTCCATTTCCCTGTTTTTCCGTGTTCCGGGGCGTTCCATACGCCCCTTTTTTTGGCCTCACAGAGCCATTTCCTTGTTTCTCCCTGTTTCAGACGGTACGTGACAGTGCCGATCAAGTGCGGGTAGGCTTGCGGGTAGATACCCACAAGGACGGATCCTTTACCCACATGAGCCACGCAACCCACAAGCTCACCGCGGCCCAGGTGAAGCGCGCGAAGTACGAAGGCCGGGCATTCAAGCTGGCGGACGGCCAGGGCCTGACCCTGGTGGTGAACCAGCACGGCCGGTACTGGCAGCTGCGCTACCGCATTGGCGGCAAGGAGCGCACGTACAGCATCGGGATCTACCCCGAGGTCTCGCTGGCCCGTGCGCGCGAGCTGAAGGACGAGGCGCGGCAGCTGATCAAGGAGGGCATTGATCCGGTGGCCCACCGCCGGGCGCGTCGGTGGTCTCAGGTGCAAACGGCCGAGGATACCTTCGAGGGGCTGGCGCGCGAGTGGTGGGATACGCTACATCGGCACGAGACCGTGCAGAAGCACGCGGAGCGCAACCTTCGCCGCCTGGAGGTCTACGCCTTCCCGCTGTTGGGGCGCCGGCCGGTGCGTGAGATCACCGCCGGCGAGGTGCTGGAGGCGCTGCGCGTTCCGGAGCGCCAGGGGCGGCTGGATACCGCGCATCGGGTCCGTGCGCTGATCGGGCAGGTGATGCGCTACGGCATCCCGACGGGGCGCACGGAGCGCGACGTGACCCGAGACCTGAAGGGTATGCTCCGATCGCCGCGGGTGACGCACCACAAGGCGGTGCTGGAGCTCGACCAGCTGGGCGCCATGCTGCGCGCGATGGACGACTACCCCGGAACAGCCACCGTGCGCGGGGCGCTGCGCCTGGCCCCGATCCTGTTCTGCCGGCCAGGTGAGTTGCGCAAGCTGCGCTGGGACGACTTCAAGGGCGAGGTCTGGCATTTCCAGCCGTCCAAGGACGGCGACCCGCTTCTGGTCGAACTGCCGCGCCAGGCCCTGCAGATCCTCGACGAAATGCGGGCGCTCAACGGCCGCGGCGAATACGTGTTCCCCTCAATGCGTGGTCGCGGCCGCCCCATGAGCGAAAACACGGTCAATGCGGCGCTGCGCCGGATCGACTTCGCCGATCAGAGCGGGCATGGATTCCGGGCCGTGGCGCGCACGATCCTTGTTGAGCGCCTGGGCTGGCCAGTGGAGGTCGTGGAAATGCAGCTCGGCCACCGCGTCCGGGATATGCACGGGCGAGCCTACAACCGCGCGCAGTGGTACGAACAGCGCCGGGATATGCTTCAGCAGTGGGCGGACTGGCTGGACGGGCTCAAGCGCCCCGAGTAGCCGGCACCGCAAACCCAGCAATCTGTCGGGGCCGCGGCGGTTCTTCGATCAGCTCCCCCGGCCAAGCAATCGTCCCGCCCGGGTCCAGCCGCTTGATCTCTGCCGACAGCTCGCGCTCGGTCAGGCCGCGCAGGCTGGCGGCTTCGGCGCGGGTCAGGCCGACGTCGTGGGCGAGGCGCTTGAGGTCGCGGTAGGTCATTCTCCCCTCCAAACCCGCATCAGCGAGTCTTGCCAGCGTCCGGGGTGGTAATGGGTCATGGGCGCTCGCTTATCAAATCCGCCTGTAGTTACCCATTCGACAGGTCCGACAGCCTCGGGAACACGCGGGCGAAGCTGGTACTGCCTGGCTCCGGAAATCCGCCCTGTCGCCACATACTCCGCCCAGGGCTCCAACCCCTCCGCGCTGCAATACTGAACGCCTTCGGGGTCTGTGAGGGGGAGGTACGTCTCCATGCTGTCTATGAGCGCTGCCGGAGCCAGCGCGGGCGAGATTGTTCCTTCGTGCCTGGTCCAGCCCATCACTCACCTCCCTGATCTTTGAGTTTCGCTTCGGCACGATCCGCTCGTCGCCGCTCCAGCTCGCGACCGGCCATCTCTTTGAGGCATGCGTTGGCCAACATCAAAGCCAACGTGCCAAGGGCTGCAATCACCGCGAGCAGCGTCCATCCTGAGATACACATCACGCACCCCCTCCCGGCTTCGGCGCGGCTGCGAGCATGGCGTAGTACATTGATACTGGGCAGTCGATCACGTCCTCAGTAGCTTCGATCATTTGTTCTGTCGGCTCTACAGGCACCAACTGCCACCCGCTAGGCACCGTCTGGGCTTGTTCAAGGCCCTCGCGAATCTTGTTCATTACCTCGTAGTCACGCCGGGCCACGGCGAGCTGTTTCCGCAGCGCCTTGTTCTCAGCGCGGAGCCGCTCGATCTCGATCTGATAGGCCGCGCCCTCGCACGAGCCGGCGCAGTGCGGGCCGTGGTGTTTATCGTTCATGGTCGGCTCCTTTGTCGTGGGCGTAGGCGACTTCGATCAGCTTCGCAAGTTTTGTGGTCGCCATATCTGTTCGGGAATCCAGCTTTAGTACTGGCACACCATGAACAGTTAGCGCACCCATCGCTCGCAGCACCTCTCGCGCTGCCTCCCGCGCTGCCTCCCGCAGCGCTTCGTTCTCCGCGCGCAGGCGTTCGATCTCGTCGGCGGCCCGGTTTAGCCCGTTCGCCATGTCGCCTACGGAGTACGCTTGGTTCAGGTCGGCTAGGTCGTCCAGCCGCTTCACAACATCTTCACTCACGATCCATTCCCATCCGCGCGCGGTGCAGCCGACGCTGGCGGTCGTTTTCGCTGACCGCTTCGGCTACGAGTTCGCGCACGAACCCCTGGTGCTGATACGCCAGCCAGCTGCAGTTTGTTTCGCTAAACCCGTCAATGTCCGCCTGCACGGCGTCGATCTCTGCACGCTCCAGCGTCAGGAGTAGCGAGTACATTTCGTTCATCTTGCTTGCGAGCGCATCGGTGATCGGTCGGCCTTTTGCGTTGCGCTTTTTTACTCGGTCAGTCATGCATCCATCCTCGGCTGTGTCTGTGTGGTCTGCGGCCGGCGGTGTACCGCCGTCCACGGGTTCGCCCGCTTCGCCTGGCGCCCGGCGGCAATCAGGCGCAGTACAGAAAAGGCGTCTCCGGTTTCGGCCGCGCGTAGGTCCGCGATGTAGGCCGAGAGCCCCTCGTCCTCGTACAGGCCGCCCGGTAGGTAGCAGAAGCACGGGATACGCGCCTTCAGCGCCTCGCGCACTGCAACGCAGTGACCGCAGGCCTTGGTTTTGTACCAACGCCCGTCGAACAGCGTGCGCGTTTCTTCGTATTCGTCAGCAACCTGGATCTTCCGGCCGCAGTCGCCGCATTGATGGGGGCGGTTGGCGCGACGCCGTTGCGTCCATGTGGCGTCCGCGACTTCTCCGCAGTAGCAGTCCATCACGCACCCCCAGTCGAGCCGAACCCGCTGGACCCGCGCTCAGTGGCGTGGAAAGACTCCACCACGCGGAACTGCGGCTGTACGACGGGCACGATCACGAGCTGCGCGATGCGGTCGCCGGGGTTGATCGTGAAAAGATCCGGCCCCCGGTTCCAGCAGGAGACCATGAGCGGCCCCTGATAATCGCTGTCGATCAGCCCGACCAGGTTGCCGAGGACGATCCCGTGCTTATGGCCCAGCCCGGAGCGAGGGAGGATCATGGCGGCGTAGCCCGGGTCCGCGACGTGGATCGACAGCCCGGTCGGGATCAGGCGGCAGTCGCCTGGGTCCAGAGTCGCCGGCTCGTACTCCATCGCCCGGAGGTCCACGCCAGCCGATCCCTCGGTGGCCGGCGCGGGTAGCGGGTACTCCGTGCCGATGCGCGGGTCGAGGATCTTGAGGTCAATCTGCATCGTCGTCGTCCTCTTTCCGTTTTGCGAGCATCGCGTCGGCGACCTCGTAGGCGTATTGCGCCAGTTCTTCGGGCTTCGGTCTGGATGCGGTGCTGGCTGCGCACTCACCTTGCGCCACCTGCCCGGCGAACCAGTCCCGAATCGAAAGGCCGCGCCAAGTCGTTATTTCTGCCCCCTGCTTCAACTGGGTAGGGAAGGCTGGTCCGCCCCATCGGTCGAATGGGTGATCACTCACGGCCCACCTCCTTCCCGCGGTTCACGACTACGCGCGACACAACGGCGTTGCGCGGGATGTGCATTTCGCCACAGATGTGCTTCGCACCGTCCGGCCCTTCGGTGACATGAGGCGCAATCACCAGCACGCCGTTGCGCTCCGCTACCACCACGCCGACGCTGGTTACTCGGGTCGGTGTGGCCTCCAGATCGTTGATGTCCGTCCAGCCGGGGCCAGCGCCGTAGGAGTCCAGCCAGGTGACAATCTCAATAGTGCGGGTCGGGAACGGCTTGGAAGTCGGCATATCTATGCTGCATGGATCCATTGGCTCTCTCCTCAGAACGGCACGTCGTCGTCTACCGGCCCGCCGCCCTGGGGCGCCTGCTGCGCCGGGGGCTGCTGGCTGCCGGACTGGCCGCCGCCGACCATCTGCATTTCGCTGGCGACGATCTCGGTGCTGTAGCGGTCGTTGCCGGACTGATCCTGCCACTTGCGGGTCTGGATCTTGCCTTCGATGTAGACCTGCGCACCCTTGGCCAGGTACTGCGTGGCAATGTCGGCGAGCTTCCCGAACATCACCACCCGGTGCCATTCGGTGTTCTCGCGCTTCTCGCCGCTGTTCTTGTCGGTCCATTGCTCGGACGTGGCGACGCTCAGGTTCGTGACCGTCGTTCCGTTGGCGGTCTCCCGGCGCTCGGGGTCTTGTCCCAGGTTGCCAAGGAGGATTGCTTTGTTGACGCCTCGTGCCATTATTCCGTCTCCATGTTGTGTGCTGCTTCGTCGATCCGCGCCTGTACTTCCTCGCGATGAACCGTCACGTGGCTCGGCGCGGTGATCCCGACCCGAACCTGGTTGCCCTTGACGCCGAGCACCCTGATCTCGATTTCGTCGCCTGTGCCTCCGTAGAGGATCAGGCTTTCTTCTGGCCTGCGGGTGAGGATGAGCATCGTTTCTCCTTTCAGTCCGTGGTCTGTACGCGGATCGGCTTGGCATCCATTTCCAGCGGCTGGTCGCTGACAAACAGGTTCAGCCCCTGGATCTGCACCAGGGCATCCGTTTCGGCGTCGAAGAAGTATTCGGTGTTGCAGGCGGAATCCCCGTAGTAAACCCCGTCGGCTCCCGATGCTTTGCGCAGAACGCGCCCGACGCTGCTGCTGGTCGTCCGCTCTACTCGGTCCGGCGGGGTCAGGAAGGTGCAGATGTTCACCGGCGCGCTGCGGGCCACGTAGTAGCCCAGCATCTGCCCGGTATCGGCCACTACGTAGACGTAGAACGTCTTGTTGGGCTCGTCCATGCGGCGCATGTACTCCGCCACATATTCGCGGGTGAGGAAGTTGCTCACCTCCGGGATTCGCACGCTCTGGTGCGCCCGGTCCATGATGTTGTCGCGCGCGGTCTCCTGCTGCTGGCTGGTGCTGGCTTCATTGCAGCCAGACAGCGTGAGCGCGGTAGCGGCCAGGGCGATGGTGGCGATTACTGTGCGCATGTCGTGTCTCCTTCGGTGGACAGTTGGTAGGGCAGATTCGAGGCCCGGAAGCGGGCGCTGGTGTAGTCCTTCGAGGCTTCGGCGTTGTATCGGTTGACGGTGCGCGCCACCTGCGTCGTGAGCCCCGCGATGTTGCTTTCGATGCGGTCGCGCACGCCGTCGTCAGTGACGCGCTCCAGGCGGTCTCGCTGCGCGGCCAGGGCCGCTTTCTGCGTCTGAACCGATGCGCACAGATCGAAGAAATGCTCGTACCGGCTGATCCGCGACGGGGCCGATTCGATCTGCTCCTCGCCGGAGATCACGCCTCGCACCTCGGCGGTGTAGTAGCGGATCGCCCAAATGGCGGCGACGAGTAGCGCGATGGTCAGGATGGTCGCGACGAATAGCGCGAATGCTTTGGCTGCTGTCATGGTTCGTTTTGCTCCCTCATTGAATGGGGCCTGCTGACCGGACCCCGGCAGGCTCGGGGCGTGTGATGCGGCCGGTCTCCGTGGGGGGTTATGCCGCCTCGCGGCGCTCCGAATCGCGGACGTATGCGATATGCCGGATCAGGGCGTCGCAGATCGCGTCAAAGTCGCGCTCGCGGTACAGCACGGCGCGGCCTTTCTTCTCGGCAGCCGGGATGCCCAGGGTTGACTCGATGAATTCGCCGTTGATGGTCAGTCCCAGGCGCGCGGTGATGTCGCCGATCTTGAGCGTGGCGGGCGCGTCCGAATCGGGCTCGGGATCTTGCGCCGGGGGCCAGGTTTCGCCGCCCTGCGCCGCTTCGTCCGCTCGGTCCTCCTCGCGATTGAGGCGGCCCACCTCCGCAGCGGCTTCTGCGTTGGCCTTGCGCTGGTTCGCCTGCTCCTGTTCTTGCCGCTGGCGCTCGGCTTCGACGTGATCCGCGATGCGCGACTTGGCCGCAGCCTCCATGTCCTCGGTCGCCTTCATCACCAGCTGTTCGCGATCGGGGAACAGGGCCGGGTAGTCGCTGGCGATCTCGTCGAGGCGCTGCAGGTTCCGGCGCACGCGCTCGGCCGTGTCGCTGGCGGCCAGCTTGGCATCGGCCACGGCCTGTTCTGCGGCGTCCCGCAGGGTGTCGACGGTCTTCTTGCCCTTCATGGCGTCGGCCACGGATTGGGCGGCATCCGCCGGCACGCCAAGCGTGATTCCCAGGCCCTGGCTCAGGGAGGCGTAGTGCGCGCGGATGGCGTGTACCGCATCGTTGCGGATCTCGTCGCGGATGCCTTCCTTGCGCGTCTTGACCGATTTCTCCAGATCGAGGCGCGTCTTCCGCGTGTGCTCGCGGATCTCGTCGATGGTTCGGAACAGCTGGTCCAGATCCTCGGTCTGCGCGAGCGCGTGGTCCTTGGCGGCCTGCAGGCGGCTTTCGACGTCCTTTGCCCATTTGACCGTCGCCTCGGCATCGGCGAAGTCCTGATCGGTCTGCAGGTCGGTGTTGATGCCCTGGATCACGGCCATGGCGTGCTCGCGGAACTCCGCCACGTTGGATGCTGCGACTTCGCCGCGCACCTCGATGTGCAGAGCGGGCAGGGTGCCCGGGCCGTTGCCGGTGGCTTCGGCCTTGCGCTCGCGAGGCTGGTACTCGGCCAGGTCCGCATCGAACTGGCGCCAGCCGGCCAGCAGTTTCTCGGCATCGGCCGGGTTCAGCTGGACGCTGGTGCTGATCGTTCCTTCGTCGGTGCCGTCGGTGACGGTGTAGATGCACCGCTGCGCGCCGGTGATGTGCAGCTGCTGGACGACCTGCCAGTAGTCGCACTCGGGAACTCGGCCGTTGCGCACGTCCTCGGCCTTCTCGGCATTCATCTGCTTGCATTCCCAGATCGTGGTGCCTTCCATGTTCAGGCCGTCCAGGGACGCCAGCAGGTAGCCGTCGTCGTCCACCACGGTGACCGGGAAAAGAGTCTCGCCGATGCGGCCCTCGATGATCGGCCGGGCCTTGGCCTCGACTTCGTGGCCCTTGTCGAACACGCGCTGCAGCTGCGGCGAGACCTCCTGCGTGTCGCCGGTGGCTTTCTGCCGCAGAAGCTCTTGGCGGCTGGTGTGGCTCGAGACGCCCATCATGGCGGGGGCGTCGGAGGCGGTGCGGTACTTCGCTCGGGCATCCAGCCATTCCTGACTGCCCTGCTGGATGTTGAGGATCTTCATGCGGTCTCTCCTTCGTTCTCCTGCAGCCATTCGCCGTCAATGGCTTCGGGTTCGTCGGTTCTGCCGGCCTGGCGGATCGCCTGGCGCTGCTCGTCGGTGAGCTGCCAACGAGTCTCGGCCATGCTCACGACCTTCTCGGCATCCATGCGGCCGGATTCGATGGCGCCGGCCCATGCCTGCATCTGCTGCTGGAACTCGTCGTCGGTGAGCTGGGGAAGGGCGGGGCGTTCGGGTTCCTGCGGGCGAACCGTGGCCGCGCCGGTCACCGCTTCGTCCACGCGGTCGGCCTCGTCCGGGTCCACGACACCGGAGAAGCCAAAGGCGTAGCGGGCCGCCTGGATCGCGGCCTTGTGCCGAAGCATGCGCGCCGGCCACTTCTTCCATGTGTCGGTCGGGCGGCTGCACTCCTCCATGTACTCGGTGACGGCCACGGGCCGGTTGCGGTCCTTGCGGTACATGCGGCAGGTGATCGCGAGGATCTTGCCCTGGTCGCTCAGCTGATCCTCGAACTCCATCCCGTCGAACTGCGGGTGGCTGTTGATCATGTGCATCCAGCCGTCGATGCTCACGATGGGCTGGATGCCGCCGCCCTTGGCCGGGAACGCATAGATCTGCTTGGTGATCGGGTCGAGGCCGTACTTCTTGGCGGTCAGCAGGAACGCCGCAAACTGCTCGTTACCGGCATCGGCCGGGAACACGGTGGCCCGCAAGGTTTGCTCGAACTTCGCCGGGTCCATGCCGAAACGCTCGGCCATATCGCGCAGCACGGACGGCTGCCGGGCTCCATTGGTCTGTTGCATCTGGTTGCTCATGCCGCACCTCCTGCGCGGAACTGGGCGACGCTGTTCTCGGTCATGGGAACCTCGCGGACCTTGCCGGCGATCTCCTCGGGCACGCCTTCGCGCACCATCTGGATGATCTCGGCCTGGCTCGCGACGTTCGCGCTGTAGTCGGCCTCGGATGCGTGACGGATCGCCTGGCTGCGGTTGTAGGCCCACACCATGCGGGTGTTTCCGTCTCGGTCGGTCACGCGGTACACGCGCTTCGTTGTCTGCTTCATGTCGTCCTCCATTACTCGCTCGCCTCGGGCAAGCGGTTGATCCATTCCTCGACGTCTCGGCGACGCCAGGCGATAGTGGTTCCCAGCGTGCGCGGCGGCGGGAACTCGCCCCGCCGGCGCAGCCGGTAGATGGTCGTTCGGCTCATGCCGGTCATGCGGATCACGTCGTTCTGACGCAGTAGTTCGGGCTGCACGGGGTTCATGCCGTGGCCCTCCGCTCGGCCTTGTCTTCCTCGGCCAGCCGCTTCCGATTCGCAATCCGCCTCTCGGCAGCGGCCCGGATCACGTCCTCGATGCGCGCGGTCCAGTCGGCGTCCTTGAGGACCAGGAAGCACGTCTCGTCGTCGCTGGCGATTTCTTCCATGACGGCTTCGAGCTCGTCGCGCTCCGGGTCGTCCGGCTCCATTTCGTAGTCCCAGGGTTGTACGGCGGGGTAGGTCATTGGGGTTGCCCTCCAAAAACATGCCCGCGATGCGCCGGATGCCCGGTGCTGCGGACGAACAAGTCAGTGATGATTCGGTCGTGCATGGCGGCCTGGTCGCGGTCGTCGTAGGACTTCACGCCCTGCGCGTGGTGGCTCCAGCGCCAGCCGTCGCCTCGGGTGCGCACGGCTTCCCTGAAACTTCCGCAGGGGAACATCACGACTGCACCCGGCGGATCAGGGCTTCGATGGTGTCGCTGATCAGTGCCAGGACGCCGAAGCCGAAGCACAGGCCGCTGTACACGACGGTGAGCCAGAAAGCGGTTTCGATAGCGGTGAGGTCGGTCATGGGTGCGGCTCCGTCCGGTTGCGTTGGACATAGTACAACCCAAGTTGTCCATTCGTGTCAACAACCCCAGTTGTTTTTTTATCGGGCCTGTTCTCGCCCTGTTGCTCAAGATCTAGGTTCGGATAGGATTCACGTAGGAATTTTGTGGAGTGACACGGTGAGAAAGGGAGCGGTGCGATGAGAGCAGGGGTAGGTTTGGTTCTTGCGGCGGGGGTTAGCAGCTTGCTTTTGGTGGGGTGCGCAACCAGCAAGGTATGGCATCACCCGGGTAAGTCCTCACAGCAGTTCCACGGGGATTCAGCGCAGTGCCAGGCGATCGCGGGGCAGGCCGGCGCAGCCAACCCACAGATTCAGCCGGTGCCGGGTAGTGGTGCGATGGCGGGCGGATTCGCCCAGGGATGGAATCAGGCGTCTGCGGTGGGTGCTGCGGGTGCGCAGCAAAGTGCTTTCCGGAGCTGCATGATCGGGCAGGGGTGGCGACTGGTGGACGAGGACTCCATTCCCAGCCCGGTCGCCACGTCGCAGCCGACATCGAGTGATGATCAGGAGGTTCTGGACGCGATCGACGCGAACCCGCCGCTACGCGACTGGATGGAGAACGACCCGGCTCGCTGGAATCTAGCGGTGGATATCGATACCAGAATGATGGACAACCCGGATTTCGATCACCTCTCCGTGGAAGAGCGATTTTCGATGGTCGTAGAGGCGGTCGAGAATTTGGTCGAGGAGCATGGGGAACCGCTCCTGAACTCGTACAGGCACCCTCAATAGAGGCGGCTACCCCCGGCTGGCGCGCTGGGTGCGGATGCGCACGGCCTCCATCTCGCCGTAAGTGAACTCCATCAGGCGGTCGCGCAGGTACTCGGACAGCCCTTTGCCCTCAATGGCGGCCAGGGCGGACAGGTCGCAGTACAGCTGCTCGGGCAGGTTCACCTTGGCTACATGGTCGTTGGGGCCAAGGTCGCGCGGCAGGGTGCGCCCGCTGCGGGAGAACATGGGTTCGTCGGTCATCGGAGGTTCCGCTTGTGCTGGACGACCGGGCCGATCAGCGTGCCCGGATTGCTGGAGTCGATGGTGATGCTGGCGTAGTCGGGGTTGAGCGGCACCAGCTCATAGACGGGGTGGCCCTGCTCGTCGCGGCCCCGGTCCCGGTATTTCTTCACCGTGGCTTCGGTGTCGCTGTTGACCCTGGCGACCACAACATCCCCCGGCCGCACGCAAGCGTCCGGGTCGACGATGATGATCTCGCCCTCGCGAAACTCCGGCTCCATGCTGCGGCCGCGAATCTCCAGAGCGAACGTATAGGGCCCCAAGGACTCGGCGGATGCCGGATCCAGCCATTCCATTCGGTGACCGTCGCCTTTCGCGTAGGCGTCGACGATCTCCCTCGGGGCGCCGGCCTCCACGTAGTCCACAACCGGAATTTGCCGGGCCTTTGTAACGGTAGGGATCGCATAGAACTCCGCGTCCGCTTCCGCTACAGAAGAGGCCCGAACACTGCGCTCCCCGTCGCGCCACCCAGGACAGTGTTCATCCAGCGCGTCTTCCAGGTCGTAGGCCGTCGCGAAAGGTGCAACGTATGCGCCACCAGGCAGTCCCTCGACAAATTGCACCAGCTGGTCGTGCGCCGACTCTTCAGGGTCGAAGTCTCGCAAGAATCTATGGATGGCGTCGTGGGCTGCTGAACCAAGGTCTCTGCCTCGATCCTCGGTTCGCTCCCTCGGGCCCGCCCCGGTATCCAGCCATTCAGTTGAGACGCCGAGCGCTTTAGCCAAAGCGTGAGTGTGGCGCGACCACTCGGCACCTTTCTCCAGCTTTGCAACCGCCTGCTGGCTCACACCGGCGTTCTTGGCGAGCTGCGTTTGCGTCAAGCCCGATGCGATCCGAGCCTCTTTTAACCGGGCACCGAGTGTCATAGCGCACGAAGCTACAACGCTTGTTGTGTAACCGGCAAACAACCCGGGGAGTTGACGCGCCACAACTCGGGTTGTATAACTGTCGGCCATGAATCGTCTAGTCCTAAAAGCAGCCAAGCAAGCCGGGGGGCAATCCGCCCTTGCCAAGGCCTGCGGCGTGAAACAGCAGCACGTATGGAACTGGATTCACAGAGACAGCCGCGTCCCCGCGGAGCGCTGCATGGCAATCGAGCGAGCAACCGAAGGGGCTGTGACTGCGCGCCAGTTGCGCCCCGACGTGTTTGTGGGCGTTGACCATAACGACGCCGCCTGACCCGATCTCACAACCGGGTCGGATCCACCGGCCCGAAACGAAGGAGCGCGAACATGATGGAACCCCGTTTCAGCCGGTCGATTCACCGGACGACCGAGGGCAAGGCCACCGAGGAGATCAAGGTGCGCGTGTCCGAGGAGGTCAAGTCCGAGTTGGCGGCCCTGGCAGCAGTGCATGGGTACACCCTTGGCGAGTATTGCCGGGTGGCGCTGACAACACACACCCGCGGTCACTTCCATGTCTTGCAGCTTGCCGCAGGAGCCCATGAGCCGGAAGGGCGCGAATAGCCCCGCAAGGAGGAACCATGGACATCCAGACACCCGCAGCCCGCAGCACCGACCCCCACACGAGCCACGCGGCCGCTGACGCGATCACGGCCGGCGGCAAGCGACACAGGCAGATGCTGGACACCGTGCAGGTGGTCCGAGCGCATCCGGGCCTGACCAGTGCGGAGCTGGCCCGCATGGGGATTGCCGAGCGACTAGGGCTCGACCGGTATCAGATCGCTCGCCGTCTCCCGGAAGCGGAGACCGCGGGGTATGTGACGCGGGGCCGGTCGCAGCGCGACATCACCACCGGACGCCTTGGCGTGACCTGGTGGCCGGCATGAGCCGCTGGACGGACGCCCGGCGCCAGGCACGTCGGATCGCTGAGGCGAAGACCGACGCAGGCCGCAAGCGAGCTGCGCTGACGTGGTGCCGGAAGGTGAAGGCGGCGCTGAGGTAGCACCCACAAAAAAGCCCCGGCTGGCGGGCGAAGCCAAGTGCCGGGGCTGCCACTAACGAACGAGGTCAGTATGGCAAATAAGCAAATCGCAGTAAACGTTTACGCGAACTCCGAGTTTTATACCGATCGAGTCGCGGAGGTTGAGGCTTCTCCAAACGGGGCGATCACCGTGACCGTCAAGGGGTGCGGCCCGGCCATCCTTTTGGAGTTCAACACGGTCATGGCCTATCGGTTTTCAAAGGCCCTTGGCGAGGCCATAAAGCGACAGCTCGACGAATGCCGCCACGCCATTGGACGCCCGGAGGAGGGTGGCGAATGAACCACTACCGCCACCACATTGGCGACTACCGCAAGGACACGTCGCACCTGTCCCTGCTGGAGCATGGCGTCTACCGACAGGCGATCGATCTGTACTACCTGAGCGAATCCCCCCTTCCTTCGGACATGCAAAGACTCATGCGTTTGCTATGCGTTCGCACTGCGGACGAGGAGCGCGCTCTGTGCGCAGTGCTTGAGGACTTCTTCACGCTGACGAATGAAGGCTACGAACACGCCCGATGCAAGCGGGAACTCGAGGCAATTTACGAGAAATCCGAGAAGGCCAGGGAGTCCGCGCAGAAGCGGTGGGGAAAGGAAAAACAAGACGTTACAAAGGCAGACGCCCAGCAAAATGAAGGCGCAATGCGAACGCATAGCGAAGGCAATGCGAAGGCAATGCTACCCAGTAACCCAGTACCCAGTAACCCAGTACCCAAGGGAAAAGATCTATTGGACGGTTCTGACGAACCGACCGACACGAAGGGTCAGCCGGAAGCGAAACGCAACGAGTCCGAATACCCGCCAGAGTTCGAGGCACTTTGGGCTCAATACCCGAAGCGGGGCGGCGACAACCCGCAGAAGAAGGCGTTTAAGGCCTACACCGCCAGACTCCGAAAGGGCGTAACCCACGAGGACATGATGGCCGGGGTTATGCGGTACGCGGCGTACTGCGAGCAACAGGGGAAAGTCGGCACCGAGTTCGTCAAGCAGGCGGCCACGTTCTTGGGCCCGGACGAGCACTGGCGTGAGGAATACCGGCCGCCAGCCAAGCCGACCATGACCGTCCACAACGGCGGCCTGAAACCCGCCGTCGATAACTCGGATGTCGCCCGTCGCTGGGCGGCCAAACAGGGAGGTGTCGCATGAGCCCCGATGATCGTTCGATGTTTGCGTCCACGGTGACCGCGACCCTGGAGCTGTACCGGCAATCGGTGAGCGAGGCGGCGCTGTCGATGTGGTGGGCCGCGCTCCAGCCGTTCGAGCTTCGCGAGGTGCAGGCCGGGTTGCAGGCGCATATCCAGGACGCCCACCGCGGGCGGTTTGCCCCGGTGCCGGCGGACGTGATCGGCCATGTCGAGGAACTGCGCGGCGAGTCCCTGCCGGCGCGTCCGGCGATCGAGCAGAAAGGCGAGTGGGCGAAGCTGCTGCGCCGGTACGGCATTCCGGCTTCGCAGACGGCCGGCATGGAAGGCGATCAGGTCTGGGATCTGATCCAGCGGGCGCACAAGGCGCAGCGGTCCAGCCGAGTGCAGCTGCGCGCCCTGGAAGGGGGCAAGGCATGAGCGCGCCGAAGATCCCGAACGCCACAGAGAGCGAGCGCGAGATCCTGGGGGCGTGCCTGGTTGGGCGCTTGGACTTCCGGGCAGTGCAGGAGCAGGTCGACCGGGATGATCTGTACCAGATCGACCACCGCGAGCTGTTCGAGGCGATGGCGGCCCAGCTGGACGCCAACGGCGAGATCGACGGCCCGCTGCTGATGTCGCGGCTTGAGGGCGATGCCCTGGCCACGGCAGGCGACCTACTGGGAGGCTCGTACCTGCTGGCCCGGTCGTACCAGCAGCACCTGGCCGAGATCCGCGATACCGCGCAGCGCCGCCGCCTGATGGCCGAGGCCGATGCGATCTACCAGGCCGCGCTGTCGGCGGAATCGTCCGAGGAAGCGATCAGCGATTCGCAGGGGCGGATGCTCCGCCTGGCGGCCGGCCAGCAGACGTCGGGCCCGGTGACGATCACCGAGGCGATGCGCGAATGGCTGGAGGAGCTGGAGGAGCGGGTCGAGGACCACGGCGACCGCATGGGGATCCCGACGGGGTTCCCGAGCCTGGACCAGACGATGGGCGCGATGGAAGGCGGCGAGCTGGTCGTGGTGGCCGGAAGGCCGGGTATGGGCAAGACGACCCTGGCGATGAACATTGCCGAGAACGCCATGCTCCGGGACGACCGCTCGGTGCTGGTGTTCTCGCTGGAAATGCCGCGCAAGGAGCTGGTCAACCGCATGGCGTCCAGCATTTCGGCGCTGGACATGGCCGCGCTCAAGAAGCCGCAGCAGATGGGCGAGGTCGAGTGGGCGAAGGTGAGCCAGGCGATCCATGCGGTCCACGACAAGCCGATGCGGATCGACGACACCGGCGCCCTGCATGTACAGCAGCTGCGCGCCCGGGCCCGGGTCGCTCACCAACAGCAGCCGGTGCAGATGATCATCGTCGACTATCTCGGGCTGCTGCGCGCGGACGGCCGCTCGCTGTACGAGCAGGTCACCGAGATCAGCGGGCAGCTCAAGGCGCTCGCGAAAGAGCTGGACGTGCCGGTGATTGCGCTGTCGCAGCTAAACCGGGCCGTGGACAAACGCCCGACCCCGATCCCGCAGATGAGCGACCTGCGCGACTCCGGATCCATCGAGCAGGACGCCGACAAGATCGTGTTCCTGTACCGACCGGCGGCCTACCCGGGGCACGAGGACGAGGGGCCCGAGGCACAGGTGATCGTCGCCAAGAACCGCCAGGGAGAGACCGGCACTTGCCGACTGAACTTCCAGGGCCAGTACAACCGTTTCCGCGAAGTGGTGACCGGGTACGAAGGCATGGAAGGGAGGTTCGGCTGATGGGCGCCGCACACACAAAGCTGAGCCTGCGCGGCCGGGTCGACCGGCAGCGGGGAACGATCACTGAATGGCAAGAGCTGGCAATGAGCCTGGGCGACCGGGTGGACGAGCTGCGCGACCTGGCCGAGATCCAGCGCCTGATGGTCAAGGAGCTGAACGAAGAAAACGAGGAACTGCGCCGCCGGATTGCGCGGTACGAGGGGAGAAAGGGATGAGCGAGAAGCGAGACGACATGGGCGACGACTGGCCGGGACATACGAGCCCCTGCGTCGGGCATGCGGCAGAGCAGGGCGATGTGGTGGGCCGAAAGTACGACCACGAAAAGCCCCGCATGGACCTGATCCCGCCGCGCGCCGAGTGGGCGATGGCCGAAGTGCTGACCTACGGCGCGCAGAAGTACGGCGAGGACAACTGGCGCCTCGTCGAGAACCGGCGCGCTCGGTATCTGGCTGCGGCCCTGCGGCATATCAACGCGTACCGCGAAGGCCGCGAGACCGACGAGGAGACGCTCATGCACCACCTGGCGCATGCGATGTGCTGCCTCGCCTTCATCGTCGAGGAGGAAACCTGATGCCCTTCGACGAGCGATACATGGAGCAGGCAGAGCGCGACGAGGAGGCCCGGAAAGAGCGGGCCATTACCGAGGCGCGGCGGGACGATCAGCCCGATCCGGTCTGGCACGACGGCGTGGGCTACTGCGCCGAATGCGAGGCGGAGAACACCGCCCGGGCACGAGTGGGCCGGGGGCGCTGCATTGATTGCCAGCAGCGGTACGAGCGGGACCGCAAGCGGGGGCTGGCATGAACAGCTGCCACAACCATGCGCCGCGCGATGGCGTGAGCGTGTCGCTCGTGAACAACGGCTACACCGACGATGGCCGTCTGAGGCAGCGGTATCACACCACGGCCTGGAGCGCGGAGGCGCAATGCGTGCATGGCGGCCACCCGGAGAGCGACCCGGGCTGCGAGGGGTGCCGCTGGCGGCCGAACCCGCAGGAGGTGGCGGCATGATCCAGGAACGGGTTTATCGCCTGGTCGGCGGCCGGCGCATTACCGCGAGCGAGGTCGCCGAGGAGATGGGGATTTCCCGCAAGTCGGCGGCGGAGCGCCTGCGCAAGTCCCGGGAGCCGGAGGTCGTACTGGCCCCGCGCCGGGGCTGGAACCCGGCAAGCGGTCGCAAGGTGTACGAGCTGGACGACGGCACCCGGGGCACGATCCCGGAGCTGACGGCGATGGTTCCGGGGCTCACGGAAGACGGCATGCGGAACCGAATCGACCGGTGGGGGATGGAGGCGGAGCGAATCCTCGAGGGCCGGGAGGCCGCCAAGAAACGTTGGGGGCAAGCGTGGCGCACGACGCACCGGTTGCAGCTTCCAGGGTCGCCGGATCTCGATGGGGTGGGCGCATGAAGGCCTACCGCCTGACCGACGGCAGCGAATGGACGGCGCAGCAGATTTCGAGACTGACCGGCGCGTCCGTGGCGGCGATTCGCACTCGACTTCGCTTCTCGCGCGATCCGTACAAGGTGCTGGCCCGCAGAGGCCTACGTGACCGGAGGCCCGCATGAGCAGCCATGTGATCCGCAACGAGGCCGATCGCCAGAAGCTTATCCGCGCCCTGCTGGCCATGGAACTGCCGTTTACGGTCTCGATCCGGAAGGGCGCTGACCGCACGGTGGAGCAGAACAAGTTGCAGCGCTTGTGGATCGCCGAGGCCGCCGAGCAGCTGGGCGACGAGCCGGAGGAGGTCCGCGCCTACCTGAAGCTACGAGTCGGGGTGCCGATCCTGCGCGAGAACCACGACGACTTCCGGGCGCAGTACGACGAGTTGGTGAAGCCGCTTCCCTACGAGCAGAAGCTGGCCCTGATGCGGGAGCCGGTGGATTTCCCGGTGACCCGCCTGATGAAAGTTCCAGAGAAGCGCGAGTACCTGGACCGGGTTTACCAGCACCTGAGCGAGCAGGGCGTGTTCCTGACCGACCCGAACCTGGGCGGAAAAACGAGGGCGGTGGCATGAGCAAGATCCGAGAGGCCGCACGAGGGCAGCACTGCACGGTGCGCCTTCCGGGTGTGTGCAACGCAGACCCCGCAACCGTGGTCCTGGCGCATCCACCCGTGAGCAATGGCGGTCTGGCACTCAAGGGCAGCGACATCGACGGGGCGTTCGCGTGCGCTGCATGCCATGACGTGATCGACGGCCGGGCCGGGACGGAGCACCTGGACCTGGCAGACGTGCTGCTGTCATGGATTCGGGGCAGCCAGGAGACACGGGGAAGGCTGGTGCGCATGGGGCTGATCCGGCACTCCGGAGAATCCCGGCGGATGGAGGCAGGCGATGAGTTCTGAAACAGCGCTGTTTCTGTCCGTCGATCCAGGCGTGTCCGGTTGCCTCGCGCTCCTCGCGGGCGGCGGTGAGTACGTCGACCACCTGGCCATGCCCACGATCAAGGTCGGCAAGCGCAACCGAGTGAACGGTGCGGCGGTGTACGGGTGGCTCGAGCAATGGCTTCCAGACGTTGGGCACGCCTTCATTGAGCAGGTGCAGTCGATGCCGAAACAGGGCGTGGCCAGCACGTTCAGCTTCGGGCACAGCGCCGGACTGGTCGAGGGCGTGATCACCGGCGCCGGCGTCCCGTTGACGCTGGTCACTCCGCAGCGGTGGAAGAAGCACGCAGGATTGATCGGCAACGACAAGGACGCGGCCCGGTCTCGCGCGGTTCAGCTGTACCCGGCACTGCGTGATCTGGATGCAAAAGGAAAGGGGCAGGCGCTGGCGGATGCGCTCCTGATCGGGCGATATGGCATCACACTTGGGCGGGCAGATGAATGAAGACCGAGACCGCCAGGCGGCCGGGATGATCGCGACGATGGATCCGATGGCGATCAAGACCTGGCTGATGGTGCAGGACCGGCAGTACGCCGACGACATGCGCAAGCGGCTGAACGCCGCATGGTCCGAGGCAGCGGCCGGGAACGGGGCCACACACAGCGAGATATGCGACTACCTGCGGAGCGAACGGGGATGATGGCGATGGCGGCAGAGCAAGACGAGTGCCAGTATGGCGAACTGCAATTCAAGAGCGGGGAGCATGCCCTGCAGTGGGCCGAGGAGCAGCTGGCCCGGGTGAAGTGCCGAGGCTTCTACGCGCAGATGGTCGGCGGGCACAGCGGCGTCAGCTGGGACGAGATCCAGGACTGCGCCAGCACGATCATGGTCACGCTGACCGAGGTGACCGATCACCGGGGGCGCGAGGCCTATCGGGCGATCTACGGGCAGGAGGCGAGCGGTGGGCTGGATACCCTGGTCGAGTTCGTGGTCGACTACCTGGCGAAGCACCTGGCCGCGCGCAAACGGGCACGGGCCGACCTGGAGGCGATCGCCAGCGTGGCGGTCATGCGGGCCAGGCAGACCGGCCACGGATGGCGCAAGGCCCCGAAGGCCGCGTATGCTCGGGAGCTGGCCGTGGACCGCAGCACCATCGACAACCCCGGGCCGGCGGCCCTGATCAAGGCAGCCGAGGAAGTGGTGGACGACTGGGTGAAGCGCGGCGAGAGCGAGTTCATGGAACTGCTGAGAGGGAAGGGAGTGCCGGTGTGATCGGCATGGCTTGACGCTACCCTCACGGACTGGTACAAAGTCCCAAACTACCCGAACTGTCGGAAAGCCCCGTAGGCCATGCGCCCCGGGGCTTTTCTCGTTCTGGGCCCACAAGCCCCGAGGCATTCGCCCGGGGCTTTTTTCGTTGGAGCCCCCGGCGACGGGGATACTCGGAGAACGACATGCAGAATTTCATTGGCGTGAAGCAGGTACAAGCCGAGCCGCAGGAGCGTGACGGCCAGGCCGGTTACCGCGTGGTCTACCCGAACGGCTATGAGTCGTGGAGCCCGCAGGAGGTGTTCGAGTCCGCCTACCTGGAGATCGGTGAAGACCCGACCCGGGTGGACGAAGCCGCGGTGGAGGAAATGGACGCGGGGATGGACGCGCAGCGCATGGGCAACCATACGGTGGTTCGCCTCCAGCTGCGAAACGGATTCTCGATCGTCGCGGATTCAGCCTGCGTCGAGGCCGCGAACTACAGCGAGGAGATCGGCACCGATCTGGCGCTGGAGGAAGCGCGGGATGAGGTGTGGGCGTATCTGGGCTTTGTGCTGGCCTGGGCGCGCAACGGACTGCAGAAGGCCGAGTGATGGAAGCCGCGGATTACGGAAACGTCGTTCCGGCGGTGGCGCGCGTAGCGCATGAAGTGAACCGCGCGTACTGCGCGGCGCTGGGTGATCATTCGCAGCCGGAATGGGAGGACGCCCCGGATTGGCAGAAGAAGTCTGCGGTCGCTGGCGTGATTG
The DNA here is from genome assembly GCF_000381105.1 of Thioalkalivibrio sp. ALE12. Classification (NCBI taxonomy): domain Bacteria; kingdom Pseudomonadati; phylum Pseudomonadota; class Gammaproteobacteria; order Chromatiales; family Ectothiorhodospiraceae; genus Thioalkalivibrio; species Thioalkalivibrio sp. ALE12. The sequence goes on along the minus strand of NZ_KB905907.1, from coordinate 43,872 downwards.
CTCACCTGGAGCGCGGCCTGACCCCGGAGGAATCCCACGAGGAGTGGATGCGGCACAAGGTGCGGGACGGGTGGGTGTACGGGGAGGAGAAGGACCCCGAGGCCAAGACACACCCGTGCATGGTGCCGTATGACCAGCTATCGGCGGTGCAGAAGGGCAAGGACAAGCTGTTCAAGGCGGTGGTGGAGTCCCTGGTAGGGGGGAACCATGGCTGAGCGCAAGCAATACGACTGGGAAGCGATTGCCCGGGAGTACAAGGCGGGCCAGCTGTCGATCCGTGAGATCGGCAAGAAGCATGGCGTGACCGATGGGGCGATCCGGCAGCGAGCCAAGCGCCACGGGTGGAAGCGGGATCTGAGCGACGAGGTTCGCCGCCAGGCCAAGAGCCAAGCCCTACGCGATTCGCTACGCAGTACCAACGCAAGTGACGAGGAGATCATCGAGGAAGCCGCCAAGCGCGGGTCCGAGGTGATCCAGACGCACCGGCGCGACATCCGCGATGGGCGCGAGATCGTCGAGATGATGCTGAGCGAGCTCAAGGCGGAGTGCCAGCACCACGAACTGCTGAGCGAACTGGCCGAGCAGCGGATCCAGGGCGAGGACATGGATGCGCGGGCCGCCAATGCCGTGCGCCGCGCGGTAAGCCTGCCGGGACGGGCCGGGACGATTCGCGACCTGAGCCAGAGCATGCAGCGCCTCGTGGCCCTGGAGCGTCAGGCCTACAACCTGGATGAGCAGGGCAGCGGCGAGGACTACGAAGACAAGCTGAAGAAGCTGCTGGAGGAATGAGCCTCGATGCGCTGCGCCGATTGCGCGGCGACTTTCCCTTGTACGCCTCGAAGGCCCTGGAGATCCGGGGCAAGAGCGGCAAGGGCCCGCTGATACTCAACAGCGCGCAGCAGTACCTGCACAAGCGCCTGGAGGAGCAGATCGAGGACGTGGGCCGGGTTCGGGCGCTGGTCCTGAAGGGTCGGCAGCAGGGCATATCGACGTACACGCAGGGGCGCTACTACTGGCGCGTCACCGGCGGCTGGGGTCGGCAGGCCTTCATCCTCACGCACGAGGAGGCCGCCACCAAGAATCTGTTTGCCATGGCGCGGCGCTATCACGATAGCTGCCCGGCGCCATTGCGGCCGCGTGCCCAGCGCGCGAGTACGACCGAGCTGTATTTCGACCGGCTGGATTCGGGCTACGCCGTTGGCACGGCCCGGACGAAGGGGACCGGCCGCTCGGGGACGATCCAGTATTTCCATGGGAGCGAAGTCGCGTTCTGGCCGAACCAGGCGGAGCACGCGGCCGGGGTGATGCAGGCGATCCCGTCGGGGGATGAAGGCGAAGGGACCGAAGCGATCCTGGAGTCCACCGCCAACGGGGTTGGAGACTTGTTCCACCGGTACTGGCAGGCCGCTGAGCGCGGGGTCGGCGAGTACCAGCCGATCTTCATTCCGTGGTACTGGCAGGAGGAGTACCGTTCGCCGGTGCCGCCCGGCTTCGAGCTGACGGACGAGGAAGGCGAGTACATGGAGGCCCACGGGTTGGACCTCCAGCAGATGGCGTGGCGCCGGATCAAGATCGAGCAGGACTTCGAGGGCGAAGTCTGGCTGTTCCGGCAGGAGTACCCGGCCTTTCCGGCGGAGGCCTTCCAGGTGCCGGCGCGGCATCCGCTGCTGGACCCCGAGCGGGTCATGGCGGCGCGCAAGGCGTCGGTGGTGCCGAAGGGCCCGAAGATCCTGGGCGTGGACGTGGCCCGGCAGGGCAAGGACCGATCGGCGGTCGCTCTGCGCCAGGGCCGCAAGGTGCATTTCGCGGTGGCCAAGCGTGACCCGGACCTGATGAGCACGGCGGGTTGGGTGGCCAGGCTGTACGGCCTGCACCAGCCCGACGCGGTGTTTATCGACGCCACGGGCGGCTATGGGGCGGCGGTGGTGGACCGGTTGCGGGAGCTGAACATTCCCTGCACCGAGGTCCAGTACGGCGCTCGCGCCCGAGAGCACGACAAGTACCGCGACAAGCGCTCCGAGATCTGGGGCGAGATGGCGGACTGGATGCGCCGGGGCGTAGTCGCCCTGCCGGATCAAGACGATCTGCACACCGATCTGGTGGGCCCCCAACACGGACACGACAGTTCCGGCCGCATGTGGCTGGAGCGCAAAGAGGATATGGCCAAGCGCGGCATCTCAAGCCCCGACGTGGGGGATGCCCTGGCCAACACGTTCGCCGAACCCGTGCAGACACGGGAGACGGTGAACCGCATTACGCAAACCCCGCGGCAACCCGCGACCAGCGCAGGCTACTGATGACCGACGACGAGAACATCGAAGAAGACGGCTATCCGCAGCGCATTCAGGATCTCATGAGCGCGCTCGGTCAGTCGCTGCGTGCGCAGTGGGAGTCCGAGGCGGTGCCGCAGCGCCGGGATACCGAGCAGCGCTGGCTGGCCGACCTGATGCAGTACAAGGCGCGGTACAGCTGGGAAGAACTGCAGCGCATGGACCCAAACCAGTCGCAGGTCTACGTGCCGCTGACGCGCAAGAAGGTCAACACCATCCATGCGCGCTTGGTGGACATGCTGTTCCCGGCCGCCGCGCAACGGAACTGGGCGCTGGAGCCGGCCAACGAGCCGACGCTGGACCCGCGCGATGAAATGGCATTGCAGCAGGAAGCGCAGCAGCTGGCCATGCAGTACGAGCAGGCCGTCATGCAGGCGCAGGCGCAGGGCGAGGAGCCGCCCCCGCAGCCCGAGTTCGACATGGATCAGCGCCGCACCGAGATCGCCGAGGAACGGGCGAAGGCGATGCGTGAGCGCATGGACGACCAGCTGCGCGACGCCAAGTACAGCGACATTGCCGGCGGCGACGTGATCTTGAACGGCTGCATCTACGGCGACGGCATCCTCAAGGGGCCGCTGGTCGATGAGCGGGTGCAGACGCGCTACCAGCCGGACCCGGAGACGGGGCAGTGGGCCAACATCGGCGAGGTGAAGCTGGAGCCCTACCTGGAATGCGTCGACAACTGGGACGTGTACCCGGATATGGCAGCCCGGGACTGGGACGACGTGCGCTACGTCTACCAGCGCCACGTGATGCCGCGCCATGATCTGCTGGACCTGGCCAAGCGCGAGGACTTCGACGCCGAGGCGATCTTCGAGTACGTGCAGTCCCGGCGCACCGGCGACGTGACCGAGCGCGAGCACGACTACGACCTGCGCACCCTGGGCGAACGCTCCGGGGTGAGCGAGCAGCAGGGCCGCTACGAGCTGTTGGAGTTCTGGGGGCCGGTATCGGTCGAGGATCTGCTGCAGGCCTCGCCGGAGACCGAGGACGAGGTGCAGGGTCTCGAGGAAGTCTGGGTCAATCTCTGGCTGCTGGGCCCGCTGATCATCAAGGTCGCGGTCGAGCCGATGGAGGGTCAGCGCCCGCATCCGTACCACGCGTTCAGCATGTACAAGGATCGCACCAGCATCTTCGCCGAGGGCGTCCCGGCGATGCTGCGCCACGACCAGGCCATGATGAACGCCAGCACCCGGGCGATGCTCGATAACGCCGCGGTGGCCAGCGGGCCAATGTTCGAGGCCAACATGAGCCTGATGGCCCCGGGCGAAGATCCGACCAAGATCTGGCCGCGCCGCGTGTTCCTGCGCCAGGGCACCGGCCAGGAGGCGCAGTACCCCGCCATGCGCCCGCTCAGCGTCAACTCGCATATGAGCGAGTACATGAACCTGATCCAGGTCTCCGAGCGCTGGGCACACGAACACACGGTCCCGAGCTATATGGAAGGCGCCCCGACCACCAGCGGCGGGGCGCAAGGCACGGCGTCCGGCCTTTCGATGCTGATGGGCGCGGCCAACATCGACCTGAAGAAGCTGGTACGCAACTTCGATAACGGCATCACCAAGCCGTTCATCGGCGCGCTGTACGCCTGGAACATGGCCTACAGCGACGACCCGGCGATCAAGGGCGACTACGAGATCAAGGCGCGCGGCTCCTCAAGCCTGGTGGCGAAAGAGATCCGGGCCGAGGCACTGGATCGGTTCGCCGCGCAGTCCATGGGAACGCCGTTCGAGTCGTGGATCCGCTGGGAAGAACTGCTGCGCCGGCGCATGGAGGTCCAGGACCTGGACGAGAGCCTGATGCTATCCGAGGAGGAGCACCAGCAGGCTATGCAGGCCCAGCAGGAGAACAACCCCGAGCTGATCAAACAGCAGATGGACCAGATGCAGGCCCAGATCGACGAGGCCAAGGCGCAGGCCGACATCCAGGAGACGCAGGCGGACACCGAGAAGACGGCCGCCGAGACCGAGAAGCTGCGCCTGGAGATCGAGAAGCTGCGCCAGGAGCTGATGCAGGCCCCGCCCGGCGCCATGCAGCCGATTCCGTCGCAAGGGCCCATGCCCACGCAGGGCCCGATGACCGGCCCGGGGCCGCAGGGTATGGGCCCGAGCATGGGGCAGCCGATGCCGCCTGAAACCGCCGGGGGCTACTGATGAACCGACCGCAGGCCGAAGCCGAACTGCGCCGCTTTGAGCGCGCCGCGGATGCCGTGCGGGTAATCCTCGACGACGAGATCGAGCAGATCAAAGACCGCCTCGTTACGGCCCATCCGGACGAGACACGAGAACTGCAGGGCGCCGCACAGCGCCTGCGCAGCCTACGCAAAGCAATCGACACCGATGGAGGTGCGCAGTGACCCCTCAAGACGACTTCGATACTGCCTGGGACAGCGACGAGCTGGACACCGAGGCAGCCGAAGCTGGCGAACACGACGAGCCCGATGAGGGCGAAGCCGAAACCAGCGACGGCCCGGACGAACCGGAAACCGACCACGACGGTGAAGGCGAGGAGCCCGAGCAGGACGCGGAAGCGGCCGAGGGCGAAGCGGACGCCAAAGAAGGGGAGCCGCAGGGCGAGGCGTCCGACGACGACATCGAGGCCCTGCGGAAAAAGCTCCAGGAGAACGAGCACAAGATGAAGTCCTGGGAGGGCCGGCTGTCCCGTGAAGCACGGGAACGCCAGCGCCTGGCCGAGGAAAACGAGCAACTGAAACAGCGTCTGCAAACGCAGGCGCCGGCTGGTGGTGGCCCGGATAACCCGGATACCCAGCGGAACCAGCCGGGAACGGCCGACGGCCCCAATGCGGACACCGATGGCCCCGACGATGAAGACCTCCAGCGTTTCCGGGATGAGTTCGGCGACGAAATGGCGGACTTCATCGAGAAGCGAGCGAGGAAGATCGCGGACGAGCGAGCGCAGTCGCAGGTATCGGCTCTGTCCCAACGTCTGACCCCGCTGGAGGAAGCCCAGCAGCAGGTGGCGCAGGAGCAGCACGCACGCCAGGTCCAGGAGGCGCACAGCGACGCCATGGATCTCGTGCAATCCGGTGCGATCGAGGAGTGGATCGACGCGCAGCCGTCGTTCCTGGCGACCTCCATGCGACAGGTCTACGAGCAGGGATCAACCGATGAGGTGATCGAGCTGTTGAACCGCTACAAGGCGGAAAACCCGCCCGAGCAGCCGTCCGGCGATGATCGACCCGCCAATCCGCGAGCCGCCAAGGCTCGTGCTGTGCGGAGCCGAAGCGGAGGCCCGCCGCAGAAGCGTGCGGCAGCCGACGACTTCGACGCCGCCTGGGACCAATTCTGATCTGACACAGGAGGCCAACCATGGCACTGACTGAATACGGGGACATTTCCCCCCGTACCGCCGCCTATGCGGCAAAGGAAATGCTGAAGCGGGGTATGCCGTACCTCGTCCTCGAGAAGTTCGGCCAGTCCAAGCCGCTGCCGAAGAACAAGACCGATACGGTCAAGTTCCGTCGGTACGAGGCGCTGGACAACACGCCGGCACCGCTCACCGAGGGCGTCACCCCGTCCGCCAAGAAGCTGACCAAGACCGACGTGTCCGCCCAGCTGCAGCAGTACGGTGATCTGATCCAGATCTCGGACGTGATCGAGGATACCCACGAGGATCCGGTCCTGAACGAGTCGGTGGAGATCCTGGGTGAGCAGCAGGCCCAGATGCTGGAGACCGTGCGGTTCAACGTGATCAAGGCCGGCACCAACGTCTTCTACTCGGACGGCAGCGCCCGGGCCGACGTGGCTTCCCCCGTTTCCCGCAACCTGCAGCGCAAGATCACGCGCTCGCTGAAGCGGCAGAACGGTCGGAAGATCACCAGCGTCGTGCGCTCCACCCCGTCCTACGGCACGCAGAACGTCGCGCCGTCGTACATCGGCCTGGTGCATCCGGACCTGGAATCCGACATCCGCAACATGGATGGCTTCGTGCCGACTGAGGAGTACGGGTCGATGACCCCGTATGAGTCGGAGATCGGCAAGGTCGAGGATGTGCGCTACGTCGCGAGCACGATCTTCGAGCCGTGGGAAGACGCAGGCGGTGACCCGACCACCAACGGCGTACTGAGCGCCAGCGGCGGCAGCCCGGGGCAGGCGGACGTCTACCCGATCCTGTACATCGCCCGCGACTCGTTCGGCATCGTGCCGCTGAAGGGCAAGGGTGCGGTCTCGCCGTCCGTGGTGAACCCGTCCTCGCGCGACAAGAGCGACCCGCTGGGTCAGCGCGGCTTCGTGGGCTGGAAGGCCTATCAGGCTGCGGTGATCCTCAACGATGCGTGGCTGGTACGCGCGGAAGTGGCGGTCAGCGACCTGTAACCCCGGCGTAGTCCGGTAACGACCTGAAGGGGCCCCTGCTGGGCCCCTTTTTTTGTGGAGAACCGCAATGAACGACGAATACAGCGAAGACGACCTGAACACCATGACCGTCGCGCAACTGCGCGAGTTTGCCGCGGATCGGGGCATCACCCTGAAGTCCAACGGCAGCAAGGACGAGGTGATCGCGACCATCCTGGCGGCGGGTGACGATGAACCCGAGCCCATGTCCGATGCCGAGCAGGAAATGCGTGCCGCCAAGGCCGCGCCCGGTGAGCGGGTCGAGATCATGGTCCACGCCGGCGGCGGCCCCGAGGGGCAGGACCCGGTGAAGGTCGGCCTCAACGGCAAGATGTTCCTGATCAACCGCGACCAGTGGGTGAAGGTGCCTAAGGGCGTGCTGGGCATCCTGGACAACGCCAAGCAGACGGTGATGGAAGAAGCTGGCACCGATGCCGACGGCGCGATCAAGTACCGCGAGCGCACCGTTCGCCGCTACACCTTCCAGACCCGGTAACGACTCGTGCAGGCATCCGAGATCATCGGCCGGGCCGCGGCTCAGCTGATCGACGAGGCGGGGCATACCTGGCCGGAACCCGAGCTACTGGGGCACCTGTCCGCCGCTCAGCGCGCGATCGTCAAGCTGAAGCCGCAGGCGCTCACCCAGACCGAGGTGATGCAGCTTCAGCCGGGCGCTGTGCAGGAAAGCCCCGGCCACGTCCTGCACCGGGTCACGCGGAACATGGGCACCGACGGGAATACCCCGGGCGATGCCGTGCGCCGAGTGGACGAGGCGGTCCTGACGCGCTTCGACCCCGGCTGGGCCAACGACAAGCGGGCCCGGGATGCCGTGCGTCACTGGATGCGCGACGACCAGGAACCGCACGTCTTCTACGTGGAGCCGCCGAACACCGGCAACGGCTACGTCGAGGTCACCTATGCGGCGCAGCCCCCGGCCCTGACCAGCCCGACCGATGAGATCGCCCTGAGCGATGACTGGGAACCGGCCCTGGTCGCCTACGTCGTGAGCGAGGCCCTGGCCAAGGAGTCCGGCGCGCAGTCCTGGCAGGCCAGCCAAATGCACTACGAACGGTTCCTGCAGCAGGTCTCCGGTTCGGCCGAGGCCAAGATGCGCTGGGATCCGAAGGGCGCGATGAAGCGCCAGCAGGGGGTGGCCGATGGCTAAGCTCGACGAGTTCCTGCCCGATGTGCTGCCGGAGGTGCCGGACTGCCCGGTCCAGATCGCGGAGCGTGCGCTTTTGCAGTCTGCCCGCGACTTCTGCATGGAGACATGGGCCTGGGAGGAGCCGGTTCTGAGCAAGACCGCAGAGCCGGAGGAGGAAGCGCACGAGATCCCCGAGCCTTTCGATGGCGAGATTATCGCCATCTCCAGTGTCGAGGTCGATGGCCACTCGGTCCCGTTTGTCTGGCCGCTTCGCGATGAATTGCAGGCCAGGGGGCAGGGTGAACTGGTGGCCCGAGGGGCCCTGCAACCGACGCTTCGTGATACCGACCTGCCGGACGTACTCGCCATGCACTACAGCGAGGCGATCACCGCCGGCGCCAAGTACCGCCTGATGCGTATGCCGGGCGTCGCCTGGTCGAACCCCGACATGGCGATGTTCTACCAGCGTGAGTTCCAGCAGCACGTCGCCCGCGCCCGGGTGGAGCGTGCCCGTCACCACACTCCTGAACCGCAGACCGTCAAGCCCGTGAGGTTCGTCTGATGCCCATTGATGCCACGATTCGGCGCGCCGCTCGCTGGAATATTGAGATCCAGCAGGGGAGCACCTGGGCGCGCACACTCAACTTCGGGGAGACACCGATCGACTCGCTGGAGTTCCGGGGTCAGATCCGGCGCACCCATGACGACCCCGAAGTGCTGGCAGAGTTCAGCTTCGAGAACCTAGGCGACAACCGCCTGGCTGTGAGTCTGGACCCGGCCAGCACGGAAGCGATCCCGGCAGGTCGCCATGTGTTCGACATTGAGGCCTACACGACTGAGGACGAGTTTGTCGCTCGGCTTCTGGAAGGGCGAGCGGATGTATCGCCGGAGGTCACGCGATGATTCGGGTCGTCGTCGAGGAGCAGCCCGGAGTCGAGCTGAACGTTGAGCAGTCCACCGAGGCCGAGGTCCGGTTAGACGACGAGGGTAATGCCGCGTACTGGATGACCCGTTCGGAGTCGGCCGCGAGCGCAGCGATAGCGTCGCAGGACGCCAGTGAGGCAGCCCAGTCCGAGGCAGAAGGTGCCCGGGACAAGGCGCAGGATTGGGCCGAGGCCGAGGTCGGCATCGAGGTTGAACCCGGTGCTTACTCATCCCTGCATCACCGCACACAGGCGGAGACGGCTCAGGGTCACGCGGAGACGGCGCAATCCGCCGCCGAATCAGCCCAAGGCCACGCGGAAACCGCGCAGGGTGCAGCAGAGTCTGCACAAAGCTCTGCCGAGTCCGCCCGGGATGATTCGCAGGCAGCGCGCGACCGCTCACAGGAGTGGGCCGAGAACGCCGAGGATGTCGAAGTGGTGCCGGGCGCTTACAGCGCGCTCCACCACGCAGCCAAGGCGTCGGCCAGTGAGACCGCTGCGGCCAGCTCCGAGGGTAGCGCAGCGGACAGCGCGAGCAACGCGGCCATCAGCGAGACGAATGCGGCCGATAGCGCCAGCTCAGCATCCAGTAGCGCGATCTCAGCAGCCACCAGTGAGGATAATGCCTCGAGCAGTGCGACGGCCGCCGCGAGCAGCGAATCAGCGGCAGCCACGAGCGAAACGAATGCGGCGTCAAGCGAGTCGGCCGCCGCAATCAGCGCGAGTCAGTCTCAGGATTGGGCGGAAGGGACGGAGCCCGGGGGCGTAGGCACCAAAAGCTCTCGCGAGTGGGCAGAAGAAGCCGAGTCTGCCGCCGACCAGGCGGTCCTCGACCATGAGAACAAAGCGGACCCGCATCCTCAGTACACCACCGAGTCCCAAGCAGCCGACGCCGCCCCTGTCCAATCCGTCCACGGCCGCACCGGCACCGTCACCGCGCAGACCGGCGACTACACGGCCGCGCAGGTGGGAGCCGACCCCGCAGGCAGCGCCAACACCGCCGAAACCAACGCCAACAACTACACCGACTCCCACTCCGCCGAAACCAGCGAAGTGCATGGCGCTCCGGCAGGTGAGGATTTGCTGCACTCCGGCAACATCGGAACAGCCTCCGGAGACATCCCCGGCGTCGATGAAATCCTCACCGCGCTCGACACGTCAGATGCTGGAAGCGGCTTCGGCCCGATCATGGGCGCAGTCGGTCAAGGCGCAATCGTTGACATCATCGAAAACACCGATGGCACTGCGATTCGGTGGGAGAGTGGGGTTCAGGTTTGTTTTCATGAAGCTCAGTTCACTTACAACAGTTCCTCTAGACTGACTTATTTATGGACCTACCCTGCGCCTTTCCAGGCTGGATATAAGTATCTGACAGTACAAAAAACTTACAGGGACGACGCAGATAACGTAGACGAAAATGTCACGCCTTTCCGTCGCGAACTTGTTACAAACGTGTCCGGAACTAGACTAACCTATAGCTCGGTCGTTTTAGATATTGAACGTAGTGGCTCAACCGGGTTTGAGGAAGGGGATTATTACTGGGGCATATTATTTGCAATCGGCTTCTGGAAATAAGGAGATACAAGAATGAAGATGCTACCAAAAATCACCTACCGACCCGGCCAGCAAGTCACGTTCACCCGCAACGGCGATACGCTCACTATCGACGGCGAAAGCTACGACCTCAGCGGCGATTGGGTGAAGCTGGAATGGGACGAAGGTGAAGATCGCGGCCTGCTCCGCAGCGGCGAGAAGATCGACGGTGAGCCTGTCATCACCGTCACGGCCTATCAGCCGGACACGCCTTACCACAAGCGCGCCAAGTCAAACGGACTACTTGATGCGATGCAGGAGCCTATCGCGCTCAACGATGGCGAGAGTGTCACGTTCCCTGACTACTTTGTTGAGAACTTCCCGGAGCCTAGCGATGCGTAAAGTTACACAAGCTGAAATTGACGAGCGAGAAAAGCAAAAGCTAATTCAGCGCATTGCCCGTGTTCGTTATGAGCACGAAACCGCAGGCGTCACAATCAACGGAATGCAGGTCGCCACGGATCGACAATCGCAGGCGCTGATTACAGGGGCCTTCAGCAGCGCGAAGGATGCGAAAGAAACCGGCGAGGCGTGGACGATCCGCTGGAAGTCGGCGGGCGGCTGGGCTGAGCTGGACGCTGACCAGATGATCGACTTGGGCCGCGCGGTGAGGATGCACGTGCAGGCGTGCTTCGACCGCGAGAAGGAGCTTGCCGAGGCGGTCGAGGCCGGCAGTTTCACAGAGTCCATGCTGGACGATGGTTGGCCGGAATGATGCGCGGCACGCTCAAGATCGCCGAGCTGACCGCAGCGATGGCGCTGCCGGTTGCGCTGATCTTTGCTCCGGCGTCGCCCATGGCGGCTGCGATCACGGTCGCTGCAACGTTCTTCCTCGCGATTGCGACCTACCGCCTGTACGCCGAAGCCATGCGCCTCAAGGATTTGCGCGACAAGAACCAACTTTCGCTGTGGCACTACCCCTGGGCGGTCGTTGTACTCGGCATCGGGCTGCCGTTCGACGCTGCACTGAACGTCGTGGCCGGCCTGTACTGGCGCGAACGCCCACGCTGGGGCGAAATCCTGCTGACGACCCGGCTGCAACGCTGGGTCAAAGATGCTGCACACCCGGCCCGCCAGGCGTGGGCGCAGGCCGTGTGCGCGGAGCTGAATCGACACGATGAAGGGCACTGCTAAACAGGGGCGGCGCATGCCGATGGAGAACTTGACCGACACGAACATCTGGGAGGCGTTTGTTAAGCACACACCAGCGCCGATCCGGTATCTGTTCGGCGCGCTGTCGCTTGGGGTCATCACACTGGCCGCTTCGCGCTGGCGGGCGCAGACACAGCGGATCGACAGGCTCGAATACAAGATCGACCAAGCCGCCCGAGAGCAAGCCGAGCAAGCGCGCGAGTTGCACCAGCGGATCGACCGATCAAACTCCGAGGTCACGCAGCGCCTGGACGAGGTGAATACGCACCTGCTGGACATCGCGCGCAACACACACCGGAGACCGAGCGAATGAGGACGATTGACGAGATCATCATTCACGCTGCCGACACCCCGCCGGACATGCGCATCGGCGCGGACGAGATCGACGCCTGGCACCGTGATCGAGGCTGGTCCGGTATTGGATACCACTATGTGATCCCCCGTAGCGGGATGCTGGAGCACGGCCGCCCAGAAGACAATGCGGGCGCCCATGTGCGAGGCAAAAACGCGAACAGCATCGGCGTGTGTCTGGTCGGCGGTCGCAAAGCTGGCGGTGGGCACGATGCCAATTTCACCGCAGAACAATGGCGCACCCTGGAGGCACTGGTCCGACAACTCCTGCGCGACTTCCCGGGCGCCAAGGTGTCGGGTCATCGGGACCACGATCCAAGCAAGGCGTGCCCATGCTTCGACGCGGCGGCCTGGGCGGAGGATTTGGTCAATGGCTGAAGCGCCCGAACACCCGGACCCCGCCCGCTGGTGGCGCAACCGCCGCTGGCAGGCGTGGGCGTCCCTTGCCGGGATCTTCGGGTTCGGCGCCGCCGCGATCATGGGATGGGTGCCCGAGCACACGTTGCCGCTGGCGCAGTCCATCGTATGGGTGCTGGCCGGGATTGTGGCGGTGTATTCCGGCGGGGCGTCTGCCGTGGATGCGATGGCGAAGGTGCGAGGAGTGAAGCGATGAACTGGATCTACAAGATCGGCGGGATGATCGGGGCGGCGGCGATCTGGCTGCTGTACACGCTGCACCTGCGCAACAGCCGCGACCGGGCGCGCGACCAACGCGACGAACACGAAGCCCGGGCGGACAGTGCCGAGCACGCGATCCATTCGCGCAAGCGCGCGGACGACGCCAACGAACAAGCCAAGGAGAAAGGGAATGCCGAGCTGCAAAACGCTGTTGATCGCGCTCGCGCTGGTCGTCGCGACCACTTCGAGTAGCGGGTGCTCGCTGATTCCCGAGCGGACCGTGTACGAGACGGTGGCGCTCCCGGTGCCAGCTGAGCCGGATTACCCGCGTATCCCGGCCGCGGAACTGGAGTGCCTGACCGATGAATCCTACGAGGCCCTGGTGCGGCGCGACATGCTCAAGAGCCGGTACATCGGCCAGCTGCGCGCCGTGATCGAGTCTACCCAGTAACGGAGGAGCCTGATGGCCAACTACGTGCCGATGTTCGCCGGCGCCAACTACAAGGCGGAGCCTCACCTGCTGGAGGACAGCCAGGGGCAGGAAGCGATCAACTGCTTCTTCGAGAACGGCGCCCTGGGGTCGTTCCGGGCCCCGGCATTCGAGCGCGCAATGGCGGGTGACGTGCAGACGATCCACCGCTTCTTCGATGACTTCTGGTTCCAGTGGAGCGGCGATGTGGACGTGGCCCGGGGGCAGATCCCGAGCGACACCGAGAACCGGACCTATTTCACCGGGGACGGCAAGCCCAAGATGACCTATGCCGGGCTGGCCACGTCGGGCAGCGAGCCGTACCCGTCCGCGGCCTACGACCTGGGCGTGCCGGCGCCCGAGAAGGTGCCGAGTGCTTCGGTGACCGGCGACCCGGACGATGCCGATGATCTGGCCGAGTCCCGCGCCTACGTGGTCACCTTCGTGACCGAGAAGGGCGAGGAAGGCCCGCCGTCGTTCCCGACCGGTCTGGTCGAGGTGAAACCGGGCCAGGCGGTCGATCTGACCGACCTGCCGAGCGTGCCGGAGGGCAACTACAACGTCACGTCGATCCGGATCTACCGCACCGCCACGGCGGCCGGGAATGCCGACTACCAGTTCGTCGACGAGCTGACCAGCGGCGTATCCAGCTACACCGACACGCTCCCGGACGAGCAGCTGGGCGACATCATGCCCTCGCTCGAGTGGGATCCGCCGCCGGAGGACATGAAGGGCCTGGTGGCCATGCCGAACGGCGTGATGGCCGGGTTCACCGGCAAGGATCTGTGCTTTTCCGAGCCGTACCGGCCGCACGCCTGGCCGGTGGGCTATCGCCTGCAGACGGATTTCCCGATCGTCGCACTGTCGCCGTTCCCTGGCGGGCTGGTCGTGGCGACCACGGGCACGCCCTACATGGTCTCCGCCACGCACCCGTCGGCGGCCAGCATGGAGAAGGTCGACCGGCCGCGCGGCTGCGTGTCCAAGCGCGGCATGGTGGACATGGGCCAGTACGCGATCTTCCCGACCGCCGATGGCCTGATGCTCCTGGCGCCCGGCCAGGGCCCGGTCATGCTTTCAGACTCCGTGCTGACGCTGGAGCAATGGCGCCGCCTGAACCCCGAGACGATCCACGCCTACCGCTGGCACAACCGATACGTCGCGTTCTACGACGGCGAGGACGGCCCCGGCGGGTTCCTGATCTCCCCGCAGGGTGGCCAGCTGACGTTCATCGACCTGTACGCCGACGCCGGCTATGCCGATCCGGAGACCGGCCACCTGTACCTGCTGGTGGACGGCGAGATCGTGCGCTGGGACGCCGACAACGACCGCATGGCCTACCGCTGGGTCTCCAAGGTGTTCATCCAGCCGCAGTGGCTGGCCATGACCGCGATCCGGGTCGATGCCGAGGCCTACCCGGTGACCGTCAAGGTGCTGGCCGATGATGGCTGGTCCGACACCGTGACGATTGCCAACGAGCGCGCCCACCGCATTGCGCCGCGCCGCGGCAAACGCTGGTGGCTGGAGATCGAGGGCATCGAGCGCGTGCGCATGATCTCCCTGGCGCAGAACGTCGCGGAGGCCGCATGACCCGCCGCCGCTTTCCCGCGATCCCTGGTGACCTGGGGCGCAACACGATCGCGCGCATGAAGGAGCTGCTGGAGATCTGGTCCGGCGACCGGGGCGACCAGCTCGACAGCGTGGCGACGCTCCGGGATCTGGTCGAGGCCAACATTGCCCGGATCAGCCGGGGCGGGCGCATGGAGGCCGTGGCCGCCGGGCAAGATCCGGTGCGCGTCGGGCCCCTGTCCAACCTCCAGGTCAACGGCGCGTTCCAGAACATGATCATCGAATGGTCCGGCATTACCCAGCCGGGCTATGCCTACGCCGAAGTCTGGCGCAGCGAAGCCGACAACCTGGGCGGCGCCGTGATGATCGGCGCCTCCCGCGGCTTCGTCTTCACCGACCCGGTGGGGCCGGGCTCCAGCTACTACTACTGGGTCCGCGCCGTATCCACCACCGGGCACCCAGGGCCCTACAACGCCAGCGCCGGCACCTTCGGGCAGACGGCGCGCGACGCCGATTACGTGAAGGACCGCCTGACCTCGAAGGACTGGGCACCGAGCACCGCCTATCAATCCTTCCAGTATGTCCGGGCGGGCGACCTGCGCGCCCGAGTGCTGCAGCCGGGTACTTCGGGTTCCTCGGAACCGTCATGGCCTACCAGCCCCGGAGAAACCGTCACGGACGGGTCCGTCGTCTGGGAAACCCTCGCGGTCAACGACTCGGTGCCTTTCACCGTAGGCACCGTCGACGGCGAGCCGCTTGTCGCGATGGAGACCGCGTACATTCAGGACGCCGCGATCACCACGGCCAAGATCCAGGATGCGTTCCTCGACAACCTGACGGCGGCCAAAGGCACGCTGGCGCAGGCGCGGATCCAGAAGGGTGACATCTTCAACCTGGCCATCAGCAACGAAATCAAGAGCGGAGACTGGCCAAATGCCGGGTTTCGTCTCACAAAAGCCGGCAACTTTGAATTGCGCACCGCGGCGAGCGGGGGGCGGGTTGAGCAAGACGCGGATGGCGTTCGTGTGTTCGACGGAAGCGGGATGCTGCGTGTTCAGCTGGGGAAACTACCATGAGCCATGGCCTAAACGTATATAACGCATCGGGCCAACTTGTAGTTACTATCACCACCAAGCTGACCCGACTCATGCATGAAATTCCGGTTTCGTTTACGGCGCAACCTCAGACCAAAACAACACAGTCATTTTCGGTTCCAGGCATAAAACCTGATAATCGACACTTTGTTGTTCTCGAGCCTCGATCCGTATCCTTTAGCCTTGTGGGCGTTGAAGTCATAGGGACAGACACGGTTGTGCTTTCAGCCGATAGCCCCTTCTCGGACAGCATTACCGAGACCTACCTTATGCAGGTGTTCTTCGCATGAGTTACGGATTTCGATCAGTTGCTGTCGATGGAGCTGTTCAGATTGACAGCCAATTCCGCAACTACGTTCTGGTCCAGAGCGGGGCCGCAATGACAAGTGAATGGGTTGACTTTACCTTTAGCCGACAAAGCTCTGGAGGAGGATCTGTTTCGATCCCCATTGTGATGGTTCGGCCTCCAAACCAGACGTGGATCTGTGGATCTGTAGGCGCCGATTCGTTTATCGCTTGGCCTGGAGTTTGGGTTGAGGGTCAGTCAGCTGGTAACCGTGACGACTTCGCTTACGATTACAGGGTGTTTTGGCCGATTGAGGGTTCGTATGGGTCCGGTGGATATGGCTTGGTTGTTTGGGATGCGACTGGGAAAATCGTCTACGACAGCAGGATGGAGTATTTCGACAGCATATTTGGGGTTCCGAAGGCATCGGGAACATTTGTGGATTACGACCCGTTCACTGTTCCATATTCGCAGCCTCCTGTAGGTGACATCTACCTTAGTCTTGGGGGCCTCGCCCCAATCGACGATAGCGGAGCTCTTTGGGAGTCGCGCCTTGATTCCTCGAATAACCGAGTCGATTTTCAGGGAGGGTCGCCCTTTCACCCCTACAACTTTTGCTCTGTGAATTGCTTGTACTTGGAAAAGAAGATGATGCTGGGTTTTGGTGCGTGCTTATGATTCGTGTTGCCGTTTTGGACGATAGCGGGTCCGTTGTCTACACGGTATCTGTGGATGATGTCGAGAAACTGGCTTCCAGCCTACCCGGTCAATATGAATACGCGGAAGCGCCGGACGGAGTTTCGGACTGGGATTTGCTTGAGAGCTGGTGGCACGACGGAGAAGATTGGGCGAAGCGCCCCAGGCGACCATCCAAGCATTACACATGGGATCCAAGTGGTCGCGCGTGGACCCCTGATCTGGATTCGATAAAGCAGCAGTGTATCCGCGACATAGACGATGCAGCGGAACGCCGCAGGATGGAGGATACGACCCCTGGGTTTGGACAGGTGATGGAGTATCAGGAGGTTTATAGGCAGGCGCTGGGTGTTGAGTCGGGAAATTCCGGTGATGTCTCGATGCTGGAGGCGGATGTTGAATCAGGGCTTGCCGGGTCGATCGAAGAAGCTGCAGGTCTGGTAATTCAGAGGCGGCATAAATGGGAGGCATTAGGCCGGGCGATTCGGAGTATCCGTTTGAGTGCGAAAGAGCGGGTGCGGGCGGCCTCCAGCCTTGAGGATGTGGAGTCGATCCGAGATGAGGCGGTAATGAGAATCGCGGCTTTATAGACGACATCTACCCTCATTTCTGGTAGCCTGAACCCAAAGTCGAGAAGTTTGCCCGAAGGCCCGCCACCGCGCGGGCCTTTGCTGTTTCTGGAGCCCGCCCTGTGCGGGCTTTCTGCGTTCTGGAGGACGTGATGGAGTTCGATTCCGAGGGGTGGCGCCAGGAGCGCAACCGCCGGCTGCACGAGTGGGTGCAGAACGAGGACGCCGTGCGCTTCATTCTGGACTGGGCCGATGCCTGCGAGCTGTTCGACGACATCGTGGACCGGGACAAGGAGATCCCCGAGGAGCACGCCGTGCGTGTGCTGTTCAACGTCTTCACCGAACTGCCGATTAACCCCTTCTTCGACCGGTTCAAGTACCAGCTGATCCCGCTGCTGGTGACCGGCATCAATGCCTGGCTGGATGCCAATCGGCTTGAGCGCGGCAGCGAGAACGACCGTGTGTTCGCCTACGTGATGCGGGATTACTACATGGAGTTCGTGTCGTTCGTGATCTACCTGACGCGCGGACGTGACGTGATGCGGTCGCTTTCGATGGAGATCCGCGAGTTCTTCACGCACCACGAGAACCTGAGCCAGTACCTGAAGGGTCTGGAGGAGCAAAAGCAATGAGCGGTGGCGGTGGCGGCAGCAACGAAATCGAACCGACGGCCGAGGAAAAGCAGCTTTCCCGGATCGCCGTGGACCGGTGGAACGACTACCAGACGCGGCTGGCCCCGTATGAGGACCAGTACATGCAGCACGTCCAGAAGACGCCGGGCGATCACCAGCAGGCGCGCGGGCAGGCGGCCGTGGCGACCGAACAGGCGTTTGCACCGGCGCGAGACGAGCTGCAGGGCAACCTGTTTGCCGCAGGCGCCAAGCCCGGCAGTGGGGCGCACAACCTCGGCATGGGCCAGATGCGGCAGGACCAGGCGCATGTTCAGGGCGTCGGCGCCGGCGAATCCCACCTGGGCACGCAGGCTGCGCACATGGCCGGGCTCCAGAACATCGTGAACATGGGCCAGGGCCAGGCGGCGGAAGCGCAGGCCGGCATGAGCCAGGTCGCGTCCAGTGCAGCACAGGACGCCAGCCACCGGGCCAACATGGCCATGCAGAAGCGCCAGGGCCGGCAGCAGCTGGCGGGCACGCTGATGGGCGCCGGCACGCGCTACGGCATGAACAAGATGCAGGACCAGTAGGAGGTCGGCATGCTGATGAATCAATGGCTCGGCGGGCAGCAAACCCAGCAGGATTCGGGCCCGACCCAGCTGCAATACAACGCCGAATCCGGCAACTTCTACGCGCCCAGCACAGACACGGAATCGAACGACCCGCGCACGTCGTTTGGCATGCCGAACATGATGGGCCTGCCCGGCGTCCAGCAGCCCACGGGCGGCCAAGCCTACACAATCTCGGACGATGCGCAGCGCGCGATCTGGGAGCAGCACCAGAACTCCCTGCTATCGCAGCAGCAGCCGGGCTCGGTCGTCGAGCGCAGTGGCGTGCAGTACGTCAATGCCCCGTCCCATGTACCCAATACGCTCAGCCAGAAAAGCGATGCCCGCGACAACATGGCGCAGGTCCACCGCGGCATGTGGGAGGACTACCAGCGGCGGTTCATCCCGGCGGAGAACGCGCTGATGGCGTCCGTGGGCAACCACGGTCAGGCGCTGGAGCAAGTCGGGCGCAGTGTCGACCAGCAGTACGCCACGCAGGCGCGTGAACACCAGCGCGGCCTCAGTGGCTTTGGCATCGGCATGACGCCGGATCAGCAGCAGGCGTTCGACCGCTCGCAAGCGGTCAACCACGCCTCGGCCAAGGCCGGCGCCATGAACACCGCGCGCATGGGCCTTCAGGATCGCGACCTGGCCGCCATGGCCGGCGGCTTGAGCACGCTGGCCCAGCAGCGCCAGAACCCCGGCCAACCGTAGGAGAGCACAGCGATGTCCGGATTGATTGGCCTCGGCCAGAACTACCGCAACCAGGCGATGCAGGGGCTGCAACAGGCGGCCGACATGGAGCAGCGCCGGGAGCACATGAACGACCAGATCGAGCAGCAGGAGAAGCAGGCGCAGATGAGTGCGATCGGCACCGGCGCGGCTTCGGGCGCGATGATCGGCATGCAGATGGGCGGCGCGGCCGGCCCCATCGGTGCCGTGATCGGTGCCGGCGTCGGCTGGCTGGCCAGCTCGGTATTTTGAGGAGTCATTGATATGGCAGGACTAGGCGGGCTTGCGTCCGGTTTCCAGGCCGGTTTCGGCATGATGGACCGGCACTACCAGAACCAGGCGAACCAGAAGCATCGGCAGTGGCAGCGCGAGCGCGCAGAGCAGCAGGACGCGCAGCGTGCAGAATTGCATGACCTGAAGGTGGGCGAGCACGAGCGGCAGCAGCAGCTGCGCGGCCTGAACGCCCTGCGCCACCAGGCCAGCCAGGCCGACGGGCCGATGGAGATCGACTTCAACGAGAACGAGTGGGCGCGTGATCCCGTGTTCCAGCAGTTCCGGGAGCGCACCAAAGTCGACCCGTCCAAGCTCCTCGGCGAGAACCGCAAGCCCACCGAACAGGCCGTCCAGTATTTCGAGCAGCTGGCCAGCGGCCAGGACAACCGCCGCCCGATCGAGGTGATGAACGACGAGCGCACCCTAAGCTCCGCGCAGGTGCTACTGGGCGAACTGGTCAACGAGAACCTGGGCGAGACGTTCGAGCGCGACGGAAAGACGTACACCATCCGCGACAAGCGGATCTCCAGCGTGGTCCCGGATCAGACCGGCGAGGGCGTGCATATCGGCCTGAAGGTCGAGGCCGTCGGCCCGGATGGCGAGCCCTACGAATATGAAGCGCCCATGACCGAAGGCCACAGCGCCAACGATGATCTGGTGCTGGATGTCCCGATCGACAAGATCATGCAGCGCGTGCAGGGCCACAAGGCACTGCTGCAGGGCACTGCCAACATGAGCCCCGAGGAAGTGCGCGCCGCGCTCGAGCCGGAGATCCTGCGCCTGGGCGGTGAACTGCCGCAGCAGGAGAACTTCGAGGTGCTGCGCGACGAGCAGGGCAATCCGATTGCACAGATGGGCCCGGACGGCCGCATGCACGACCTGCCGCAGTCGATGCGCCCCGGTGGCGGAGACGATGCCGATTGGCGCAGGTTGAACGACGGGTCGCTGTTCAATCAGCGCACGGGCGAGGTGCGCCAGGCCGGCCCAGGTGGAGGGGGCGGTGTTGGCGCCCCGGGCACCGAAGCCCCCAGCAGCGTATGGGCGCAGATGCGCTCCGATTACAGCAACCGCTACGGTCTCGACGCCGAGCAGATGATGGTCATGCTGCAGACGCACGGCGAGGAGGCGGTGAACCAGTACATGGAGGAACGCGCCGGCCCGAACGTCCCGAACCTGATGGACTTCGCGCGCCAGGAGTACGGCGTCGACCCCGCCACTGGCACGTTCGTCCGCGACATGCGCCCGCAGTTCCAGGGCCAGCAGGGCGGCGGTATGCCCCAGCAGGGCGGCCAGCCGATGCCGGGTGGCATGCCTCAGCAGGGGCAGGCTCCGGCCGGTGGAATGCCGCAGCAGCCGATGCGCGGCGGCGCGCAGCAGCAAAGCCCCGGTCAGGCGCAGGCGGGCGGGTTGCGGATGTTCCCGCCCGGCCAGAGTGCGGGTTTCCGCACACCTGAAGGCGAACGCGCATCCTTGATCCCGGATGGCGGGCCCGGACTGCGTGCGCGCGCAGGAGATCCAGCGGGCGACCGGCAACAGGCGCCGGAACCCGCGGGCTTCGGCCAGCGCGAGGATGGAACGCCCGGATGGGTCCGTGAAGGCGCTGTCGAGCGCAATGCGTTCCGTGGTGGGGATGTGAACCAGGCAATGCCTCGCAGGGTGCGTCGAGCCGCCCCGTTCTTCGAGAAGATCGAGCAGGGCGTGCCGCCGGAGCGCGGCGAACTGCACGAGGCGATCGAGGCGGCTGAGGCCGGACTTCTGACGCCGGAGGCTGAACAGGAGGTCCGGCGCCACGCCCGCGAATACGCCAACCGCATGCGCAACCAGGGGCAGTAATGGCTGATCAGAACCAGGGCTTGCCAAAGATGGACGACATTGATCTGAAGATCGCCGACTTTGCCTCCGGGGATAGTGAGGGCGCCGGTCGGACTCGACCGGACATTGCCTCATCAAAGCCTTCCGCCTACGAGGACGCCCGGATCAAGGCGTTTGCGGAGGGCGAGGAGCTACCTGAGCGCAGCTTTACGGGAACGTTGACGGCGCTCCCGACGCAGGTGGCCGAGGGCGGCCTGGGCGCCATTGGCGGAGGCCTCCGCGGGCTGGATCGGGCGTTCGCGGACCCCGAAAACATTGGCGAGGGCCGCCTTGCAGGCGCCGGTCAATGGATGATCGACCAGTCCGAACAGGCCCGCGACCTGGTGGACCCGATTCATCAAGACGGCATGGTGGCGGATACCGCTCGCGGTGCAGGCTCCATGTCGGTATTCATGCCGCTTGGCGGTATTGGCGGCATGGCCGGCCGCGGCCTGTCCGCGCGCCTGGGGGCGGGGGCCACGGGACAGCAGCGCGCACGTCGCGCCGGGCAGTTCGGTGCAGCGGCGTCCCTGGCGGCTCCGGCCGGGGTCGACGAGGCCTACGAGCGCGCCATTCAGTACGGACTGGACCCGGAGCATGCGCAGAGCGTGGCGCGCTGGTACGGGGCCCCGGCTGGCACGGTTCAGGTGCTGAACATCGGCACGCTACTGCGCACGCTTCCGCGCCAGGCTCGGGAGCGCCTGCTGGCGAATGCAGGCCCGCAGATCCTTCGCTCCATGGCCAACGAGTTCGGGGTGGAGGGCGCGGGCGCCCTGGTCCAGAACTGGGGCCAGATGTCCTATGACGAGCGCCAGACCCTCATGGATGACGTGCTTTATCGCGGCACTATCGGTGCACTGTCTGCCGGCGTCACCCAGGTTGGACGGTTCGGCATCGAGCGTGGAGTGGGTGCCTGGCAGGGCGACCGGACCGAGTTCGAGAAGCGCCTGGACGAGATGCTGCAGGATCCGGATGCGCAGCAGGCCGCCGAAGCCTTCCAGGGGATGGATGCCGACGAAGCGGCCAGCCTCGCCTCCGAAATGCTGGGCCTGCCGGACGTTGGCGCCGAGGTATCGGCCGATGGCCAGGTGAGCCAGCAGGCCACGGGAGACCCGGCCCAGATGCGAGGCACCGATCCGGCCGCGATCCAGACCGACGCCCCGACCGGCATTGGTCCCGAGGCCATGCAGGATCCCATGGCGCCGACCCAGGCGCCCGCGCAGGACGCGGCGCAGATGCCCGATATCGGGGCTCCGGATGCCGCGCCGCAAGGGTTGGGCGCCCTACCTGCGCAGCAGCCAGCCCCGGCCGACACCGAATCCGCCGCGCCGTCGATCCCCGAGGCCGAATCGCCGTTCACCGAAATGACCGGGGCCGACCTGGATGCCTACTCGCCCCACACCCGCGCCGAGGAAGATGCTCTACGCGCCGAGCGCCTGCGCCGTTACAGCGAGGCCGAGGCCGCCATTGAAGCCGCCGACACAGAACAGGCGCTGCGCGACCTGGAGCGCGCCACGCGGGATCTTCCGACGCACCCCGGCCGCGGCCCGTTTGCCGCGCAGGCCCTGGCCGAGCGTGCCGCAGAACGCGCCGCGTCCCTGCGCGACCCGCAGCCCGAAACGCCGGACGGTCCGCAGCAAGCGGAAAGCCCGATCGAGAGGATGCGCCAGGAGGGTTGGAGCCGCGTTGGCCGGCGCGTAGTGGAGCCGGGCCCCCGAGAGTCCATCACGCAGCGCGTCGAAGATCTGAACCGGCGAGGCGACGGGTTCCGGTACGAGGCAGCACCCATCAGCGAGGCCCCGGATACCGATTGGGCCGTGGTGCGCCGTGCATTGCAGCCCGGCGAGACCGCCCCAGCGCCACAGGAACCGGCACCCCAACAGGCCACCGCCGCGCCCCAGCAGGAACCGGCTCGCGGTGGCCGCCGTCCGGCCGCGTTCACCGACCCTCGCGCGCAGCAGCCGGGATACCTGGATCGCCTGCCGGATGTGGCCGCAGGCGCCGGATGGTCCGAGCGTGGTGGCCAGGCCATTCGCGACACGGAAGGTAACGTGGTCGGCCGCACCAACTGGATCCCGATCGCGCCTTGGTGGGCCGACAAGCCGAGCAACGTCACCGAAGCCGCCGTGACCAGCGGCGTCCGCAAGGTGCGCGCGGGCGAGCCCCTGAACGCCGCCGAGAAACGCGCCGTCAGCTTCCTGTTCGATGTGATCGACCAGCAGGAAGCGCAGATGGAGGCGACCGATCTGGAGATGTTCTACGAGGCGATCGACGCCGACGTGCTCGAGGCCGATCTGCACTCCGAAGCAGGGGAGACCCTGATCCTCGACATGCTATCGTCGCAGGAGCAGGCGCAAGCCGAGACCGAACAAGGACTGAGCGAATATGACCGAAACTTCAGGCAAGCCGAAGGTGGGGCGCCGGATGCAGCAGCAGCTCGACGCGATGCCCCCGGAGAAACGAGCGGCCGCGACGAAGGCCGCGCAGGCCCGCCTGCTGCTTATCAACGAGGCGAGGCAGGCGGGGTATCCGCTGGAGACCAAGGATCAGATCCGGCACGCCCTGGACGAGATGCGGAAAGCCGCGAAGGACTGACGCTCGAGCAGCAGACGCCGGAGCAACTGGCGCAGCAGCAAGCCGAGCGCGATGCCGCCGAAGCCGCCGAGGCCCAGCGCCAGGAGCGGCTGCGCCAGCAGGAGCAACTGGGCGACTTCCGCCTCACCGGCTCCCCAAGCCCCGCCGACCAGGCCATGGCCGCCGGCCAGCAGGATCTACTGGCCAGCCCACGACGAACGCCCGCCGAAACCCAGCCTGAAGCCACCGAAACCCCCGCCCCTGAAGCGGGGGTTTCTCGTTCTGAGGGCCTGATCCTCAAGAAGGACGGCACCCCGTTCCAGACCGAGCGCGCCGCGCTGGCTGCGCGCAACCGCGACGACCTGAAGGACCGCAAGGACCAGCTGGAGGCCGTGGAGACCGAGGGCGGTTGGGCGCTGCGCGATCGTCGCTCAGAATCGGCGGAATCTGATCAACAAACCGGCGACGCGCTCACCGGTGAGCAGCAAGCGGACCCGCAGGTGGTCGATTCCGACGAGGCCGATCTGGCCACGCGCACCCGAGCCGAGGCCGCGGGAGAAGGCCCCGACCGATCCCGCCTGATCGCGGTGCGCGAGTTCCTGGATGCCTGGCTGGAGGACTTCACTGCCCCGTCCGCGATCTCCGGCCGAGTGGGCGACCTGTATCGCCGGATCAACGACACACTGGAGCAGGGCGGCGACCTGGCGCAGCTACAGCGCGACGCGGCCGACGAGCTGCGCGCCTGGCGTCAGGAGGCCGACCTGGACCCGGATGTGGCCACCGAGATCGGCGGATTCATTGCCGGGTTCGAGCGCGCCGGGTTCGCCGAGGCGCAGGCCCCGGCCGAGCCAGGCCGGATCGAGGGTGAGGCGCAGGAGGTAGCGGACGCTGAGGCAGTCGAGCAAGACCCGGATCGCGTCGAAAACGTCGGTGAGCACCTGCCGGGTTCCCGCAAGGACCGCGCGCAACTTCAGTCCATCGAGGGCACGCTGGACGGCGCGGACATTGCCAACATGCCGCTGTCGAAAATCTGGCCGAAAGCCGAAATCGACAAGATCGAAGATACCGGACTGGCTGCATTTGCGACGGCGCTGCGTGACAGCATTCCTCGGAAGCCGCGCCAGAGTCACGCCAAGCGTCGCTGGGTCGAGCAGGTTCAGACCGTGCGTGAGCTGATGCGGATCTACATGGAAGATCCGGCCCGCGTGCGCGACAAGATGATGGGCAACCGGTCACTGCGGCCGCTGCTGGACCGAACCGACGTGCTGGCGGCGATCCCCCGTGGCCAATGGTCGCGTGTCGGATCGGTGAGCGCCTATCCGGACGCCAAGCGTCGTGGGGCTGACGGTCAGTGGGAAGCAAACCCTCAAGTCCACGTCCGCATTGATAACCGACCGCAGACGTTTACCGGCGCAAGCACTGTGCAGGAAGCATTGCCAGCCATCCAGGAGGCGCTTGGCGACGCCGAGACCAGCCAGGCAGCCGGTGAGCGGCAGATGAAGTTCACGGTGCGCGGACGGCGTGGGTCGTACTGGATCCATAAGGAAGGTGATCCGCTTTACCGAAAACTAGCCGAAGGCTTCAGCACGGGGCGCGAGGCGCTGGCATACCGCGACGAGCACAACGCGGATCTGGTGCAGGAGTGGGAGGCCGTTAAGAAGCGAGACAACGTGAACCGGGCGGACGTGCGCCGCAAGGAGAACCGCGAGCGCCGCGGCGAAGATCACCGCCAGGGCCGGGACGTGACGGCCGACGAGTTCCGCGAGACCTTCGGGTTCCGGGGCGTGCAGTTCGGCGAGTGGGTCGGCCAGGGCCGCGGAGCGCAGGACCGCCAGGGCATGATCAACCAGGCCTACGACGCACTGATGGATCTGGCGGCGATCATCGACATGCCGCCTCGTGCGATGTCGCTCAACGGCGATCTGGGGATTGCGTTTGGCGCGCGCGGCAAGGGCAAGGCAGCGGCGCACTACGAGCCTGACCAGCTGGTGATCAACCTGACCAAGACGAAGGGCGCCGGCAGCCTGGCGCACGAGTGGTTCCACGCCCTGGATAACTATTTTCAGCGCCAGCGCGGGGCAGGCCAGTCGCGTGAGTCCCGCTACATCACGTATTCGCCCGAGACCTACTACGTCCACCGGACGGACAGCAACGCGCCTCGAATCCCCGAGCGCCTTTTCGATGACATGATGACCCCGGGCCGCGCTCTGCCGGACGGGCGCCGCCTGCACCCGGCCGACCGCAACCGCAGCCAGTGGGAGAAAGTGGAAGGGGTGCGCCCCGAGGTGGGTGAGGCATTCGCCAGCCTGGTCGAGGCGCTGGATGATTCACCGATGGCCGAGCGGTCGCGGCAGATCGACGCCGGCAAGGGCAGCGAATACTGGTCCCGCATCATCGAGCGCGGCGCGCGCGCCTTCGAGAACTACGTGATCTCCAAGATGCACAGCCAGGGCTATGACAATGACTACCTGGCCAACGTCGCGGATGTCTCTGCATTCGAGCGCAACGATGCTCTGTACCCGTATCTGCTGTCTGAGGAAATGCCAGCCGTTGAGGGTGCCTTTGACCAGCTGTTCCAGACGATCGAGACGCGCGAAACCGACTCCGGCGTGGCGATGTTCAGCCGCACCGGTGACGTCGATACCGCTCGCCGCGCGCTGGCCGAGCAGTTCCCGGACATGCGGTTCCACCTGGGGCGCCGTGGCCCGGACAGCGAAGGGCGCCCGGTCTGGGAGTTGACCAACATGGTCGTGCCCGAGGGGCAACGCGAAGCCGGCCAGGGGTCGCGCTTCATGGAAGCCCTGCTGGAGCAGGCCGACGCCGCCGGGGCCACCCTGGCGCTCGACGTGGCCGCGCCCTCCGATGGCATGGGCACCACGTCCCGCCGCCGCCTGCGCCGCTTCTACCAGGGCCACGGGTTCACCGAGAACCGAGGCCGCACCCGTGACCACGCGGTTAGTGCTGAGATGATCCGCGAACCGCAGGCCGGTGCGCGCTTCTCGCGCGAGGATTCCGGTGATACGGTAGGGATAGACGTAGGAGAAATGACCGATGCAGAGTTCGCGCAATACTTCCGCAACCAAGAGCCAGGAACAGAAGTTCCGGGAATGGGACGCAGCGGGCAGCGACCACTTCGAGCCGATGGATCCGAACTACGTGCCGACGAAGACCTCCGAACAGTTGGCGGCGGAGCACCCCGAATGGGGTGGATTTCGGCAAGCCGTGTCCGCGATCAAGGCGCAGGGCCTCGACTAGTCTACCGCGGCGCGCGTAGCGCCATTCGGCCGGATACGTTCGCGGTTGAATCACTGGGCCAGGCCACCGGGCACCCGACGGCGGGGCTGGGAGTGTGGTTCACGTCGGACCAGGGCGAAGCGGGCCGGTATGGATCGCACGTCGATTCGGCCTACCTGGATATCCGCAACCCCAAGGTCTTCCAGGCCGAGAACATGCCGCAGTTCGACTCGGTGGAGGAGGCGACCCGCTACCGGGATCATCTGCGCGCTCAGGGCTACGACGGAATCATCCTGGATCAAAGCGGAGTCGGCGGCCCGGTGCAGTTCGTCGCGTTCGAGGCCGACCAGACCATCCTGCCCGACGAGGGCGGCGCGCAGTTTTCCTTCGCCGGCGAACGCGCCGAAACGGCCGACCGGTACGCATTGAGCGAGGCGCGCCGGCGCATTGACGCCGGCGAGGACGCAGAGGCCGTGCGCCAGGAAACCGGTTGGTTCCAGGGCTATGACGGCCGCTGGCGCTTCGAGATCGACGACAGCCAGGCAAGCCTGAACCGCGAGATGATCCAGAACTTGGCGCGCGGTGGATTCGAGGCGCAGCGAATCGAAAAGATCGACTACCGCAAAGCCGAGGATGGAACCTGGGAGCTGCACTTGGTGCCTCGAGACCCGCAGCGAACCGCTGATATTGGCAGCTTCTCGAGCGTAACCGACTCCATGCTTGAGTCCATGGTGCCGCCTGACCTGCTGCAGCGCATGCGTCGCGGTGAAGGCAACGATTCGTTCGTGGGTGACTTCGTTGAGGCCAAGAGGATCGAGCAGTCATTCCAGTTCGAGGGCTTCAATGCCCTGCCGCTGGATATGGTGCTTGACCACCCGGGCTTGTTTGCCGCATACCCGCGTCTACGCGAGGCCATGGTCCAGGTGGACCCCAGCATGGGGGTGGGTGGCGCCTATGCACAGATGGAGAACGGGGAACCGGTAATCCGCATCGGGCGCGGGCAGCAGCTATCCACGCTTTTGCATGAGATTCAGCATGCCATCCAATATCAGGAAGGCTTTGCCCGAGGGGGCACGGAAAGCCAGTTCCGGGGCACTGAGCCGAGCCCGGAGGCCTTGCGTGCCGCCGAGAACCTGCTGGAGGCCGAGCGCCTGGTGGAGGGTCAGGGCTCGACCTACGAGGCCCTGCTGGAGTCCGGGGCACTGGATGCCGATCAGGCGGATCAGGTCCGGCGCGTCGTCTCCGAGGGGCGTCTGGACGAGGCCCTGGAGGCGGCACGACAGGTCCAGCGCGAGAACCTGCCGGCGCACGCCAAGTACCAACGCCTGGCCGGAGAGATCGAGGCCCGCAACGTACAGGCCCGCCAGGGCATGACCGCAGAGGAACGCGCTGCCACGCCGCCCGAGGCAACGCGGGACATTCCGGCTGATCAGGCGGTAGTGGTATTCAATGGACGGGAAATGCAGAACGCACCCCCTCCAGTGAACGCCCGACGCGAAGCCCCCCAAGCCCGGCCCCGTGCCGGGCTTTCTGTTTCCGATGCTCAGGGTGCGGTCGATGGGCTCATGGGCCAATGGAAGGGCGCGCCCCAGGTGCGCGCGGTGCAGTCCGAGGCCGACCTTCCGCAGGGACTGATCCGAAAGATCGCCGAGCACGGCGCCAGCGGCACCGTGAACGCAGTCTACTGGCGCAACCGGGTCTACATCGTCGCCAACAAGATGAACAGCACCCAGGACGTGCGCGAGAAGGTGCTGCACGAGGTGGTGGGTCACCACGGGCTGCGCAAGCTGGTCGGTGACGATCTCGGCCGCGTCCTGAACCGCGTGTGGGCCATGCACGGCCGCAACCATCCCGAGGTGCGCGACATCATCGGCCGCTACTTCACCGGCGGCCGGCGGTTCGACGTGAACAACCGCGAGCACCGGGATCTCGTGGCCGAGGAGCTGATCGCGCACATGGCCGAGCGCGGCACGCACGCCAGTCTGGTACAACGGGCTGTATCCGCCGTGCGCGACTGGCTGCGCCGCATGGGCTGGGATCTTGGCATGACTGACGCCGACCTGGCCAACCTGATCCACCAGGCCCGCCGCGTGGCCGAGACCGGCGGCATGGACACGACTTCGCCGAGCGCCATGGGCAAAGATGATGCAGCAGCCAGCCGCAGCGAAGCGGATACCAGCCTACCCGATACGATCGACGTGGATGGCACCCCGCGCCCAACCCGAAACAGCGAAGGCCGCGTGATCCATCCGACCGAGGAGGGCGTGCGGAACTTCTGGCGGTGGTTCGATGGGTCCGTTGCCCAGGACCAGGATGGCCAGCCCCTGCTGATGTACCACGGGACCATGACGGGCATTGATCGCTCCGGCGGCCCGATCTACCTGACCGACTCCGCGCAATACGCCAATTACTATGCGGGGGGCGAGCGAACCGGCGCCCCCGCGAGCTTCCCGCAGGAAGGTCCATACCCGATTGGTGACATGACCGAGGCGGAACAGCGCCAGGCGGTTGCAGATTCCGAAGCGGCGATGGACGAAGCGGAGGCGCTGGTATCGCGCGAAGACCGCGATTTCTACGCGGAGCACTCGGATTCGTCCGAGGTGGCCATGTGGGACGACATGACACAGGCTCAGCGCGACCGCCTTGAGCAGCGGCGCCCTGGCGCCCGTGAGCGGGTCGAGCGCGTGCGTGAAATTGGCCAGCGGATGCAGGAGTCAGATCGTCGGCGCCGCCAGGCGCGTGACCAATTTAATGAGGTGCGCGGCCGGGACCGCATTGCCACGCCGAATGTGGCTCCGGTGTATGCGTCAATCCGGAACCCATGGCGCGTAAAGGACGAGGCCGGGATCTACAACCTGGCGTCCGACGCGGAGGCAATCGCCAGCCTCCAGGAGCAAGGGTACGACGGCGCGATTTGGATCAACCCAGGGTTCAACCGCCTTGGTGAAGCACGCGCGCACGTCTATGGCAGCGAAGTGATCGCGTTTTCTCCTGAGCAGGTCAAATCCGCCACCGGCAACCAGGGCACCTTCGACGCCGACACCGACGACATTCGGTTCAGCCGCGGCGAGAAGTCCAGCCCGTCGCGCCCGGACCTGGACAACATGCCGGCGATCGAAAACCGCTATGCGGAACTGGCCCGGCTGCGCGGCATGTGGGACTCGGCATCGGACATCCTGCGCCGGCACGAGCAGCTGGCCCATGTGGCGGACGCCGTGGACCAGTTCTTCGATCGAACCCGTATGCGCATGGGCCGGGTGAACGCGATCATCCGGCCAGCGATGAAGGAGATCCCGAGCCTGAACCGCAAGCGCCGGGGTGAGCTGTTCCGCCTGTTCGAGCGGTATCAGGCAGCGAAGGAGAACGGCCGAACCGAGGAGGCGCGCTTGATCCGCGAGGAGGGCCCGAAGCGGGTACGCAATCTGATCGAGGCCTGGGATCAAGTCGCCGATCTATCCGGCCGAGACAACCAGGAGGTCGGCGTTCAGGTCTACGACGAGGCTGAGGGCGGCTGGCGCCCGATTGGCCGGGTTAAGGGCTTCTTCCCGCGCGTGATGAAGCGCGAGGTGCAGCAAGCCCTGATGCACCCGGCCGGCAACCCGGAGACCTGGCAGCGCATCCAGGACGAGCTGCTGGCCGCGGGCATGATCGAGGACGCCGCCGAGGCGCAGACCTACGTGCGTAACTACTTCTCCCGCGAGACGAGCAACGACTACTTCGCAGGCGTGGAGAAGGCGCGCAAGGATCCGCTGCCCGAGTGGTTCTACGACTACAGCTGGGACGCGGCGATGCTGTACAAGGATCGCTGGGCCGAGCGTGTGAGCCAGATCGAGGCGTTTGGTCAGGCCGACGTGGATGCCGAAGGTGACGTGTTCGACAAGGCGAAGCGCCTGACCACGGACCAGAACACGCAGAACTACCTGGACCAGGTGCAGCAGCGCGTCTACAACACGACCGACGCGAGCATGATCACGCAGTTCATCGGGGCCCTCAACATCTTCGCCACCGGCGCGATGCTGGGTAACCCGGCGACCGCGGCCCTGAACCTGATCGGCGGGACGTCGCTCAACTTCCAGGCCTACGGTGTATGGCCGTCGATTCGGGCGCTGGGCAAGGAGCTGGCCGACTTCGGCGGGGCCCTGGAGATGGGCACACAGAAGGGCATCCTGATCAACGACTACCTGACCTTCATGCACGACGCGCAGCAGCAGGGCGTGCCGGAACGTTTAAGCAACTTCACCAGCTTCATGCTCAAGATCGGCGGTTACACACCGGCGGAGATCTTCATCCGCTCGCATGCGATGCTCACGGCCAAGACGTTCCTCGAGGACTCCATTGCCCGCTGGAACAAGGACGTGACGAGCAAGCGCAGCCTGCAGGCAGTGGCCTGGTTCAAGCGCCAGGGCTTCGACTACCGGCAGATTCTGGATGAGAACGGCGAGGGCCCCGAGACCGACCGGTTCCTGCGCAAGGCGGTGAACCTGACCCAGGGTAGCTATCGGGTCAACCAGGTTCCGGTGTTCACCGATACCCCGGTGGGTCGCTTCCTGTTCAAGTACCAGAAGTTCGGCACCCAGCTGTCCCGCATGTTCTGGATCAACCACCTGAAGCCAGCGATCGACTCCGTGGTGAAGGGTGGCGAGGTCGTGGACGTCGAGGTGGGCGGCGAGCAGCACCAGAAGCGCGTGCGCACGATCACGCCCCTGATTCGGTTCTTCGCCGTGGCCGGGGTGTCCGGCACGGCCCTGGCCGCATTGCGCGAAGGCATGTTCGGCTACCAGGATCCGGGCCCCGACTTCGAGGAGATCGAGGAGCAGCTGGCCCAGGGTGAATACGCCGAGGCCGCGGTGCTCGCCGCCTGGCGCTTCTGGCACTCCAATATGTCGGTGGGCTCGCTCGGGTTCTTCGGCAACTACGCGCAGTTCGTCCATGACGTGGCCGACCGGCAGCGGGTGAAGTCCCCGATCGACCCGCCGGGTCTGTCTCCGATCCGTGACGGCGTGGACATCGGCATGCGCCTGTTCGAACAGGGCACCCTGGACTGGCGCGACCTGCACGACTTCACCGAGGGCCAGTGGTCGCTGTACCGCACCTGGAACCGAGCCGCCCTGATGGGCCTTTCGCACGTCTCCGATTGGCGGCAGGCACAGTGGGAAGCCGCGCAGCGTGATCGCCGGTACGTGCGCAAGATGGTGCGCCGCTACTCGGATGACATCGGCCTGGAGAACAAGCGCCGCGCCCCGGATCGGATCGGGCATACGGAAATGACGCCGTACAATCGCCGGATCAACAAGGCCCTGCTGCTGGGCGAGTCCGAACGGGCGCGGCAGATTGCCCTGGAGGTGATCGAGCAGGCCGAAACGCGCGAGGAGTTCGACCGCACGATGATGTCGCTGCAGGCCTCCGTGCGAGCCTATCAGCCGGCCCGGGTGTTCGAGAGCCCGTCCGAGAAAGAGCGCCGGGACTTCCTGCGCTGGGCCGAGGAGCGCGTGGGCCCGGACAGCTTCCAGCGGATCCAGCGGATCGACTCGACATTCCGCGAGGCAGCCATGAAAGCCGGCCTGATGTCGCGGCGGTCACCGATGGACGACCTGCGCGACGATCTCGAGTCCATGCGGGGCGACCAGAAGCTGACGCCGGGCATGCGTCGCCTGCTGCTGATGCAGCGGGGCATGTACGTGCCGGACGTGGACGGTCAGTAGAACGAAAGCCCGATCGGCAGTACCAGCATCGGGCACACGCCCATGAGCACGCTGCGAACGGTCGTGTTCGGATCGTACCGGCGCGGGATATACCAGAGCGGGCTGATGAGGATGGCGAGGTAGCCGGCCAGCGTCACCAGTGCGAAGATCCTGAAGATCGGATCGGGTAGCATCGGCGACAGGCCGTTGGTGAACCCCATCCAGACGACGATCATCCCCGCATAGACCAGCGGTGCCGCCAGGATGTAGGGCATGCACCGCGTCAGGTTCGCCTGGGCGCTGGTAAAGTGGTTCAATCGAGCGGCCCGCCCAGCACCGCAGACTGCAGCATGATGGACCCAACGAAAAAGGCTCCAGTCAACGCCAAGGCAGAGAAGAACACCGCGCTCCCCTTCAGATTCTCCCTGAAGCCAGTCGCCGCGTCATCGGCTTCGTCAGCCCTGTCGTAGTAGCGGTCCGCGATCAGCGAGCCCACGACCATAATCAGGATCATCACGAGGATTCGCGCGATCGTCAGCGCCAGCTCCAGGTCCATAGAACACTCCTACTTTGTCTGCCCCTCTATAATGGCTTCCGTGGCTCAAGCGCGCGAGTCCCGCAATAGTCCCCGGCCCGCCATCTGCGGGTAAAAATGCGGGTATAAGCGACGATCAGCCGGCGTGAGACGCCCGCGATTCAACGCCTTGCCGCTGAAATAGGGTAGAGACCCCAGCCTCCATTTCCCTGTTTTTCCGTGTTCCGGGGCGTTCCATACGCCCCTTTTTTTGGCCTCACAGAGCCATTTCCTTGTTTCTCCCTG
>NZ_KB905907.1:0-10245 GCF_000381105.1 Thioalkalivibrio sp. ALE12 | reverse complement strand
GGTAAAAATGCGGGTATAAGCGACGATCAGCCGGCGTGAGACGCCCGCGATTCAACGCCTTGCCGCTGAAATAGGGTAGAGACCCCAGCCTCCATCATTGCAGTAGCTGCAAAAGGCCGCCCCCGGGCGGCCTTTTGCGTGGTCGGGATTGTCCCGCGTGATGACGCCCGGCATGCTCGGGGCACCCCGGGGCGTGCGCGAGGGTCGGCCCGGGAGCCATTCATCAGCGGCGGTCCGTCCGCCCGATCGGGGATCAGGCGATGGTCGATCCATCCAGCGGCGGTGCTCATGCCGAAGCGGCACAACTGCAGGCCCGCAAGCGCCTCGTATACCTGGTGGCGCTGGCGGGCGGGGTGGCGATCTTCCTGCTGAGCTGGTCGATCCGCGGTCCCGGTGATCCGTTCCTGGCGTACCTCTATCCGCTCTTTGCCGCACTGCTGGCGGGCCTGTGGTTGACCCTTTGGCGCCGGCCCGACTGGCTCGCGCGGCTGGAGCCCTGGATGCTGGCTCTTGTTGCCGCGATCGTCCTCTCGCGGCTGGCCTGGCATTTTCATGCGGGGGGTTCCCTGGACGACCGTCTTCTGGTCCTGGCCGGCGGGCATTACTGGGCGGTGGGTATCGTGATCCTCGCGGCGTTCGTGATGCTGGATCACCGCGCGGGTCTGCGCGCTGGGCTGGCTATCCTGATCGTTGCGTCGCTCATCGCGCTCGCCGGGGTAATCGGGGAGGCCCTGGACGGTACGCTTGCCACCGAGACGGCGGTCTATCTGTTGCGGGTGCACCTGTTCCTCGGTGTGCTGCTGGTGCTGGCCAGTATTGCCACCTCGATGCGTGACACGGTGAAGGATGCCCTGGTCCGGTCCGAGGCCATGGCGCGGGCCGCGCGCACCGACCCCCTGACCGGACTTGCGAATCGCCGGGCCGCGGAGGCCTTTCTGGACCGCCAGGCCGCGGCCGTGGCGCGTTACGGGCATCCCGTCGCGGTGATCGGCATGGATATCGACCACTTCAAGGCCGTGAACGACGCGCATGGTCACGCCTGTGGCGATGCCGTGATCGAGGGTGTGGCGCGTCGACTGGAGGCCAACCTGCGCGAGCCGGACTTCGTCGCCCGCTGGGGCGGGGAGGAGTTCCTGATCGTGGCGCCGGAGACCTCAGCACACGAGGCGCAGCAGCTGGCCGAGCGCTGCCGGGCGGCCCTGGCTTCCGAGCCGATTGCGGGAGTACCGGTCACCGGTTCGTTCGGGATCACGGTATTCCGCGCGGGGGATACGCTGGACGATGTGCTGGGGCGCGCGGACAACCTGATGTACGCGGCCAAGGCAGCCGGCCGGGATCGCGTGCTGGTGGAATAGGCGCGACTCCGGTGCCGGCGCGCAGCAGGATCAAAGCCGTGGCACTATGCTGGAGGCTATACCGCCCAGGGAGTTCGATTAACGTGTCGGACGAGTATGCAATGCCTCCGGGCGCCGGTCTGACTCGATCCCGTAAACCGGCGCAATGTCGTAGGCCATGGACGGCCCTCGTGGGGGCGGCGGCCGCGTGCTTGCTCGCAATGCTGCCGGCCGGGCAGGCGTTCGCCGAGGCGGAACTGCGGGTAGGCGTGTACGACAACGCGCCCAAGGTTAGCGTGGACGCGCAGGGCGAGGCCGGTGGTCTGTTCGTGCACCTGCTGGACTCCATTGCCCGACGCGAACACTGGCAGATCGAGTATATCCCCTGCGAGTGGGCTCAGTGCCTGCTGGATCTGCGCCAGGGCCGGCTGGACCTGATGCCGGACGTGGCCCTGACCGAGATGCGCGACGAGTTTCTCGACTTTCACCAGATCCCGGTCGTGCAGGGCTGGAGCCAGGTGTACGCCTTCCCGCAATCCGGCTTCAGCAGCCTGGAAGCGCTTGGCTCGCGGCGGCTCGCCGTACTGGAAGGCTCCGTGCAGGAAAGCCATCTGCGACAGGAGCAGATGCGCGATCCGGACCTCGAGTACGAACTGGTCACCTTCACCAGCCTGCCGGCGGTCCTCGCGGCGGTTGGGGAAGGCGAGGCTGTCGCGGCGGTCAGCAACAACTTCTACGGTCGCCAGCATGCCAGGGCCTTCGGCCTGGTGGAGACCCCCATCACCTTCGGCCAGGTGGGCCTTTATTACGCGGCCACGCCGGAGCGGCATGGCGAGTACCTGGCCGTGATCGACGCCTATCTGGATCAATGGAAGCCCCTGGCGGATTCGCCCTATCAGCGGGCCCTTGCCGAGACCCTGCTGGCGGATGATTCGCCCGGGTTGCCGGGCTGGGTCCGCTGGGCGTTGTTTTCCGCGCTGGGCCTGGTGCTGCTCCTGGCGGTCGCGGGACTGCTGTTGCGCTGGCAGGTGCGTCTACGTACCCGGGAGCTGGCGGCCGCCAACCAGCGGCTGGAGCATGTGATCGACAGCGGCCCGACGGTGATCTATCAGCTCGCCTCCTCGGATCTCACGCCACAGTGGGTGAGTCCCAACATTCAGCGTCTGTTCGGGGTTGATCCGGCTGCCGCGCTGCGCCCCGGCTGGTGGGAACAGCAACTGCACCCCGAGGATCGGGTCGGTGCCCTGCAGGAGAATCAGCGGCTGCTGACCGACGGCGAGGTGGTGCGCGAATTCCGGCTGTTTGATGGCTGGGGCAAGCTGCGCCACGTGCGCGACGAGATGCGGCTGGTCCCCGGCGCGAGCGGTCGGGGCGAGCAGGAAATCGTCGGCGCCTGGACCGATCTGACCGACAGCATCGAGCAGAAGGAGCAGCTGCGCCAGATCTCGCACTTCGATACCCGTACCGGGCTGCCGAACCGAACGCTGCTGCAGGATCGCCTCGGGCACACGGTGGAGCGCGCGATGGCCGATGGCGAGGCGCGCTGGGTGGTGCTGCTGGACCTCGACCGCTTCCGCAACGTCAACGAGACCCTGGGGACCTCGGCGGGCGATACCGTCTTGCAGGGGATCGCGCAACGCCTGGGCCAGACGCTGACACCCCAGGACACCATCGCGCGCGTCGGCGCGGACGAATTCTGCCTGATTGCGGAGACCCCGGAACACGACGGTCTGGAATCCTTCATGCAGACCCTGCTGGATACCCTGCGCGCCCCCTTCGAGACCTCGGGGCGCAGCCTGGTACTCACCGTGAGCGCCGGTGTGGCCCGCTTCCCGGACGACGGCCAGACCCGGGAGGAGCTGCTGACCGCGGCCGAACTGGCCATGCAGGCGGCGCGGGCCCGTGGCGGTGACGGCTGGTGCGCTTACACCCCGGAGATGGGCGCCCTGACGGAGCACCGACTGTTTCTGGAAAACGACCTGCGCCAGGCCATCGCCAACGAGGAATTCGTGCTCCACTTCCAGCCCCAGTTCGACCTCGCCAGTGGCGAGTGTGTGGGGGTGGAGAGCCTGGTCCGCTGGAACCATCCGCGCCGCGGCATGGTATCCCCCGCGGAGTTCATCCCGCTGGCGGAGGAGACGGGGCTGATCGTATCGATCGACCGCTGGGTGCTGGAAGCGGCCTGTCGCCAGCTCGCCATCTGGGACACGGCGGGCCGACACATCCCCATGATGGCCGTGAACCTCTCGGCCCGCGAGCTCCATGACGAGGCGCTGGTTGCGACCGTGCGCGAGACCCTCGAGCGCCACGGCATCGCCCCGGAACGTCTCGAGGTAGAACTGACCGAAACCATGATCATGGAAGACCCGGAACGGGCCCTGGCGATCCTGCGCCGCCTGGACAGCCTGGGGGTCCGACTGGCCATGGACGACTTCGGCTCCGGCTACTCCAACCTGGCGCACCTGCGCCGCCTGCCGCTGCATCGCCTGAAGGTCGACCAGTCCCTGGTGCGCGACATCGGCCACTCCCGCCACAACGAATCCATCATCCGCGCCATCATCGCACTGGCCGCCGCCCTGGAACTGGACCTGATCGCCGAAGGCGTGGAGGAAGAACCCCAGCGCAGCTTCCTGCTACGCGAAGGCTGCGCCACCGGCCAGGGCTACCTCCTCGGCCGACCCGCCCCCGCCAACCAATTGTTCCAGACCTGACGCGCGGACTGCGCATCGAGCCACACGCTTCACCTGGCCCGCCCGACCGAAGCGGCAACGCCACGCCATGTAGGAGCGGCCTCGGCCGCGAAGCCCCTGCCCGCGTGAGCATCACCCCGACCCTCTGGAGCGACCCACGGCCCACGATCGAGAGTAGCTGGACCCTCGTGGGTGGCTGCCGCGATTTCGGCGAAATGGAAAAATATTCCATCAAAAACTACCGCTAAGAGATCGAAATCGACCGCTCATGGAAATGTTCGCCACGCGGCTGGCAATCCACATCGGTTCTGTTAGCTTGTGCCTCGGGGCAAGGAAGCCCCAAAAGGGTCGTCCAGGAAGGGAATCCGGGGCGGCCCTTTCTCGTTCTACGCCCCGGTAACTCTTGATCCCAATCCTGACATCTCCGTAGTGCTGCAGAACAGGTGAGGTGTCCGCGAGGTTCTTCCGGGTCCAGTGGACGTCCCGGTAATCCTAGCGCTTGTCCCGTACGGTCGCGTTCGAGTCCTGCGTTCGCGAGCGATGGGCGGTCGGAGCCTGCTTGCAGGCGAAGCCCCCGCCCGCGCCGGACCTGCCCAAACTGCCAGGTGCATCAGCGAATCCTGCCTCTGGCAATAAGATGCCCGACCGCGCGCCGGTGCTTGGGGAACCAAAAGTAAACTTCCGCCCAGTGTCCTGCGGTCGAATTGGGCCCAGCAACAAAGGACGCAGCATCAAAGTGCGTGTCCTGAGAGAGCGCACCCACCCACCGGTCATCCCGCAAACCGCGAAGCGGTTATCCGGGATCTCGATGATTGGGGCTGCCTCTACGCGGGAGATCCCGGCGCCTGGCTTCGCTCCGGCCGGGATGACATCGCGCCAAAGTGGATGTGCCACCGCGCCAACGAATGGTCGCCAAAGTGGATGTCCCGCAGAACTGAATTCTCGGCAATCTACAGCAGCGTCGCATTCACGCCCATGGGTTCTGCAGCGGCCACGAGCGTCTTGTCGAGGGAGCAAAGTTCCACGCCGTGGTTGTACGCAATGGCCAAGTGAACGGCGTCGCCCGCGCGCAACCCGGAGGCATGATCGTCGGCGAAGAGGGCAGCGGTGTGGTAATCGATAGACGAGACCGGCAGGGTCGAGAGTGACGATTCCCGCAACGCCGCAAATGCGCCAAGCACGGTCGCCCGTTCCCGGGGTGTCAGGATCTCCATTCGAACCTTCATGGACAAGGCCGCGGAGAACTCCGTAAGCACCCACTCACTGAGGCACAGCGAACCGGCGCCCTGTGCCGCCAGCCAATTCTGCATGTCCTCGGTTCGGGGCTCGCGAGTGAGGGCTGCCACCAGGACGCTGGTATCCAGATAGCGCATCAGTAGCGAGCATCATCACGCATACGACGGATGAAGGTCTCATCGGTACTGTTGTGCTGGGTATCCGTGACTGCACGGAGCACATTCGCATCGATCGGCTTCCTGGGTGTGGTGGCGCTGGAAAGGCGTACGACGGCCTTGCCTCGCTTGGTGATGAGAATGGATTCACCTGCAGCAGCACGTTCCGCCAGCTCACTCAGGTGGGCTTTGGCATTCGCCAGGCTAACCGTTGGCTCGGACATCCCGCACTCTCCTGACCATGTAGATGGTCATATCATACCTTCCCGGGAAGCGTAGCGGTAATGGGCGGAGACGAAGTCCGTGTCCCGAAGCAAGGCTACGATCTCCATTCGGGCCGAATTGAGCCAACAATGTGGGTGTCCCGGCGGATATTAATGGCGCAGAGCGTCTGCGAATCCCGGTCGTTGGCATCTGTATGGCGGTCGACGGTGTCAGGCAGCGCGAGTGGGGAAGAGCTTGCGGGCGGCCCCGATGCCTCGCAGATAGCGGGTCTGGCGCGCGTCGCACCGGGCCGTGATGCGACCCGGTGTCCCCACCACGCTGCCAAATTGCCGCAGCAAGCGGCTGGAGGTGAGGATGAACTGGTCTGGGTCGATTCCCA
The DNA here is from genome assembly GCF_000381105.1 of Thioalkalivibrio sp. ALE12. Taxonomy (NCBI): domain Bacteria; kingdom Pseudomonadati; phylum Pseudomonadota; class Gammaproteobacteria; order Chromatiales; family Ectothiorhodospiraceae; genus Thioalkalivibrio; species Thioalkalivibrio sp. ALE12. The sequence goes on along the minus strand of NZ_KB905907.1, from coordinate 4,226 downwards.
GACGTACCAGCAAGGGTGGGGTTGCACCATCAATGAAGCCGCGCTTGTCTTCGCGGATCACGCGGCCGGTTGCCTCCACGAGCTGCAGGTAGTCCTCGAACCCAAAGGGCACCGCCGGTTCCGTCCGGCCAGTGGCATCGAATGGCATTAGCGGGGCACCCGGCAGACGATTCAGGGCCCACTCGAGGTTCAGGGATTCTGCATCCTGTGGATCCGCACGCCACTGATGTCCGACCGCCCTGGCGATTCGGTACGAGCGTCTCATGCACCCTTTCGTTGAATCGGCCGCATCGATCCTCGGTGACCCGCAGGTTTGCGGGTCGTCGTCCATGGCCAACCTGAGGAGCAGGTCGGCCCTCTCGGCAACCGATGTGTAATCCGAACGCTCGGGTGTATCCGCGATCCCGGCCCGGATGGGGTTGAGGTCAACGTAGGCCATGGCGGTCAGGACAGCTTGTTCGTCGAGGAGCGCCTGGCTCTTGAAGCGTCCTTCCCAGAAGCGTCCTGTCACCCCGTCTTCGGCGTTGGCTTGCCGTGCGATCGACTCGTTCAGCACGCGCATGAACCACGAAAGATCAGCCAGACGCGAGCGATATGTCTCCGCCCAAGCGTCCACGAGCTCGATTTCCGCTTGACCGAGCCGTTCCGCATCCGCCAGATACCGCTGCACCAGGGTCGGTCCGGCAAAGAGTTGAGTCCATCGACTCAGGGCTTCGTCCCGCCCCAGGCCCTGGACCCGCGTGTCGTCCACCCGGACGACGATGTGAAAGTGGTTGCTCATCACCGCGTAGGCCGCGATGTCGATGGCGAATACCGAAGCGAGTTGCTTGATGCGGTCGGCGATCCAGCCTCGCCGGTGTTCGAAGGAGCGGCCGGTGTGCGCATCGTGGCCGCACAGAAAGGCGCGCCGCACGCAGCGCGAGACCACGTGGTACCAGGGCGTATCGTCCAGAGAGACGAGGGTCGAGCGGGGTTCGGTCATGATGAACTCCTTCCGTGGAGTAGGCCTGCCGGAACGCATGTCCGTTGCGCTCCTGCCGATAGCATAGCCATTGTCCTGAAGGTTTTCAGGAGCACGGCAAGCAAACTGGGTGTGCCTGCGGTTCCGGTATGCCCTCGCAGGGACCGGCCGAGGAAGTTGGGCGGCCGAGGAAAGTGGGTGTCCCAGAAGGCCCGTTCCACGGCTCCAGAAGGTCCGGCTCCAGAAGGCCCGGCCCCTGCCGCAGAGCCGAGCACTAACGATTATTAGAAGTCGGGCTATGGTCCTTGAGCCAGTCTTTCAAAGCCGAGTCCATTCGCGTCTGCCAACCCTTTCCGGTGGCGCGGAATGCTTCCACGACGTCTGGCGACAGACGGATCGTGATGCGCTCTTTAGTCACAGGCAGAGGTGGGCGACCGACGCGTCGCAGGGCTTTCGTCTCGTCTTCGGAAGGCTCCCGGGTCTCTGAATCGGCATCGATTCCGGCCTGAATGGACGATTCCTCGTCGGAGTCGTTCAAGACGACCCGACGACCGCTACGTAGCGTTAGTGATTTCGACATAACGCGCAATCTCCCGGTTGTTGGCTTTGCGCAGGCTGATGATTCTCCGCACGGACGATCGATCGGTGAATACGACGCAATACAAGCGGTTGCCCATCAATGCATATCCGAGCATTCGGCACTCGCCATAGCTCTTCCGACAGTCTTCCATGGCCAGGAGCGTATCCCATTCGAGGCTCAGGGCATCGCCAAGTGAGACCCCGTGTTTCGCGAGGTTCGCAGCGTCCTTGTCTGCGTCAAACTCGATCTCCATTGACTTATTGTATGTACAAGAATCGGTGCGCGCAATCGCGAGAGCCGGATCCACTCGGAAGGGAACGGAATTCGTGTCTCCTGGCGGTCGGTCCTGGACACGCCACGGCGGCGACCCAGGCGGATCCTGGTCGATTTGGGGGGTGAGGGAGTGCGGGATGTAGCAGCGGAGTCTGAGCCAGGCGGCTTCGGCGAATGCGGCTTATGGCAAAGTGGGTGTCCCGGAGGATGGACCAGCACAAAAAACCCCGGCACGAGGCCGGGGTTTGGAGAGGGGAAAATAAATCTGTCCCCTTTTAACTCAAGAGGGCGTCCTTACCCTGCTAGCAGTTTTCTTATCTTAACGGCAGGATGCGGGATAGAATTTCGAGTCGGCCGAACCGCTGCATTCCCACGATACCGAGCCATCTTCGTCAGTGGGGGTCAGCACAAGATCGTCTCCACGAATCTGATTTTGAACAGGAGCGGCGTTGAAAAGTTGTGCGGTAATAACCCCATCGCCGCTAACCGTGACTGACTCAACGTAGGAACCGGTAATCTCGGTGGCTGTTGAGAGACCGGCTTCGTCATTGTTGCTGGGCCAATCACCAGTGGTCGCATATGTCTCGGCAACTGCGGTGCGCGCACCGCTGGTAAGGCTCATAGCCTCAGACATTTGAGCCCGCGCCGTGTAATCCTGATAAGCCGGCAGCGCAATCGCAGCCAGAATCCCGATGATCGCCACAACGATCATCAGTTCGATAAGCGTAAAGCCCTGCTGGGCGGTCTTCTTCTGCATGGTCGTACTCCCTTGATGTGATGAAAGCTGGGCCGGAGGCCCGGCCACCCCGTGGGCAGCTGTCTCAGTAGACGCAATGGGTGTGCCAGGAACATCAGAACCCGGATAAACAGCGCTGTGTGGCCATTCGGTTTGGGGTTTGGGTCACGACATACGGCGGTTCAGATGTGTCACGTGACAAAAATGGTCACCCCAAGTGACGCGGGCGGTCAGTTTGTTTGGGGGTTTTGTCACTGGAGGCGACCCCGGCTCTTCGCAGCGCGGTGGCCGGTGGGCCAGGGGTGCGACGGGGCGGATTACGCGCTGGCAGGTGCTTCGCCGCCAAGGCGGCTCCTACAGGGTGGACAAGGCTCTGCCCGACAAGTGGTTTTGGTGCGGGTGCGGTTCAGCGCTGGGCGAGTAGATCGGCTGGGCGGAGGATGCGGATGCCGTGGAAGGGATCGAGGTCGAGCAGGTCGGCGTCTCCGGTGACGATGGCATGGGCCTCGCCGTGGACGGCGACTTCGAGGAACTTGTCGTCTTTCGGATCGCGACAGGCCGTGATTGGGGTGGTGATCGCAACGAACCGTGCAATGCCCCCCAGCAGGCGGATGAACTGCTGTCGCTCCGCTTGACTGATGTAGGGATCGAATTTGGGGCGCGAGAGAACCTGGACGAGCTCGTCGAGGGTGGCCTCCGAGACCAGGAGAATGCCCCGGTCGAGAGCGTGGTCAACGGCCCGCGCCGCAGGGCCGGATGGAACCAGGAGGCGACTGACGAGCAGGTTGGTGTCCAGTACCCATCGGCCCTGCCGGGCGGGGTCAGTCATCGGCCAGGAGCCTGACGGACTTGGGCGATCGTCGCGAGCGTGTGGGGAGAGCGAGTCCGTTTTGCCGGTCTCTCGAGGCGCATAGTGGGGCTATGTAACGAGGGAGAGCGGCAAAAGGGGCCGCTCTCCCGCACGCGCAGCAGATCAGTCCCAAGTCCGTCAGGCTCCTAGCAGTTGGTCGAGCTTTTCCTGGGTCAGGCCGGCCGCTTCGGCCTTGCCACCGATCTGGTCGCAGAACCGGCGGAACTCATTCACGTTCAGGTGGACCAGGCGCTCGTATTCTTCGGGCGAAAGGACCACGGCCACATCGCGTTTCTGGCGCTGGATGATGACGGGCTCCTTGCGCGCGGATTCGATGACGGCTGCCAAGCCCTGCTTGGCTTCGCTTGCGCTGACGGTACGCATGTCGGTTCCCTTCTGTCTATTAGGTACAGATTGTACAAAATAGTTAGGGGTGGCGCTATCGGTTAGGGGTGGCGCTATCGCCGGCGGTATCGGGTTCAGGCGGTCGGTTCGTGGATTGGATCGCTGATGTGGGCCTCGGGGGCTGTTGGTTGTGTGCGTCAAGTTGTGCAGAAGTGAGTCAGCCATGTTCGGTTGGTCGGTATGGCTCAGGCGGCCTCGGCCTGCCTCAGCAGGATTTTCTTGTGCTCTTTGAGCAGATCCATGTTCAGGTAGCGGTTGTCCTCCAGCCAGCCTTCGTGGATTTCGACGGCCAGGGCCCGTACCAGGCGTAGACAGCTGTGGGTGTTGGGGAAGATCCGGACCACCCGGGTCCGGCGGCGGATCTCCTCGTTCAGCCGCTCGAGCATGTTGGTGCTCTTCATGTGCTTGTGATGGGCCCGCG